>CAZWLD010000004.1:82146-93785 GCA_964634685.1 uncultured Anaeroplasmatales bacterium
ACAAAGAGTAGAGCCAATAAAAAGAAAGCATATCTTTTTATGTCATTGGCTTTGTTGGTTTATTCATTTATTTTTATTGCCTTTGTTGTTTTAAAAATTAATGGAATCGATGCTTCTAATAATAAAGAATATTCTGGCTTTATTGGGTATTTATTAATAGGATTTATGATATTAATGTTTGTTTTATCGGTATTAAATTTGAAAAAAGCATATGATAAAACGGATTTAATGGTTATTGGTTTAAAGGAAATGACTTTTGCCTCGGCGCTTGCGGATTTAGTTATAATCGAAGAATTCATTTTTCGAATTTATTTTATTTCCAAGGATTATTTATTAATAAATACTTTTCACGATTTTTTTCCTTTAGTTGTAGGGATTTTGATGGTTTTTGTCTCGATATCAATGGTAGCTAGAGGTATAAAATATAAGCCGTAGTTAATTTATAAATAAAGCAGGGAGACATATTACTGATGTCTCCCAATTTTATTTAATAATTATTGGCTTTTGAAATTCTAAGGTATAGATATCATCGATAAGACTATAGATCCTGCTAGCCTTGAGCTCAATATCTAAATCTTTATTTATTCCTTCCTTAACTTTAACAATTAAAGGAATCGAAATATCCTTTTTGATTTTATTTAAGTAAGCCTGACCTTTTGTATTCATTCCTAAAACGCGAAGATAGGAAGGGTCGCTGATTGGATATTTTTTTATATCTAGTAAAACATTTAATAAAAGGCGATAAATTCTTGATCTTGTATAGCGCTTTGAGATAAGGCTATTAAGATCATCGGGATTGTTTATATTGGCACTTTTAAAAAGATTAGCTAATGATTCATCAAAGCCCTGGATTGATGAAAAATCTGTAATTTTTAGTTTGTATTTTAGATATGGGAAAAGCATATTATCGTTAATAAAGCCTTTTTCTAAATAAATGTCATTAACATCGTCGGGAACATAGGAAGAAATATCCTCAAGATGCCTAATTGCAGTTGCCGAGGCGATATTTTCACTTGTAGGGACAATATCATTATAGTTTGAGTCGATTCTTTGGATGCTATAGGGCTTGATTTTTGAATTCAGTTTATTGATAGCCCTTATGTATTGAATCGCAAGAGAATCATTGCTTGAAGGATTGGTAAATCCTAAATCCTTGAGGGCTAAATCATTAGCTATCGGATATGATAAATGAAGGTATTTTTTTAAGGCTAGATTATATAATTCTGAATCAAGAAGAAGGGCTATTTTTTTGAGATTTTCAATGTCATTAGTTTCACTGCCAAAATAGATTTCATCAACATTTAATTGATTTAATAAATAAATAGCATTGTAGGCAAAATTATCGGCCGATTGATTGGTATAAAGAAAGGGTAGCTCAATGACTAAATCAATGCCATGATTTAAGGCAATTTTGGTTTTTTCAAATTTATTGATAGGTGCGATATTTCCGCGCATACTAAAGCTACCACTCATAACCGCAATCAAAACATCGGCTTGGCTTCTTTTTTTAGCTTCCTTGATGTGATGAAGATGACCATTGTGAAAGGGATTATATTCAACGATTAGACCAATTGCTTTCATAGCTTTTGCCTCCTTTTCTATTATTATATCACGATTTGGATGATAAAATAAAGAAAAGTAGCTAATAATGCCGTTAATTTCGTGGGATTTTCTTTATGCAATATTGACAGATAAATAAAAAAAATGTATAATACTATGGTGCTGAGGTGATTTTTTATGAAATGGGCAGTTCCTGAATTAAGACGCATGAATAAACCCGTTGTCTTTGATGAAACCTTAGACTTATCAAATGAGATTGTTGGGTTCAATGGAGTAAAGAATATAAGCTTAGTTCATGTATCTGGTAATGGATATGAATATGAAGAAAATCATTTTCTTTTTAATATGAATATCGATGCTTTATTGACTTTAACATGTGCAATTACCCTTGAGGATGTACCTTATTCGATTTCGCTTGATGTTGAAGAGATTTTTGGCTATGACCAAGAGGATGATTTGGATATTAATCTCATTGATGGACAAACAATTGACCTTATTCCTAGTATTTTGACAAATATTATTGTCAATATTCCAATGCGTGTTGTCAAGGATGGGGCCATTCATAATGATGATATCGAAGAAAAGGATGAAATTAATCCAGCCTTTGCTTCGTTAGCAGAATATTTTAAAAAATAGGAGGTGAAGGAAAATGGCAGTTCCTTTTAGAAGAACATCTAAAACAAAGAAACGTAAACGTCGTACTCATTTCAAATTAAATGTACCTGGAATGATTACTTGTCCAAACTGCGGAGAAATGAAATTAGCTCACCGTGTATGTCCAAATTGCGGATACTATGACAATAAAGCAGTTGTAACTATTAAAGAAAAAGACAATAAATAGTTATTAGAAATAGATGCACTCGGCATCTATTTTCTATATATGGAGGTTTTTTATGGGCGAACATATCACGGTTTTATTAAATGAAGCTATTGAAGGTTTGAATATCAAAGAGGATGGAATTTATGTTGACGCAACCTTAGGCGGAGGCGGTCACAGTAGCTTGATTTTATCAAAGCTTAAAACAGGTCATTTATATAGCTTTGATCAGGATAGCTATGCCATCAAGCGAGCTAGGGAGCGAATTGGTGATAATCCTTTATTTACGATTATCAATGCCAATTTTGTCAACTTGAAGGAAGAGCTAGCTAAATTAGGGATTGATAAAATTGATGGAATCATCTATGATCTTGGAGTATCATCCTTTCAATTTGATATGCCAGAGCGTGGATTTAGTTATAATTATGATGCTTATTTAGATATGCGGATGGACCAAACAAGCAAGCTTACGGCGTGGGAAATTGTTAATAAATATGATTTCAATGATTTGTTGAGGATTTTTGTTCGTTATGGTGAGGATCCATTTAGTAAACAAATAGCTCGGGCGATAGAAAAAAAAAGAGCAATTAAATCAATTGACACAACCTTTGAGTTGGCAGAAATTATCAAGGAAGCTTATCCTGCCAAAGCAAGATCAAAAAAGGGTCATCCCGCCAAGCAAACCTTCCAGGCCTTACGAATTGCGGTCAATGATGAATTAAGGGTTTTTGAAAAATCATTGCTTGATGCGATTGATTTATTAAATCCGGAGGGAAGAGTCGTAATCATAACCTTCCATTCCTTAGAGGATCGGATTGCCAAAACGATTTTAAAGGAAAAATCAACTGTCAATGTTCCCAAAAATGTTCCTTTATTTGATCAAGTGGCGGAATTATCTTTAGTCACGAAGCATCCAATTTTGCCTAGTGAAGAGGAATTAGAAAATAATAATCGTGCGCATTCGGCTAAGATGCGTATTGCCCAAAAAAATAGGAGGTAAATATGTTAAAGTGTATTAACGTTGGATTACAATTTCAAACAAAAAAGCTATATGAAGAGGTTAATTTACAATTTTCTAAAGGTAATATCTATGGTATTATTGGAGCCAATGGCGCCGGTAAGACGACATTTATTAAAATATTATCGGGAGAAATTGAACCAACAAGTGGTAGTGTTATCTTAGATAAAAATGAACGCTTGTCGGTTTTAAAGCAAAACCAAAGTGAATATGATGAAGAAACAGTTATGCGAACTGTTCTTTTAGGTCATAAAAGATTAGTGGAGATTATGGATGAAAAGGAAGCCCTTTATTCTAAAGAGGAATTCAGCGAGGATGATGGAATCAAGGCCGCCGAGCTTGAAGGCGAATTTGCGGAATTAAATGGTTGGGAAGCTGAAAGTGATGCGGCAACCTTATTAACTGGTCTTGGAATTCCTGAGGATTATCACTATGAATTAATGAAGAATTTAGATGGTAAACAAAAGGTTAAGGTTTTGCTTGCGCAGGCTTTATTTGGAAATCCGGATATTTTATTATTAGACGAGCCTACTAACAATCTCGATGTTAAATCGATTAGATGGCTTGAAAATTTCTTAGATAGCTTTGATAATACGGTTTTAGTTGTGTCACATGACCGTCACTTTTTAAATCGTGTTGTGACGCATATTTGCGATGTTGATTATGGAAAAATTACTTTATTTCCAGGAAATTATGAGTATTGGTATGAGTCAAGTCAATTGGCTTTAAAGCAATTAAAGGATGTCAATAAAAAGGCCGAACAAAAAAAGAAGGAATTAGAGGAATTCATTGCTCGCTTTAGTGCGAATGCTTCGAAATCGCGTCAAGCAACCTCGAGAAAAAAGGCTTTAGAAAAGCTGGAAATTGTGGATATCAAGCCATCAACTCGTAAATATCCTTTTATTGAATGGAAGCCTGACCGTGAAGTTGGTAATGATATTTTAATAGTGGAAAATTTATCAAAGCCTGGTCTTTTCGAGAATCTCTCCTTTACTGTTCGCAAGAATGATAAGATTGGTTTTATTAGCTCAAATAGCTTAATTCCAACAACGATATTTAATATTTTGGCAGGACTTGATGATGATTATACGGGAAAATTTAAATGGGGCGTTACGACATCATTGTCATATTTGCCGATAACAAATAATGAATATTTTGAAAATGATTTGAATTTAATTGATTGGCTTCGTCAGTATTCGAGTGATGAAAATGAAACCTTTATTCGTGGCTTTTTAGGTCGAATGCTTTTTAGTGGTGATGAGCCTTTAAAGAAAAGCAGGGTTTTATCGGGAGGCGAGAAGCAAAGAGCGATGATGTCACGGATGATGTTATCTGGAAGCAATGTTTTATTTTTAGATGAGCCAACCAATCATTTAGATTTGGAATCAATTCAATCATTAAATAAGGGAATGAATCGTTTCCCAGGAAACATTTTATTTACTTCACATGATGAAGAGATTTTAGAGTCGGTTGGTAATCGCTTTATCTATTTTGATCCATCCGGAGAGATTATCGATCGTGATATGGAATATGATGAATTTTCAAAAAAATATTTTGAATAAAAATGGGCTGCAGATTGCGGCTTTTTTATATGAAATAAATATTTTTTTCGTTTACTTGAGGGGAAATATATGGTATTCTTTAATTAGATTTAGGAGGTATAAATAATGCTAAGGGCTGTATTTTTTGATTTAGATGGAACGCTTTTGCCAATGGATGAAAATCAATTTACAGAAATCTATTTTGGTTTGCTTTATCAATATGTTAAGGATTTAGGTTATCAAAAGGATGAATTAATAAGCGTCATTTGGGAAGGCACAAAGGCTATGTATAAAAACGATGGTAGGATGACTAATTGTGATGCTTTTTGGAAATATTTTGAAGAGCATTATGGACATGAACGCTTAGTTGATAAGGAAATTTTTGATCGTTTCTATGTGACAGATTTTGAAAAATCAAAAAGTGTTTGTGAGGTTAATCCGCAGGCTCAAGAGATTGTATCATTTGCTAAGGAAAATCTTGATTATGTTGTTTTATCAACAAATCCTATTTTTCCTTTAAATGGAACCTTAATGCGAATGAGCTTTGTTGGATTACAAAAAGAAGATTTTTCTTTTATTACTGCATATGAAAATTCGAGGTTTACGAAACCAAATCCGAAATATTTTCTTGATTTGTTAGAAAAATTTTCTTTGAAGCCGGAGGAAGTTATTTTATTTGGAAACAATGATATCGAGGATTATTATTGTGCGCAAATGGCGGGAATTGATTGTTATTTAGTGGGCAAGCATTTGCTTTTGCATCCGGACAAGCATATAAATTGTCCAATTATTCAAATGGAAGATGTTATTGATGTAATTAAAAAAGAAATTGAAGAAAGGAAATAGATATTATGAAAAAGTTTATTTTGGCTTTACTTTTATTATTTTGTTTAGCTGGCTGTAATACTAAAACTACAACCGAGGATGGAAAAACGACTGATAATACGAGTAGTGATTCGACTACTAACAATGATTCAACAACAGCTAATAATACTTCAACCGAAGAGCAATATATCTCGATTACGCCATCGGTATTATCGGATTATGAGATGACGACAACCGTGCCAAGCAGCGCCATTTATTGTAATCTTTCAGAAATGACGGGCGATTTAGAGATCAGAGCGGAAGGAAATTATTTGCTTGAGGGAACATTAAATGGAAGAATTTATGTTAATGTAGTAGGACAGGTTCATTTGTATTTAAATGGTGTAACAATTAATTCAACTGATGGAGCTGGAATTGCTATTTTTGGCTCTAAGAAAAAGGTTATTACCTTGATGGATGGAACTGTTAATACGATTAATGATAATTCAATTTATTCTAAATTTGAAAATGTTGATAATGATGAGCCTAATGCGGCTATTTTCTGTAAAAAGGCTTTAACGATTAATGGAAATGGTACTTTAATTGTCAACGCCCAGGGAACCTTTACAAATGCTTTAGGTGAGGCTGTGAATGCGCATGGAATCAATTGTAAGGATGCCCTTCGAATTTTAAATAATCCAACAATTAATATTAATGCTAAAGGTAATGGAATTAAGGGAAAAGATTTAGTTGAAATTTATGAAGCTAACATCGTAATCCTTGCGGAAGAGGATGGAATTAAGTCGGATAATATTTTAGAAGGATTTGGATATATTTACTTAAATAAAACGGTATTAAATATCACAGCTGGATCTAAAGATCTAAAAGCTGTAAATGGTATATGTTATATAAAATAGGTAAATAGAATTATTTTATACTTTTTACTATTAAAAATTGCAATCCATCTATAGGAGGTAGTTAGATATGGCAAAAACCGTAACTATTATGACAAGAATAGAACCGGAAATTAAGGAAAGGGCGGAAGCTGTTTTAGAACAGCTAGGTCTTTCAATGTCAACCGCTATGACGTTATATCTTAAACAAATAGCATTACAACGAAGGATACCTTTTGAGATTTCATTACCGACCAATAGTCCTATTGCGTTAGGTGGGCTTTCAGATGCTGAATTCGATGAATTAATGGATAAAGCAACTATGTCATATGTAGATGGTGATTGTATTGATGTTGCTGATTTTAGAGCAATACTTAATAAGTAAAGAGAATTTGTTTTTATAACTAAGCATCATCCAAAAGGGTGGTGTTTTTTTCTTTTTGACATAAATTTAGCGCTTGACTTTTTTGTATTAAGAGTTTTTTTGTTCTTTCTTTTGTTATTTGAAATAGAATTATAATGGTGATTCAATGTATAAATATAAAAAGAAGCTAACCTTAATTTTATTAGTTTTTTGTCTTGGCTTTATTGCATTATTAGCAAGATTAGGCTTTATCTATTTTAATATGAGTAATGATATCAATCAAAGGGCCCTTGATTTGTGGAGTCGAGATATTCCTATTGAAGGACAAAGAGGGAATATCTATGACCGCAAGGGAAGATTAATTGTTGGGAATAAGCTGGCGCCATCGGTTGCGATTATCAAAAGGCAAATTGAAGATAAGAATCAGGTAGCTAGTTTTTTATCAGAGGTATTAAATTGCTCGTATGAGGCTATTGCCAACCATATAGATAAAAATGTAAGCGTCGAATTAATTAAGCCAGAAGGGCGAAAAATTAAAGCTGAACAAGCTAGCAGAATTATGAATGAAAACATCCCAGGAGTTTATGTTGTTGGCGATACCGTTAGGTATTACCCCTATGGTGATTTATTAGCCCAGGTTTTAGGCTTTACGGGAATAGATAATCAAGGTATTGCGGGAATAGAATATATTTATGATGGATATTTAAAGGGAACCGATGGCGCATTGAAAATTTTTACAGATGCCAAAGGTAACATTATGCATGATATGTACGGATTATATGAATCAAGCAATCCAGGTTTTGATATCTATTTAACTATTGATCTAGAAATTCAAGAAATAATTGAGAATACAATTAACAATGCTATAAAGCAATATGATCCTGATCAAATGTTAATTTTGGTTCAAAGCCCTAAAACCGGAGAAATTCTCGGAATGGCCTCCTATCCGACCTTTTATCCAGAAAATTATCAAGATTATAGTCAAGAAATATATAATCGAAATTTACCTATTTGGATGAGCTATGAGCCGGGATCAACCTTTAAAATTGTGACTTATTCAGCGGGCTTAGAGGAACAGGTTTTTACTCTCGACGAGGGCTTTTATTGTGCTGGATATCGGATGGTTGCCGGAGCACGAATCAAGGATTGGAAGGCGGGTGGACATGGCAGTGAAACCTTCCTCGAGGTTATTCAAAATTCATGTAACCCCGGGTTTATGGAAATAGGTGAAAGATTAGGTAGTGAAAGATTATTTAAATATATAAAGGATTTTGGCTTTGGCGAAAAAACGGGAATTGATTTGTTGGGAGAATCGAAGGGTATTGTTTTTAACGTTGATAATGTTGGCCCGGTTGAGCTTGCGACTTCATCCTTTGGTCAAGGAAATGCGGTTACGCCAATTCAACTTACAACGGCCGCTAGCGCTGCCATTAATGGTGGCGATTTGATGCAGCCATATATTCTAAAAAATGTTTCTGTATCGGGCAATGTCATTTATGAAGGAAAGGCATTGAAAAAAAGAAATGTCATCAGTAAGGAAACATCAAACCTTGTCTGCTTTGCTTTAGAAAATGTCGTCGCAAGAGGAACCGGAAGAGGTGCCTATGTCGATGGATATCGAATCGGTGGAAAAACCGGAACCGCACAAAAGGTTGGTGAAGATGGCGGTTATTTAGCAAATAACTATATCTTGTCCTTTTTGGGGGCAGCGCCAATGAATGAACCTGAGGTTGTCGTTTATTTAGCTATTGATAATCCCAAGAATACCGTCCAATATGGAGGAGTTGTTGCGGCTCCCTTAGTTGGTTCAATAATGGCTGAGATTCTACCAATTTTAGGTGTGAAAAAACAATTTGAATCGCAAATTGAAAAGGAATATCGCTACTATATTGATTTAAAGCATGTGACAGTTTTAGACTATGTTGGAACCAAGGTTTCTAGCTTAAAGCATCATCAATATTACACTTTTCAAATAATAGGAGATGGTGATACGATTATTGCTCAAAGCCCAGCCAAAAATGAAAGAGTAACGGAAGGAAGTACAATTATCCTTTATACTAATTAAAAAGTAGCCATGCTTAGAATATGTCTTTAAGTAAATATAGCCATAAGAGTCTTGGCTTTTTAATAAATGGTTATATGAAATTTTAATATTTTTGGAATAAAAGTAATATTTAAAAATTAATATTTTCCGCACAAAACGCCTTATAAGAATTTAATATTTTCCGCATAAAATACCTTATTAGAATTTAATATTTTCGGCACATTTTCTTGATTATTCTACAAAAGAATGTTATATTATATATGAAGGTAGGTTGATTTTAATGTTTAAAAGAAAAATTTATAATAAAATATTAGAGTGGAAAAAAGTATCAAATGGTAAAACAGCATTATTAATAGAGGGTGCTAGGCGTGTAGGTAAGTCTACTATAGTAGAGGAATTTGCCAAAAATGAATACAAATCATTCATTAAAATCGACTTTGGTGATACAAAAAACTCATACAATAAGAGTGTTAAGAAGGTCTTTGAGGACAGCGAAAGCTTAGATGATTTTTTTTCTTTATTGCAGCTAGTAACAGGAATTAAGCTATATCCAAGGGAATCCTTGATTATCTTTGATGAAATTCAAAAAAATATTGCTGCAAGAGAAATGATTAAGCATCTAGTCGCTGATGGAAGATATGATTTTATTGAAACGGGTTCTTTAATCTCAATTAAGAAAAATTCTTCAAAGATAGTAATTCCGTCTGAAGAAGAGAAAATACAAATGTATCCAATGACATTTGATGAATTTTTACTTGCATTAGATGAAGAAGCGATGTTGAAGACCATAAGTGAACATTATATAATGCAAAAACCATTACATGAAGTTATTCATAAGAAGGCTATGAAATTGTTTAGAACCTATATGGCTGTTGGTGGTATGCCGCAGGCTGTAACTACTTATGTAGAAACCAAAGATTTTGAAATGGTTGATAAAATAAAAAAAGATATTATTAATTTATATAGAGAGGATTTAGAAAAAATATCTAGAGTTGGATCATCTGTAACTCCCTTGATAATTTATGATAATATTCAATCAATGTTTAGTAATCATACATTTGAAATAACCGCAAGCTCATTTTCGAAAAATACTAAGCTTTATACATGCCTAAATAATGTTAATGAATTAGAAAAATCGAAAATAGTAAATGTGGCATATGAAATCAAAAATGTTGATCCTACATTATCGTTGTCATTTGATTTGTCGAATCTTAAGGTTTATTCAGGTGATACTGGATTATTAATAAGTAAAATGTTTATTTCAACGCCCTATTTAAACAATCCCTTATATAAGTCTATAATATTGGATAAGCTATCCATAGATGAAGGATTTTTATTTGAAAACATTGTTGCACAAATGTTGGCCGCAAATGGTCATATTTTAAAATACAATACATTTTATAAGGAAGAAAGTAATAATTTATATTCCATAGATTTTGTAATTACAAATGGAAAAAAAATCTATCCAATTGAAGTTAAATCATCTAATTATAAAAGTCATGCAAGTATAGATGAATTTGCGAGAAAATATCATCAATATATTGACAAAAAATATATTATTTATTCCAAAAACTATATAAAGGATAACGAATATATATACTTGCCGGTATATATGACATTTCTGTTATAAACTTGGTTATTCAGTCGGTGAACTAATATATTTCATATTGATTTGTTTTTATTTCAATTATTGGAGAAAGAGTAACATCACTAGTATAAGTTATGGTGCCTTTGATGGTTTATTCATGGCTGAGATTCTACCAATTTTAGGTGTGAAAAAACAATTTGAATCGCAAATTGAAAAGGAATATCGCTACTATATTGATTTAAAGCATGTGACAGTTTTAGATTATGTCGGAACCAAGGTTTCTAGCTTAAAGCATCATCAAAATAATCCCATCAAATATATGGTGATAGGATCATTGCCCAAATCCTAGTCAAAAAATGAAGGAGTAACGGATATGAAGTACAGTTTTCCTTTTTACTGATTAAAATAGCTTGGTTATCGCTTCATATAGTGATTTAATAACCAAGCTTTTTTATTAACAGGCTTCAATTCCTATAATATTTGCGGCCTTTGATATTCGGGAGGAAGAAATAAAGCATTAGTGTTTCTAACTTTACGCACAGGTTCTCCAAAAATATTGTTTCCATCATATATATTATCAAGGTATTCGTCAAAAGAATAAGTGCCTTTTGCGGTCGAAAAATTAATATCAATATCATATTCATTGATTAGCTTCATTAAAACTCGCTTGGAAAAACCTTTGATGAAACCAAAGCCGCACACTCATTTATTCATTTGTGATTAAGGCTTTTTTTATAAAAAAGATCAAAAATAGATTGTTTATTTACAGATGTCATTAAACTTTTATAAAATTATATATTTTATCAAAAAATTTCATTTTATACTATGATTATGTTGCGATTTGTGGTATAATATACTTGGAAAGTAAGTATGGTGGAGATTATACTTTTGTCTTATATTGCCACAACGAATGATAATGTGATGGAGAATATAAAAAGATATATTGAGAATCAAGGTAATGAAGATATAAAGAAAGGATGATATCTAATGGCTGTTGTTAGCTACTCGGT
>CAZWLD010000005.1:0-69171 GCA_964634685.1 uncultured Anaeroplasmatales bacterium
TCCGATTTTTTTAAAGCTTGGTTTCGCTACCTACTCCGATTATTTTAGAGTACCATCCTTTTAAGCATTATTTCTTATCTTTTTTGGTGATACAATATTCAAAATTTCTATCAATTGTCTTTTATCAATTTATACATTACCATCTACTGATGGAAGTATAAAGCTTGCGTTATTCAATCTTTTTTCATACAGCCATATACCATCATCATTAATTTCAATCATCTTTATTTGATTTTTATTTCTGCTGAAGAATATGAATATACAATTCTTAATTTCTGGCTCTTTATACGATGTCAATATCAAATTAGTTAATGATGGAATTCCCTTTCTGAAATTAACCGTATCAGGATACAAATATATTCCTTTTACCTTACTAAGTCTACCATGATTTTAATATCGTTAAAGCTCTTTCTAACAATGATTCATCAAATTCTATTACAGCACCTTTAATCCTTATTTCGATACTTTTCAAAAGCAGCTAAATCCTCTTTACGGACAGATGAATGAACCTTAGCGCGGGCATTAGCATAATCCTCATTGGTAATAACCTCATCTGTTAAGCTTTCATCCTTAATCATACGCGAAATCGGTCCATCCTTCATTCGCTCGCAAAGCTCCTTAACATCGGCTCCATTAAAGCCCTCTGTGTCTCTAGCAATATCTTCAAAATGAAGATCCTTACTAATTGGCACATCCTTAAAATTACGTTTAATCATATATAATCTTGCCTCATAATCAGGAAGTCCAATATAAATCATTTCATTAAAACGTCCTGGTCGTAAAAAGGCACTATCAATATCCCAAGGACGATTGGTCGCAGCTAGCAATAAAAGCTGTTGATTGGAGGTCGCAAAGCCTTGAATTTGCGCTAAAAGCTCCGGAACCATTCGACTGATAGCATCACTTGAGCCATCGCCTCTTTTCGCTCCTATGGCCTCAAATTCATCAAAGAAAATGATTGCACGTTCGCTCTTTCTTGCAGTCTCAAAAAGCTCTTTGATATTTTTTTCTGATTCACCAAACCATTTACTAACGATATCCGAGCACTTAACTGCATAAAAATCAGCTTGCGCCTCATTAGCAATAGCCTTGGCAATCATCGTTTTACCAGTTCCTGGAGGTCCATATAATAAAACTCCACCCCCAATTTCTTTATTGAAACGCTTGTAGATATCAGGCCTTCGCATCGGTAAAATGATTCGCTTATTGACTGCTTCCTTAACGTCATCTAAGCCCGCTACATCCTTGAAGGAAATATTCGGAATCTTCGAAGCCTCAAATTGTGTTCCTTCTTCCTTTTCCTCTTCCTTTTGAGCTTGATTTGGATTTTTAGCATTATTAACTCGAGGTTTAACATCAATACTCAAATTATTGGCAAGCTCTATCAAACGATTAGCCCGGTCCATTTGCGATTTTTGATATTCCCCCTTCGATTCCTTAGCCATTTTAAGTAAAGTTTCGGCAGCTAAAAGAAGATTTCTTTTGGCAAGATCCTGATTACCATTCTCCTTAGCCTCCATCCCACGGTTATAGTAAATATTGAAGGTGTCATATAAAAAATTTTTATCCGCCATAATATCACTATCCTTTGATTTGTTTTTGAATTTCCGCTAATTTCTTTTCAATTTCTTGGTCACGAGAATTTTCTTCATCTGTTACTTCATTATTAATCAAACGATTGATTTCATCATCATCAACCTTGCTTGAATCAGCCGCAATCGATTTAAATGATGATTCACTGCTATCAAGCATATTATCAAGATTGAAGGTTGTCTCTTCTACTCCCATCATCGCAATCTCAAATTCCTGTTGAACCTTAACAAAGTCCATATTCTTACTGATTTTGGCCATTTCTCGTGATAAGCTTGACATTCCACCTAAAAATTCACTTGTCATAACATTTAAATCACGCATTTGGGAGGTAAGTTCAAAATTTAATAAGATTTCTTCGGCCTTTTTTTGTTGAGCGACAGCCGTTTTTAGTCCACTTACAGCTAAATTGTATTGAGAATCAATACCCTTTTGTTTAGCTGTTTTAGCCCACTCAATATATTTAACCTTTTGATTCTCTAAATTTTGAATATATTTTTGGATTTTTTGCATTGTTTTACGAATCAACATACGTTGTTCCATTTCTTTTTGTTGTTTACTCTTAAATAATCCCATTTCCTATACCACTTCCTTGTTTTCTTTCTTTTTGCTTGTATATGTGCCATTATAGAGAGCTTCCTCATCTTCCATTTGCGCTTGCATCTCCATTTGAGCAAGAATATCATCAGTTCTTTGCTTAGAGCCATAAATTGCTTCATTATCACTTGCCGTCGCATCATAATCATCAAAGGCTGATTCGATGTTTAATAGCTTATCCTCAGCTGCTTCCTCCATAACACGATTCTTCGCAAGGAAGGCCTTTAGCTGCTTTTCATCCTGTAGAAGGGTCATAACATTTTCCTGATGAGGATCATAAAAGAAATCGCGATCATCAATCGCATCCATTAAACGATTTAGCTGTGTCAATTGGAAATTGAGCATCGTTGCTCGTTTAATATTTGAAGCCTTTTCGCGGTTAATGCTTTCAACCTTTTTGGCATAGAAGGTGCGCATCTGAAGATTTTTTTCATTCTTTCCTTTATTAAACATCTCTTTCGCCGCTTCATCGCTACCTTCAATTTTTTTCACCAATTCCTCTTGGCGCTTTTCTAATTCAATAATTTGATCAACCACTTCGCTTTTTTGTAGTTTCGCAAGGGTTTTTTTCTTTGGAAAAATCTTTCTAAATAAGCTCACCTTATTCTCCTCCTTGAGCGAATCTGTCGCTCCCTTTCTTTTGATTAAAAGACTATCGACCTCATCAAGTTCACTAAATGCACCCTCTAAATCGTTGTGAACAATCTTTAATCTAACATCATCAAATTTATTTTCAATTTGCCTATTGATAAGCATAACCTTTTCCTTTTTTGAAGGCTTGGCATACTTGATTTCGTCATAACATTTATCTAATCGACTTAATACATCCTTATTATCAGTATGATTTCTAATAACCTTGATTGAGGTTAAGAGGTCATTTAAGGTATATCCCTCTTCGGTATTTTTTGAACCCATAGCTATCACTCCTTAAGTTTATTTCCACAGCTCATACAATATATATCATCCGAATTGATAATTCCATGGCATTTTGGACATTTGGTTATTGATGATAAATCCCTACCACAAAATGGGCAAAAGCGATGATCAATTTCGACCTCTTTACCACAGGATGGACAAAACATCATTGGCTCATCGTTATTGATTTTATCCTTTATTTTATCAATAACCTCATCATCAATAATGATATTTGTAAAGGTTAACCCACAAATTTTTATTCCGGCGCGATTAAAATCTCCTTGGATTTTATTAACAATTCTTTCGCTAACTTCATCTAAATAAGAATAAATCATATTAAATCCAACATTATTTTCAAGGATTAAATCCGAAATTTCTTTTTTGACAAAAAAGATTAATGAATCCATAAAATAATCCTTAATGGCATCGATTGTTAAGCAATTATTGCTTGATAAGATTTTTTCATATAATCTTCTCGTATTTTCTACCGTAATTGTATATTTTCCGCAAGCTCCATATTTCACGAGCATTTTACTAAAGGGATCCATAATATCAATTCTTGTTGGTGTTCCCCAAAAAATATTATATTCGCGGGAATTATTGACATAGATAATTTCGCATTGATACTTTTCGGCCTTTTTAAATAAACCGGCCTTTTTGATTGGCTTATGCGTTCCTTGATTAAAAATGTCCTCCATCATTCCTTCCTTGATGAAAATAACCTCGTGTGTTGGTGGACAAATAATCGAAGTATTCTCATCAATCTCGACAACGGGACTTCGCCAAATCAAGTTATCATTGTTACTTTTGAAGGTAATTATGTTTTTTTCCACAACAAATCATCTCCTCTACATACAATTATATAAAAAAAAAGGCCTTAAATAAAGCCTTAATCTTAAAATAATTGTGTAATTTTTGTGAACTATCGGTTAATTTATCATATTTTTTTCAAAATTAGCGGTCCAGACTATCAATAATAATCGTAACAGGCCCATCATTAATGAAATCAATTTTCATATCGGCACCAAAGATACCTGTCTCAACATAAAAGCCGTATGACCTTAAAAGCTCATTAAATTCATCATATAAGGGCCTAGCAATATCACCGCTCGCACTATTTGTAAATGAAGGTCGATTTCCCTTTTTGGTATCGGCATATAATGTAAATTGTGAAATTGATAAAATATCTCCCGATACGTCCTTTAAGCTTAAATTCATTTTGCCATTTTCATCCTCAAAAACCCGCAAATTTGCGACCTTTTTAGCGATATAGCTTAGATCCTCTTTGGTATCGCCATTTGTAAAGCCAACTAAAACCATAAACCCTTTTTGAATTTCTCCCGTTATTAAACCATTAACCGTGCATTTAGCCCTTTGACATCTTTGTACTACTACTCTCATTTGTTATCCCTTTCGATTTGATAAACCTCATGGATTTTTTGTAAATTGATAATCAATTTTTCTAATTCATCGGTGTTAGCTGTCAAAAGCTTTAGCTTAACAATCATTTCTAAATTGTTATTATTTACGGCATTAACAGAAGCAATTTGTAAATTAGAGCTGTTGATAGTGTTAATGATATTGGCAAAAACATTATTCGTATTGGACGCGGTAATCTTAATCCGACAAGGAAACTTCCGATTGGGATTGGTGGCCCATAAAACCTTGGTGAAGCGTTCCTTTTCTAAGGTTTGAAGATTGTTGCAGTTTTCTGTATGAACAATGATTCCGTTACCCTTTGAAACATAGCCAACAATGTTATCTCCCGGAATCGGGTTACAGCAATTTCCTAAACGAATTTGGGCATTAGTTAGTCCCTCGACAACAACGCCACTTTCACTGTTCGTGGTTAAAATTCGATTTGATTTTTCAATTTGCTTCTGAAGATATAAATCCTTATCAACCTCGGTACCTAAAAGCTTATTGACAACGGTTTTTGCACTAATAATTCCTTTTCCAATTTCGACATATAAATCCTCAAGGCTATTAATGTTCGTATTTTTGGAAAAGAAATTTTTAACAAAGGTATCATTTAATTCATAATCTTCCTTGACTGTTGAAAGCTCACGATCAAGAGTTTCTTTTCCCATGGCAATTAATTTGTCCCGATTTTGTTTGTTTAAAAAGCTTCGAATTTTATTTTTAGCATGCGCTGTTTTACAAATCTTGATCCAATCCTCATTGGGACCAAAGGAATTCTTATTGGTTTTGATTGATAAAATATCACCGGTTTTTAATTCATAATCAAGGGGAACAATCTTATTATTAACAATCGCCCCGACCGTTTTATTTCCGATATCTGAATGAATTCGATAAGCAAAATCTAAAGGTGTTGAGCCCTTAGGTAAAGCAATGACCTCCGATTTGGGGGTAAAGACATAAATATTAGCATCTAAAATATCACCCTTGATGGTGTCGACAAATTCTTCGGCGTTATTGACCGTTTCATCATCCTGAGAAAGACGCATTAAATCGCCATACCATTTAAGCTTTTCAGCAATTTCAAATTGTTCTCTTTCCTTTGAATATTCCTTATTCTCTTTATAGGCCCAATGGGCAGCGATACCGTATTCAGCGACCTTGTCCATCTCTTGAGTCCTGATTTGGATTTCAAAAATCTCCCCATCATTACCAATAACGGTGGTATGAAGAGATTGATACATATTAGGCTTTGGAACCGCAATATAATCCTTAAAGCGTTTAGGTAACGGTACAAAGTTGGCGTGAATAATTCCTAAGGCGTGGTAACAATCCTCAACCTTATTTACAATAATACGAATGGCCAATAGGTCATAAATTTCTGAGAATTCCTTGTGATTGTTGACCATCTTTTTATAAATGGAATAAATATTTTTGATTCTTCCCTTTATTTGATATTCGGTAAAATTAGTATCAGCAAAAAGTCCATTAATCGTATCAATCATTTTTTCAATGTAGGATTCACGTTCAGCTCTTTTGGACCTAATTAATTGGGTAATTGTTTGATACATTTCAAAATCAGTATAGCGTAAGCTTCGATCCTCAAGCTCAGCCTTGATTCTGAACATACCGAGCCTGTGCGCTAAGGGAGCATAAATATCTAAGGTTTCTCTCGCAATTCGATACTGCTTCTCCTGCGGCATCGCATCAAGAGTTCGGATATTATGCAACCTATCCGCTAATTTAACAATGATAACCCTGATATCCCTCGCCATTGCTAAGAGCATTTTTTGGTGGTTTTCGGTTTGCATATCCGTTGTATTAAATTTTAAGTTTTTAATCTTCGTTAAGCCATCAACAATTGAAGCCACATCATCATTAAAAATAGTTCTTAAATCCTGCAAGGTTGTGTCAGTATCTTCAACAACATCATGCAATAATCCAGCCACAAGCGTACTAGGACCCGCATTTAATTCAGCTAAAATATAGGTAACCTCAAGTGGGTGAATGATGTATGGCTCACCACTTTTACGCACTTGATTTTCGTGCTTTAGCTTAGCTAAATTATAAGCTTTTTTTATCATATTAATGCTATCTTCGTTTTTAATATAAGCCGTAATCCGATCTAAAACCTTTTCAAATGTCATATCTGATTGAACCATCATAATCACCTCCTTAATCTCATATAAAAATTAATATTTTATTAGAGAATAAACATCATAATCCTTTAAAACCTCGCGACCATTTAAGTCCTCTAGTTCAATGACAAAGCCAATTCCAGCCACAATACCGCCAAGTCTTTCAACAAGCTTGCAGCAAGCTAAAATCGTTCCGCCGGTTGCGAGTAAATCATCAACAATATAAACCCTTTGCCCCTTCTTGATGGCATCCTTATGCATACATAGGGTATTTGTTCCATATTCTAAAGCATATTCTTCGCTAACAACCTCACGAGGTAGCTTTTTAGGTTTACGAACAGGCACGAAGCCTAAATTATTTTGAATCGAAACCGGACAGCCAAAGATAAATCCTCGGGCCTCGGGAGCACAAATTAGTTGAGCCTCTTTCAAATTCGCATCAGCCGCAAGCAAATCAACCGCATAGCTAAAAGCCTCAGGTGATTGCATGATTGGCGTAACATCCTTAAATTGAATTCCAGGGATTGGAAAATCCGGAACATTTGCAACATATTTTTTTAAATCCATTTTTCTACTTCCTCCATACATTACAATTATACATTATTTTTTTCTAGATTACACGTTTTTTAATCACTTTTTTTAGTATAACGATAATATTTTTTTCATATTATTATCTGAGGTGGACATTTTGCAGGAAAAATCTGTTCGATATAATCTTATTTATATGTTATCAAGTGGTCTTTTTATCAAAATATTAGCCTTAGTTTATAAAATTTTTTTAACACGAAGCTTAGGTCTTACGGGGATGGGCCTTTATAGCATTATGATTCCCTCGGTCATGCTTTTTCTTGGACTAGCCGATTTTTCCTTACCCCAAACCATTACAAAGCTTGTGTCCGAAAACGTAAGCGTTAAGGAGCCTAATCGTAGTCTTATTATCAAAGCTCTTTTCATCGGACTTTTATTTGACTTAATTTTGATCTTAATTCTTCTTATTTTTATGGATTTAATAAACAAATCCTTAAATTATGATTTTAGGCTACCCTTTTACGCTTTGATTATTCTTCTTCCCTTCGTTAGTATCAATGCCATTATCAAGGGATATTTTCAAGGCATCAATCGAGGGGATTTAGGCGCTAAGGCTAATATTATAGAACAGCTAACTAGAATCACGACATCAATTATTTTCATCAGTTTTTTTATCAATGTTAATATCGATTATGCTTTAGCTTCAATTATCATCTCGATGGCGATTGGTGAATTTTTTTCATTCATTTTTTCATTATTCAAATTGCGAAATTATTCCTTTAAGCCGGTAATAGAAAAAAAAGCCGAGGAAATGAAAATCATTTCCCTAAGCCTACCATCAACGATTAATCGTTTTATTTTCACCATTTCCAATTTTTTTGAGCCCATTATTCTAGCAAATGGCTTGAAGCAATTAGGTTATCTCGATACCGATATTAGAAATTCCTTTGGCCTCGTTCAAGGTTATGCCATTCCCCTGTTAACCATTATGGGCTTCTCTTCAATGGCCATTGCCCAAAGCCTAATGCCAAAGCTGGCCCAAAATTTCAAAACTAACTCCATATCAAAATTTCAAAGCACCTTGAAAAAGGGCCTTGACTTGACCTTTATAATTGGCTTTATCGCTTCCTTTATGTTATTTTTTTACCCCAACCTAATTTCATCATTAATCTATAACGATAATACTTCATCCTATTTTATTAGGCTAATGGCTCCCTTTTTTATTTTCTATTATTTAGAACCCATTCTTCATACCGCAATTCTCGTTATCAATAAATCAAATCTAAGCCTTTTAATCAATATTTTTATTTGTTTAGGAAAGCTTTTTCTAATTTATTTTTTATCATCAAGAATTGGAATTGATGGCTTTGTATCATCAATCATGGCCTCGGTTATCGTAACATTCCTTTCCTACTATTTGATATTAAAAATAAAGGTCCATCTTCGCATAAATATAATAAAGCCACTGTTTTTTATCATCATCAATACATTCTTTACTCTTTTTATAAAAAAAGATGAATCGATAATAATGATGACCCTTACCTTATTATTCTTTTTATTGACGCTTTTTCTTTTTTACCGAAGGACGCTTAAGAGTATCAATGTAGATTAGATGTCCTTTATCGTAATAGGCACATTTAATTGAAGCTAGCTTTTTATCATCTAAAAGACTTATTAATTTATCCTCATCTAATCCTAAGTAATAGAGATTTTCATAGACTATTTTTCCCGAAACAATGGCCGGAAGGGGTATCATCGATGTGTCCTCGTAGGTGTAAACACTTAGCGTTCCGGTGTGCTCTAAAATCGCAATTTTAACTTTATTTATGGAATCAATTTTTTCATTTCTCAGCTGTATTAATAAATCATCAATATTGTAGAGATTTTTTTTCATTTCATCACAACAAAGCTTTCCATTAAAGACGACCACGCTCAGCTTACCATTAAAAAAACCTCTTAGCCTTTGGGCCTTTAGTTCCAATAAGGAAACAATCTTTTGAATAAAGGCGATAATAGCGATAATAAATAAAAAATACCAAAAGGGAATATCAATATTTTCAATGGAAATTGAGGCTAGATTCGCGACTAAAAGAATAATCACTAAATCGAATATGCCGAGCTTTCCGACCTCTCTTTTTCCTAAAACACGAACTAAGATAACTAAATAAATGTAATAAATAACCGTTCTAGCACTGTGGATAAATAGTTCCATTTCATCACCAATTTTATTATTCCCGTCTATTTTCAAAATATTAGCATATATATTATTAGGTGATTAAATTGCGTATTATTAAAAACATTCTTACAAGCTATGGAATAGCATTAGCCCTTTTATTTATTTTGTCTTTTCTTTATTCTTTTTTAATAAAATGGAAAATAATGCCATCTTCCATTGATAGTGTTCATTTTGTAACAATTATCATTGGGTCAATCTTTTCCTTAACCTTAGGCCTAATTGGTGGCGTTAAATCCCAAAATAAAGGCCTATGGACAGGAATTTTCTATGCCCTTATAACAATCATTCTAATCTTGATTTTATCTCATTTTGATATCCTTTATTTAAATAATAAAAGCTATATCAAAATAATCATTTTCTCCCTTGTGACGGTTGTTGGGGCCTTAATCGGACGAAAAACGCATAGTGAAAAAAACCATTAATCTTTTATATTTTTATAATAAATTTAAAGATAAATAATCTGAAGCGAGTAAACCATAATCTATATGCCCGCAATAGGAATGACATATATATTTTCATCTAGTGGATAAATTGCATCAGTATTACAAATTATGCCTGATAAGGATAATTTGTAATTAGTATTCTCAACCTGCTTAAAGCCTTTAACAGAACTCATATTAAATTTGATTCCGGATTTACATTCAATCCTATGCATTTTTCCATCCTCAATAATTATCAAATCTATTTCATTCATATTGTTGTCTCTATAATAATAAAAATTAGGATTTTTACCATTATTTAAATAACTTTTTCTCAATTCATTAATTATATAGGTTTCGACAAATCTTCCACCTAAAAAGCTAGATTCAAGAGTTTCTGCGCTATTGATTTTTACTAAATATGAAGCAAGCCCGGTATCAGTAAAATATACTTTGGGCCTCTTGGAAATTCTTTTAGTGATTGAAAATTCACTATAGGGCTCTAATAAATAGATTATATCTCCGGCAATTAAAAATGATATCCAGGCATTTATGGTTTTATTATCCACACCTATTATCTTGGATATATTATCATATACTAATTCTTCTCCTGTTAATGAAGCCATAAGCTCCATAAATCTTCTAAATGCGAATTTGTCCTTTACATTCAACATATCAGAAACATCACGTTCAATATAGGACTCAACATAATCAGAATAAAATTTTTCTGAAGTTAATAATTCATTACTATATAGTTCTGGGTAATATCCATGAACGATATCCTTAAATAAGCTCTTTACACTTAAAGGATTAGCCAATGCTCTTTTTGATATTTCTTTTATATTAAAGTCAAATACTCTTTCTTCTCTATCTAGTATCTCACTTCGTGATAAAGGCACCATATGAATAATTGAAACCCTTCCTGCCATTGACTCTGTAACATTGTTCATTAATTTATACATCTGTGAACCAGTAATAATATACATACCATAATTACGAGGATTAGACATTTTTTCTCGATTAACAATTTCTTCTATGGCTTCAAATAGCTCCGGCGCTCTTTGAACCTCATCTATAATTAGGGGCCATGGATGCAATTCTAAAAACATATTTGGATCTTTTTTTGCAAGTTCTCTTTCTCTTGAATTATCCAAAGAGACATACGAAAAGCCATCCTTCATAAATAATTGGGCTAAGGTTGATTTTCCGACTTGTCTTGCGCCTGTAATTAAAGTAACTGGTCTACTTTTTACCGATAATTCAATTTCCTTTAATATTGTTCTTTTAATCATACAATGTTCACCACCACTTATATTATATACTATACAATTTTGGAATTCAATTCCATTTTTGTATAAATTAAATATAAAATCATGCTTAAAAAAAGAGCTGTAATAATCTAAAAAATACAGCTCCATCTTCTATTTAAATTTCAAGGATATATCTAAGGCTTTGACAGAATGGGTAATAGCTCCAACGGAAATATAATCAACTCCCGTTAAGGAAACATCGCGAATACGCGATAATGTCATATTTCCACTGGCCTCAAGCTTTTTTCGACCTTGATTTAGCTTAACACATTCAGCCATTTCATCATTTGACATATTATCAAGCATAATAATGTCGCAAGGAGTTTCTAAAGCCTCCTTAAACATATCGATATTTTCAACCTCAACCTCAATTTGACAATCGACCTTGCCGTAACAACGATTAACAGCCTCGGTAATAGAACCGGCCGCCTCAATATGATTATCCTTAATCATAACCATATCCGACAAGGAAAAACGATGATTAACGCCATGGCCATGGGTAACAGCTATTTTATCAAAATAACGCATATTAGGAACCGTTTTTCTTGTATCAAGGATTTTGGTATTTCCTTCACATAAAGAGACATAACGATTAGTTTCGGTCGCAATTCCACTCATTCTTTGTAAGATATTCAAAGCGACACGTTCACCCTTTAAAATGGTTCTGGTTTTTCCTTGAATACGAGCAATGATATCGCCTTTACGAACAAAGGAACCATCATCGATATATATTTCCATTGTAAATTCGCCTCCAACGAGTTCAAAAACCCGTTTAGCGATATTTATTCCGGAGACAATTCCATCCTCCTTGGCAATGAAGCGAGCATGACTTACTTCATCACAAGGGATGATATTATCGGTTGTAATATCACCATTAGGCATATCCTCACGCAAAGCATTTAAAATAAATTCATCCATAAATAGCCTCCTTAATCAATTCGATAATGACAACCTACTGATTCCTTGCGAGCAATCGCCGCTTCGATAATCAGCATAGCAGTTGTGGCCATATTTAAAGTCTCATAATAATAGTGAGACGCAACAAGGGTCTTTGATAAATTACGATAATGGCGACCAATAATCTTCTTCGCAATTTCTAAGCCTTCAGTGGTTCTGACGATACCAACATATTTTTCCATAACATCCCGAATTTCCACACGTACGCTTTTAAATTCATAGTGCTTGATTGTATGCTTATGAGCCGGTATTTCGCATTCCTCAATTATTAAATCCGAGGTATTAATATCATTAGCAATACGATGACCAAAAACAACGCATTCAAGCAAGCTATTACTAGCAAGACGATTAGCGCCATGAACACCGGAATAGGCACATTCGCCGCAAGCATATAAATTAGGGATTGTGGTTTGACCACATATATTAATCATAATTCCCCCACACGAGAAATGCTCAACCGGCGCAACTGGGATTAAATCCTTTTCCATATAGATATTGTTTTGGGCAAGCTTATCATAAATTGTTGGAAAACGATTCATTAAAAAATCCTTTGATTGATGGCGAATATCCAAGTAAACATGATCACTCCAGGTATCATACATTTCCCGATAAATGCTTTGACTAACAATATCCCTTGGCGCTAATTCCTTAAGCTCATGATATTTTGGCATAAACCTTTCGCCTTCAACATTTAAAAGCAAAGCTCCTTCTCCTCTTACGGCTTCGGAAATTAAAAATTTTTGACCAGCGCCATCGCCATAAAAAGCCGTTGGGTGAAATTGGATAAATTCCAAATCGTGCAAAACAGCACCAGCACGGTAAGCCATCGCAATACCATCGCCCGTTGCAATTTTGGGATTCGTTGTATTTTTATAAACCGCACCTAAGCCGCCCGTTGCGATAACAACCTTGGCAGCTAAAATATCCGAAACATTATTTTCGCGATCAATAATGGTAGCGCCACGACAAATACCATTTTTAATTATCAAGTCGGCAGCCATTGCCCCCTCAATAAGCTTAATATTTTCTTTTTCGGTGATACGCTTTTTCAAGGCCTTCATAATCTCCCGTCCAGTCGCATCGCCTCCAGCTCGAAGAATTCTTCTCGTGCCGTGTCCACCCTCCTGAGCCATCAAAAGATTTCCTTGATTATCGGTATCAAACTCGACGCCAAATTCAATTAATCGTTCGATATTATCGGAAGCCTCGTAAACAAGAGTTTTCGTCGCAAGGGCATCATTTAAGTTTGCGCCTGCTCTTAAGGTATCCTTAATATGCTTGATTAAAACATCATCCGATTTTGAAAGCTCGGCAGCAATACCACCCTGAGCTAATTCACTATTGGCAATATTTATTGTATCCTTGACGACAATTGTTATGTTAATATTTGCGTTGATATTAAGGGCAGTATATAATCCAGCAAGACCGCCACCAATAATTAAAACATCCGTTTTTTCCATTTTTTTACCTTCTAACTTAATTTAAGCATTGTATCTAACGCTTTATAAGCATTAGCTCGAACCGACTCTTCGACATTTACTTCATTGGTCTCATTTTTTAATACCTCATAAACATCCTTTAATGTGGTGAGCTTCATGTCATGGCAACGTAATCCTTCATCGAGTAAAAAGAATTCCTTACCTGGATTATCATTTTTTAATTTATGAAGAATTCCTTCTTCCGTTCCAACAATAAAGGCTTTAGCATCCGATTTTTTTACAAAATCAATGATACCAGCTGTCGATCCAACATAATCGGCTTCTTCTAAAACCTCAAGTCTCGCCTCAGGATGGACAGCAACTAAAGCATCAGGATGAAGAGCCTTCATATTGACAACCATTTGACGATTCAAATTATCATGGATGCAGCAATCACCATCCCAACAATCAAAGGAAACATTTCTTAGCTTCATCGCATATTTTGCTAAATTACGATCAGGACAATATAAAATTTTCTCTCCCTTAGCTAAATAATGATCAATAATCTTAAGGGCATTTGAGCTTGTGACACAACAATCACTCAAAGCCTTGACCTTAGCCGTTGAATTAACATAGCACAAAACCTTCGTATCGGGATGATTCTCCTTGTATAGACCTAATGAAACCTCATCAATCATATTAGCCATTTTACATCCTGCCTCCATAACCGGTATTAAAACCTTTTTTTCTGGGGACAATATTTTAGCCGTTTCGGCCATAAAATGAACGCCACAAAAAACGATAATCTTCGCATCAGTTTGACTCGCCATCATCGATAATTTTAAGGAATCACCTAAATAATCAGCAATGTCCTGAATCTCGCCATTTTGATAATAATGGGCTAAAATAATGGCGTTTTTTTCTTTTTTTAATTTTTTTATTTCTTCTACGTAGTTCACAAAAAACACCTCTACTCCCAAGTATTATATCACATTCATATGTAATATGAAACAAAAATAAAATTGAAATCCTTATCATATCCTATTTTAAAAGCTCTTTTCTTTACAAATGAGCATATAACGGAAACGAAGGGATAGGTGTTTTGTTTCCAATCGAAAATTTTTCGATGAAAAACATAATATTAGAGAAAATTGAAAAATTATTATGATAACCGATATTTTATCCATTTTTGGAATTTGTTGTATCGCCTATTTTTTACCAAAATCAACCTCCCAGCAATTTTAGTGGAATCGCGGCTAGTATCCTTGCGGTAATTAATTCATCCTTAGAGGATATTATCCGGCACCATCGTCGCATCGGCAATCATTAAGAAAATTATTGCGGTGATTATTGCCAAAATGGCCTTTAAATGGTCCCATGAAATCGAAAAAACAATTGAAATGCCAAAAGGATAATAATATAATAAGACTAAAGGAGGGATTTTATGAAACCCCTAGCCTATCGAATGCGTCCTAAAACCTTTGATGAGGTGTACGGACAGGATAATCTTATTGGCGAAAAAGGAATTATCCGCAAAATGCTCGAAACTAATTCCTTAACCTCAATGATTTTATATGGAGAACCCGGATGTGGCAAAACAACAATCGCCGAGATTATTGCCAGTAATTACAGTATGAATCATTATTTCTTTAATGCTTCTATCGACTCAAAGGATAAGCTTAAGGAGATTGCTCAAGCAACCAAATATTATGAAAATACCGTTTTAATTATCGATGAAATTCATCGAATGAAGAAGGATATTCAGGATTTTCTTCTCTCCTATATGGAAAATGGAAGCTTTATTGTCATCGGACTTACAACATCTAATCCATATCATTCCATTAATCCAGCCATTAGGTCAAGATGTCATCTTTTTAAATTGAATCCCATTACCAATGACATGATGAAAAAAATTATCGATAACGCCCTTAATTCTTCGCTTTTACCCCAGAAAATCACCTTAGATAGTGATGTTTATCAATATATCATCGATAATTCTAATCAAGAGGTTAGGACCTGTCTTAATATTGTCGAGGCCTTAGCAATTGGATCAAATGATGGTCATGTGACCCTCGAGGAAGCCAAAAGCTTAATCCTAAAGCCTTCATTATCCTTAGATAAGGATGGTGATAATTATTATGATACCATTTCGGCTCTTCAAAAATCCATCCGCGGATCCGATGTTAATGCGAGCCTTCATTATTTAGCTCGCCTTATCAGCGCCCAAGATTTAGAAATCCTAACCAGAAGACTCGTTGTCATTGCCTATGAGGATATTGGACTTGCCAATCCGAGTATGGGTGAAAAGGCCGTTGCGGCTTGCGAGGCAGCCAAAATGCTTGGCTTCCCTGAAGCTAGAATTCCCCTTTCTCATCTCGTCATCGATATGGCGATTTCACCCAAATCGAATTCTGCCGAAGCGGCCATTGATAAAGCCATCAGTGATTTTGAGAAAGGATTAGGAAATGGTATTCCGGATAATTTAAAAAATGGTTTGATTTCTTCAGGAAAGGCAACCTATAAATATCCGCACGATTATCCTTCTGGTGTTATATCCCAGCAATATCTTCCTGATGACTTATTAGGCGTTGAATACTATACCCCTAAGGAAACTAGTCAATATGAAAAAGCATTAAAGGAACGTTACAATATTTTAAAAACATATCAAATAAAAAAGCATTAATTAAACCATTTATAGGCTTAAATAATGCTTTTTCTTTATTCAATTATCATATCATATAAAGAGGTGATTTTCATTGAACCAAAAGGCATTTATCATTGTTGTGACGCTCATTCTCTTTATTATTCTTCTTACACAAAAAGGGCCCAAAAAAGGAAAATCAAGTAACTAAGAAAATAGGCGTAGGCAAAGTAGGAATTAATCTCCTTTTTTCGATATAAAACCATTGCGCCTAAAATTGGTAAAATATAGATAACTAAAATCAAATTCAAAATGGAAGGATTCGAATAATCAACAATATTAAAAATACCGATTACAAGGAGAAATAAACCGATGCACGAAATTAAAATTCGATCGTATTTCAAGAGCTTGCAAAAAAAGTTAATCACTAATAATAAAAGACCATAGCCTAATAAAATCGCAATCGAAATTTCATTCACAATAAAGTCATCAAAAATATCGGAGGCAATTAATCCTGAGGATATTGATAAAACAAAAGGAAAAAACCAAAAGGGAAGCTTCATCTTTTTATTTACCAAAAAGATGATAGCCGCAATTAATCCAATTCCGGCACCAATAAAAAAGCAGGACTTATGGTCGATTAAACGACCAATTCCATATCCAATATAAAGAATTATTAAAGAAACCCATTGCAAAACTAAAATCCGATCCAGGTTTTTTTTAAGACCATTATCCATATTTATCACCCACTTTTTTTTATTATAACAAAGTCATAGCGTAAAATCAATGAATTACATTTTTATATTCCATATCTGTAATAAATCCTGATTGAACGCGACAGCTTTTATCCTGATATCGATAGATAAAATCACCCTTCCCGACCAAATAAATAGCTTGATCATTATCTAATAATTCATATGATTGACCGATATTATTTACCTTAAAAACTAATTTGACCGGGAGTGTACTTTTAAGTAAATTGGTAATTGTATTAGGTTTTCGATTAATAACAACTAACGATATTCCAACCTTTTGACCGATTTGGGCTAAATAGATAATTTTTCCTTCAATAGCTTGAAAATTCATACTGTCATATATTATTTCTAATCCATTAATGAAAAGAAAAAGATAATCCATTGTTTCACAATCAATTTTTTTTAAGTTAATAGCCTTGTTACATTCCTCGAGGCTATTGACCCCTAAAAATTTGAACAAATCCATTCTTCTTTCAATTTCATTTACAATCTCCGTAAAGGCTTTATCTAGTCCCTTTACATCCTTATAGTAATCAAATATTTCTAATTCGATAAATTCTTTATTTAAGTCCACAAAGGTAATTTTTATGGGCTTTTTTAATAATTTTATTCCGGTAATCATTCCTTTAATGAAGGTTTTGATTCCCGTATTTAAAGAACCGCTTAACAACATATGAAGTCCTTTTTTATAATCAAAATCGATGATTTGATTATTAACATCAAATCCTAAATTGATGTTCTCATTTTCCTCCTTTAAGACTTTTTTTAATGACAACAAATCCTTAAACTTATTTTCAAATTGAATTAATACTTGTCCCTTATCTATGGACATATAATAGGCCCCCGTAATAATTTCCTTGATTCTCGATTTTAAGATTTGCTCATCATAATTATTAAGGGTAAGCCTAATCTCAGAAAATAAATAGGACACACTAAAGCTCGTCTTTAAAACCTCGTAATTTAAAACCTTCATGAGATTACATACACCGTAATGAAGATCCTCAGTAATCTTATTTTGGAGATTCATATTGATGTTTGAATCAGAATCTGATAAAAGAGTAATGTTCTTCTTTTTGGGCTTTTTTTGATAATCGATTTTTTTAAAATAAGCAATGATTAGATAATAAATTTCCTTTAGCTTAATTACAAATCTTTTTAATAAATGATAAAAGCTAAAGAGATTATTATTTGAAATAAAAATAAAAGAAATAAAAAGAACGAGGATGATTACTAAAAAGGAGCCAATATCTCCAAACAAAAAATAAAGGATTTGATAAATAAAGCCGCCAATCAAGCCACCACCCATTATGTAGCTATCCTGAAAGCTTTTTAAATAAAGCATATAGATGTTCCACATTCCAACTAAGGAATTACTTCCATAGGCAAAGGAAAAGGTATAAAAATTTTGATGGGATAAGAGCATTAGACTTAACAATAATAAAAAAATACCATTGTACCTTAAGGTAAATAGATTAAATTTTTCTTTCTTAAAAACAAGAAGAAAACCGCTAACCATTCCCGTTAATAAAAAGCCAAAATACCAATCTCCTACTAATATTCGAAATAAAATCTGAAGTCCTGTTCCTATTTTTCCAATGGAAGCTAAAATAATCGTGGAAACAAAAATCAATCCCATCCCAATTAGCTCATAATATATTTCCTTATCCTCTTTGACCTCACGGAGCTTCTTTTCTTTGCCCATTATATCACCATTTTAATGATACAATAATGAAAAATCGATTTTTGTAAAAAAAAATGATTTTTTTTATTTTTTCCCCTTGACATTAGTTTTTTTAGATGTTACAATATAGATGCATTCGATAAGAATGCTACTTATCCCCTATAATTGTATGTCAATCATACAAAAAATTTTATTCACAAATCCCCTTTTTAAAAGAACCCTACTTGCCCAAGTAGGGTTCATCCCTTTTATAGGGATTTTTTTTTGCTGTTAAAAAAGTCTTAAGAATATACTTAGGAACGAAAAATCTTAACTTTTTTTTGAAGCATATCATCACCTCTATTTAACCACCCCATAATTTTTCATCAAATGGGTACTTAAGTATAAAATTTGTTTTCTTCAAATAAAAAAAAGGGTTGATTTCAACCCATTTTCTATATTTTATTTAATGCATCGATAATATCATAGCTAATATTATCATTGACAGTATAATCACGAATATATTGAAGATACTCATCACAAATATTCTTCATAATACCTTGAGCCTCTGTGCATTCATTTTGAATTCGCATCTTGATACGTGATCTCTTACGATTATATAGGAAAATATTGATCGCCGTGATAATGAAAAATCCACAGCCAACAAGGAAGCCTAAATAATAAAGCTCCATTTCTTTTTGAATCATAAGCATACCTAGGGCTGTACCAGCAATGGCGATGATTAAGCTAAGTAATGTTGGAATAATCGAAACCTTGCGAAGAAGGGTATTCTTCTTTTTTTCATAAAAGCCAATTACCTTTGAATCCTCACGGTCAGGGTTTTCCAAATCACAGATATTTTCATAGTCGTTGATACGGACTCTTCTTTCGGATGTCATAAGCTTGCGATAATCCTCAAAATAGGCATTAGCGGCCTTAATTACAATATCCTTAGTTAAAGAAAACATATTCCAAATTGCTAAATTGCTGATGTTCTTTTCCTTAGGATCAAAAATCCATCCAACCATTTGATTAACCAAATTAAGTGGCGATTTTTCTTCCTTTTTCTTGGCCTCATATATTTCCTTTGCGAGTTCAATATTGCCTTTATTTTTAATAATTTCCTCTTGATATTCAATTTCCTCATAAAGCTTCTTTTCCTTTTCACTTGGAACGTCGACTATATGATCTAAATAATTTTTTAAATAAGAATTTTTATCATCATCCGAGAAATTATTGATTTTATTAATAAATTCTAAAATAGCGGAATTATTTTTGGCCCTTGATAAAATCAAAGTCAATTTATCTACATCCAAGCAATAATTTGCTAAATTCTTGTAATATGAGGTTTCAGGAACATCCAAATGCACAAAATAATTATTGACATAATCAACTAAAGAGGCTTGAGATTGCTTTGCTTCCTTGCTTTTTAGTTGAGTTTGTAGATATTCCTTAATATCAACACTAATCGCATCCAGATTTTTGTCAGATACCTTACCACTTAATAAGGATATTAGCATCAAAAAGGTATCATCATCACTCTTTTGCATATATGACTTTTGATAACGCTTAAACCAAAGACCAGCTGCTTCCTCACGTCCCATCAATAAATTGAAAATCATGAAGAAAATCGAGGTGTTTTTTTCATCAAGTGTCAAAGCATTTTTTAAAGCCTTATTAGCTCCATGCTTATTATCCTTTTTCCAATATAAAATCGCAACACAAGCTGCCGTAAGCCAATAATCTGGTGATTTTAATTGCTTCTTTTCAATGCTTTTTTCTAAAACATCATCGGATACAACCTCTAAATTAAAGCTATCAAGAAGGGCTAAAATAACTCTTCTTACCGTACGATATTCATCAAAGGAATAATAAAGGTCATCCTGAAGGGCACGAATTTTTTTATTCGCATCCTCCATATTTTTGAAGGAATGATATATCCTTTCAATCTCTAATTCAAGCTCATAGCTGTTTAGCATCATATCTGTTGAGGCCTTCAAGATATCTTTTGATTTATCGAGCTCAGCCTCAACCTTTTTATTATATTCAGCTATTTCATTATTAGCCTTATCAACGGAATTAGTGACAAATTCAATTTCACCCTTGATTGTCTCATTTTTTCGCAATATTTCTTTTAGTTGCCCCTCAAGACGACTAATTTCGGATTTTAATTCACTTACTTCAACCACAGATTAGTCCTCCTTTGAAGCATTTATCGCTCTTTCATTACCCCAGCTACGGCATTGCTCAATTGTCTCGGGATTTGAAATTGAAATCGGAATAATGCTCTTAATTTTCTTACAAACAAGATCAAAGGTAATGGCATCCTGTCCATTTAAAATGGCATATTGGGCAACCTCCTTGATGGCGGTTTCAATATCCGCTGACGAATAGCCCTTGGTTAGCTCAACTAAGGTCTCAAGCTCGGAATCAAGGAAATTAACATGAAGGCAACGATCACCATAATAAAGAATAACATTTTTTCGTTCCTCTTTATTAGGTAAATCAATGAAGAACATTTCCGAAAAACGGCCCTTACGGAAAAGTTCACTTGGAAGCTTAGTTACATCATTAGCGGTTGCTACAAGGAAAACGCGGCTTGTCGATTCCTGAAGCCAAAACAAAAATTGACCTAAAATTCGTTTACCCGTATCATTTCCCGAATCCGATGTTGATAAGGCCTTTTCGATTTCATCAATCCAAAGAACACAAGGCGAAACGTTGTCGATAAAATCCAAAGCCTCCTTCATCTTCTTTTCACTTTCTCCGACCCATTTATCGTAGACATTTCCTAAATCAAAGCGGAATAAAGGAAGCTCCCATTCAAGCGAAATCATCTTTGCCGATAGGGATTTACCACATCCTGGAACACCGGCAAGCAAAATTCCCTTTGGTGTTTCAAGGCTACGGGACGCAAGCACCTCATCAGGCGCAAAGAAGATATTTTTCTTTTCCTTGAGCCAATCCTTAAGATTTTCTAGTCCGGCCACCTTGATAGTTGGATTAACCTCAACTAATTGAACGGTTGAAACACCCGAATAAAGACGATTCTTTTGCTTTGTTAAATCGATAATATTATTTTTACCTAAGCCTTGTGGGGAAACTAAAGCGGCGGATAAAATATTCTCTAATTGAATCTCCGAAAAGCCTCTTAATAAGGTTGCGGCCTTGCGAGTTGCTTCATCATCCCAATTGATTTTAAAACGACCACTATAGGTTCGGATAAATTCATTAATTTGGATAGCCCGTTCACTCATATCCGGAAAATCCAAAACGGTAATCATTCCGAAGCGAACCAAGCGACTCCAAACCTCATCCGGCGTTACAATGATAACGGTACAGCTACTTTCCTTAGCTAAATATAAAACATTTAGTAAATCTCGGCTGTAGCTATTGTCACAATCAAGGTGTTTAATATCACCAATCGCAAAAATCATATTGTGGCGCTTTTTAAAGGTCTTAACCATATATCCAAGCGGATCACTATCGATATTAAGCGGTGTGCCCTCATTTTTCATATTATAGACCTGTTTAGCGTCTGTATAATACTCCAAATCAAGGTTTTTCTCATAGGCTAATTCTCCTAATAATCGTTCCACACGCTCTCTTTCGGCGGATTTTACGATAATTAACGGCGTTCTAGCACAAATATAATTAAATATTTCTTTTTTTACTGTACGAAAATTACTCATTTAATCACCTACTTTAAATATTTCGCCAAACGCTAATTTTTTCATGTCATACAAAACATTAACATATTCCCGATTAACCCGTCCATTGAGTTCAAAAAATAGCGATAAATCCTTAAAGTATTTTTTAAGCTCCTGACATATTTGATCGGATAATTGCTTTCTTGTTTCAAAGCGAACAAATTCCAGATTTTGATAAAATGTTAAATTAACAAAATCATTTTTTAGTTTTTTTAAAAGTCTTGAAATACCGATAAAATCATTGACCTCAATCATAAAATTAATATCCTTGTTAAATTTTTTTAGCTTTTTCGACATTGTAAAATTCAAATAGGAAACTAATTGATTTTGAAAAAGTCCAATAATATAGCTATCGTTTTCAAGCTTTCCTTGCCGAAGAATATTCGCATCATCCTCGGTCATTTCGTATTCCTTAAAATATTCAAAGGCCCGAAGCCATTCATTATATGTTGTTGGGGGATAAATAAACGCTTGCATTATTTAAAGAATGAAAAAGGTGGCTCTAAACTCCAAGCTGGAAGCTTTTTGTTCATTTCCTTAAGTTTTTCATTAGATAAATCGGTCGTCTTTTCATCATCATCGGCTTTAACAAGATTTTTCATAATATTTTTTTCTAATTTATCATTAATTTGAATTAAGTTTTCCTCATTTTTCATGATTAATTCCTCCTATAGATGCTCAATTAAGCTATAAAGCTCAGTTTTTAAAGCTTTATTTTCTTCAATTTGACGCTTAGCCTCGGCTAATTCCGTCATTAACAATCTTAATACCTGCTGCTGTTGCTTGAGCTGATCCTTATATTTCTTTTCAGCTAAGCAAATTCTAGTGATGAGAAGCACTCCAAAAACACCAGTTGCAATGTAGCTAAATGGTGATAATTGTAAGCCCCCAACAACACCTAAAGCTGCTAATAATAATAAAATTATATTTAAGACATTGGCATATTTAATACCAAATTTATGCTTTTCAAAGGATTCCTTCATGGCTTCTAGCTGTTCGCGTTCATCATCGCCATTGGAAATGGATTTAAAGCTTCCAATTTGAATCGCAAACTGCGTCGGATTCTTACTTTCAAAGGAGCTCGACCACTCATTTAAGGCTCCAAGGAACCAAACCTTTGTATTTTGGAAGGAGAATTTACGCACCTGCTCGTCCGTGTCGGCATCATATAACGCCCAGTTAACCATTTGTTTACCAATGTTATAGCCGCTATCACGAACATCCATCATCTCTGTGTATTGCTTCTTCGCAAATTCGGTATCACCATCATTTTTAACAATCATTTGGTAATACTCCTTTTGCTTACGTAATTCAACCTCATCCTTATCATAATTGTTAATTAAATCCTCTAAAACCGCATCAACACGAACTTTGTAATTGGCATTAGTCTGATTTACCATCTCAACATCGACAGCCTTAATTAGTTCAATTAAATCATTGTATTTTGCGGATTCCAAATAGGCAAACATAACATTATCATAATTTGAACAATGAGATTTAATGGTTTTGAAATTAAATTCCTTTTTGCTCTTGAGATTAACAAGATAATTTTTAAATGAATCAACAATTTCTGTGCTGATATCTTCATTTAAATTGATTTCCATTACCCAGTTATCAATAACCTGTTGTACCTCAAATTCAAGCTCCTTATCCTTGCCAAACAAGCCATTAACATAAGCCTGAATAATGATAGCTGTTTCGCTTTGGATTTGGGTTGGGTCAAGCGTCTTCATATATTCGAAGAACCAGCGCTTGGCCGTTGGGATTCGATTAAAACGGATATTCATCAAACAGAAAAACAAAGATGTTTTAACTGGATCCTTTCGGAAGCTTTCGCTAACCGCATTATTAGCGAGATCCGGTTGGTCATTAACCCAAGCTGTGATAGCAATTAAAGCATAGCTTAGCCAATAACGACTTGAGGTCATCCACAATTCTTCGGATAATTCCTCAATCGTACTGTTACGAATAAGGTTAATATCAAAGTCCTTAACAACACCCATAACGGTTCTTCTGACTTCAACATAATTATTAAATTTCTCGCGAATAACCTGATCAATACGAATGATATTTTCATGAGCAATTTGCTTTTCCTCATTTAAAATCATTTCATTTTTAAATTTATTGACACGATCATAAATTCGATCGGTTGTTTGCTTGATGGTGTTGGTCGCTTGGTTGACATTTTCAATCTTGACGTCAACCTTCGTTTTAAACCCTTCTAAGGTTTCATTCAATTGCTTGACTGCATTTTCTGAACTACTCATTTAGTGCTCTCTCCTTCACTTTTAAATCGTTCGATTGTGGCTTTAAGAACCATCGCCTTTTTATCCGCATCCTTATAGGCATCATACCATCTATCAAAATCCTTAATGGTATCCTCTAATTGTTTAACATATTTTTCCTTACGCTTATTGAAGGTTCGTTTTCTTCGTAAAATTCCAAAAATTGATAATCCACCGAAGATAACAGTTATTGCCATTCCCACGATTAAGGCAATAACATCATAATATACTGGTAAAAGGGCAAGAGTGGTAATACCACACAATGTTAGCATTAAAGAGATGATAATAAGTCGATTATCAAAGGCATACCAGAAAAAGGATTTTGAGTAATGCTTATTTAAATTCTTAAAGGCTTCCTCGTCATGTCCATATTGATAGGGAATATGGTATTCATCAATCACAAATTCATATTCCTGCTTGAGCTGACTTTGATAATTCTTTTGGAAATTTTGGGCTCCTTGGACTAAGCAATCATTAAGATAATTCATCGCAAAATGGCGAAGCCTGATATTTAGATTAACATCCTTATCAGCTATGGCCCATCTTAATAAAAGCTCATCAAGGCCAAATTTATGGTTGTTTTCATACAATAATTCGTAATTCTTGGTTGCAACCGTAATATCACCCTTAGCCTGAATAATGGCCTCGTGGTATTTTATCTTTTTGAAAATCTCATATTCATCATCGTCATAGGAATTAATTAAATCATATAAGGTGTTTTCAATTTTTCTTGCTAAATCGGTCACATCATCCTCGCTTATGGCGTAAATTTCGGTGAAATAATTAGCAAGACAAAAATTCTTTTCCGCGAGGGTTAATAAATTCAACATATCTTGATAATTTGTACAATAACGAGAAAGATTGATAAATTCTTCCTTAGTCGAATGCGGATAGGCATTCATATATTCCGTAAATTGATTTGTAACCTTTCTTTCATAGCCAACATTAAGAATCTTGACCTTATTAATGATATCATCAATTTCCTTTGCAACCTGACTAGAGAAGCCTTGACTTTTTCCAAAGCAATTATATAAATATGCCTCTAATAAATATTGCCATTCCTCTCCAACGGCCGAAATATCAAAGCGATCTAAATATTTTAAAAACCACATTCGAGCCGCATCAATTCTTGTAAATCGTAAATTAATTAATAAGAAATATAGACAAGCCCGATTATGATCTAAATTCAAGGCCTTTACAATTGCACGGTTAGCTGCCTCTTCTTCATTATTGGCCCAAAGCATTACCGCTGATAAGGCATAGCTAAGCCAATATTCTGAATTTTGAAGAACGGTTTTTTCAACCTTCATTCGAAGATTTTCATTGTGAATAATATGATTATCTAGACCAATAACATAGCCTAAGGCAATTCTTCTGAGCTCATTATAGAAATGATACTTCGTATTATACATTTGTGTATATTCCGTTAAGCTTTTCGAAGCCGCACTAATATTTTTTAATGAAAAATACGATACTGTTAGTTCATCCAATATATGAAATAATGATTCGGTATAGTCATTAATCTCCTTCATTGCCTTACCAGTTCCATCCATATCGGTCGAAATCTTGTCGCGAACATCCGAGGCATTAGCTGTAATTTTGATGGTTTCACCAACAACATTATCAAGCTCCTTCGATAATTGATTTTGTAAAGCAATAGCCTCCTCAATTTTTTGTAAAAGAGAAGCCTTCTTTTCTTCTAGTTCTTCAATTTGCGCCTGTAATTGTTCTTCCTTAGATATTTCATTGTTATCTAAAGCAACTACTTCATCATCGATTTGGGAAATTGGTTCTTTTTCAATTTGTTTATTTTCCATTTTTCAAATACGTCTAAACGATAAAGTAAAGACTCTCCTTTCTTTATAATCCTGATACCTTGCAACAAAACTCCATATGTTTGTCGATAAAGCCCTTTACGCCCTCTAGATATTTCTTAAAGCGTACAGCCTTTGCGCCAATTCTAATATCCTGATTGATATTTAAGTTAGCCTCAAAGAAGCTTCTTAGAATTCGCTCAGACATTTTGTCATCATCCTTATTTTTTAATAAATAGGCCTGAGGAACATTAATCGAAATATAATCCTGCGCAAAAGGAATTTCGACACTGATATCACCTAGTGGATCTAAAAGATGACAGCTAAATTCAATAAAGTAATCATATTTCTTATCAAGCTTAGCATACATCAAGAAATTAGCAAAGGCTTTACCAGATAATTTAATATTCTTTATATACAAGCTTTGGAAGATAACCTCATCAAATGGATAGGAATCGTTTAACCTGAGTAAATAATATTCAAGACATTCTGGCTTAACAGCTTGTCCATTTTCAACTAAAATACGGATAACATTTCCATCAATTCTTTGATCCTTAATATAATCGATGAATTCCTGTGTTCCTAGAGTTAATTTACGATTACATAATTGTAAAACAACACGCTTCATCACACTAGGACTATCGTTGTTCTTCCTAAGATAATTAGCCAAAATAGTACTGAAATAAAGAGGATTCATATTTAAATCTAAAAGCATTTGCACAACCAATGGCTTTTGGTCACCATCATAATTTGAGGTGATGACATATCTCTCTAAAGCTGTAATTGGAATGTCTTGGACATTTTTAAATAAGACCTCTAATACTTTAATTCTTTCCTCGACTGAGCTTTGATTGAAGCAAAGATAGTAATTCATAATATTGTCATATGATTTTCTGGAAATATTGAATTCACATAGCTTTTCAAGCATTTCAATTTTCGAATCTAAGGTAAAATAAGGTTTTCGAAGAAATTCATTCATAGCTCGATAATCAAAATCATATGGAAGCTTTTTATCGATTAAAACGCTAATAATTTTTAATCCAATTAAATCATTTTTACATTTGCCCGTTAAGACAAAATCTAAGATAAGCATAAACTGGTCATAAGAAATATCACTCGCAAGTAATTCAAAAACCGGCTCAACATATTTGGTATCATTTGCGCTGAATAAAACGTAGCGAATTAAAAATTCACTGTCGATAATGATTTGCTTCTTGCTAGCAATTAAAACAACCTGAACCTTGGTTGAAACCTTATCAAGACTATTCTTTAAATAATCCTCGACAAGCTTTGAATCCGTAATATTATAGGCATCAGCCTTTAGTAAGATTTCAACTAAATCAAGCTTCGCATCGCCATCCTTGAAATTCTTTAAAATCTTCGTTAGAGTTAATTTTTTATCTTTATATTCTAAGCGGGAAACTAGACGGTAAATAATTCGATTGTAGCCTTCCTGTAAAAGGAAATCCAAGACAGCTTGGAAAACTGGTTCTTCGGTTATATTTTCATAATTGATAATATTTTGAATAAAAGACGTTCTTGTTTCATCACCTAATGTATAGAATAAAGATAAAAGCAATCCGTAGATATTATCGTCCTTAAGCATAACATAAATCGCCGTTTCATCGTCTGAAATAACCTCAACATTTTGGACAATATTGGTATTTAATTCCTTAATTTGGGATAAAAGAGCATCAACATTAGCATTTGGTTGATAGATTCTTCTTAATAAATAAGCCAAATTAACGATAGTTGTACAAATATGATTAGGATAATTTCTTTCACAATCAACTAAATAGGTTTTGGCATTTGGAAAATCCTCACAAGCAATTGCCCCTAAGCAATTCTTGAGACTTTGGGTGTATTCTAAATCCGCCGCTACTGATGTTTCATCCTTACTAATGTTCGCTAAGGCCTGCTCCATCTTGGCAATACGTTCACGTTGTTCCTTACGATACAATTCATCGCTTAATTCATCACGATGAATAATTTCATCTAATTCTTCCTTTAATTCTTTTCTTGTTTCTTCATTTTCGGTCACATTCATTTGAACACATAACAGCAATTGTTCAAATTTTCCATACTGGTCAATGACCGCATCAATGGTGTTAATATGCTTAAAGCTATAGGAAAATTGCTTATGAGCATATTCGTCGATTTCGAAATAGATAAGGTTCTTGTTAATTCTTTGGGCATATTGAGCTTCCTTAACACATTCATCCGAATCTAAAAAATTCTTGGAGCCCACAATCAAAAAGCATTTCGAATTCTTGATTCCTAAGGCAATGTCATCATATCTTGTTTTCGGATTATGACCTAAATCTCTTGGGGCAATAAAGCATTTTAGCTGTTCATCCTCTAAAAGCTCTAAAATATCATAAGCCAAATCCTTATCCTTATCGGCATAGAGAATAAAAACATCGCGTTTATTTTCATCAATGACTAATTCCTGTTCTTTGCGCTTTGTTTCCTTAACTAAAAGCTGATACCAACGATTTTGAATTGATGGATCCTCAAAGGCTTTACCGATAAACTCCATCACATATTTATTGTAGCGGAGGGAGCATGTGACAATCATATGCTTTAAAACCTCGGCGATATTTTCATCCGTTGCATAAGAAAAATCCGCATTTAATAAAAAGTCAACATAATTTGAATCGTCATAAAAAATGCGTGATGCATAGGCTTGATAATAATTGGCTAAAAAGTCATCTGGTAAGATTCCTAAAATCTCATTTGAATAATCACTTATTTCTTGATAATCAAAGGCATTAACGGCATGAATAAGCTTAAAACGATATTCATTGATTCGTCTGGCCTCAATATCGGATACAGTTCCAAATTCACTTGCGAGCTTAATATTATTAGCTCGTCCACAATTATGACACGTTCCATCAGGAGCGAGATTTGAAAAGCCACAATGTGTACATTTTAGATAATGTCCCATATTAACAACTCCTTTTACTACCTATTTTACCATATAATGATGGTAAATAAAAGTATTTATTGTCAGATTTATGAATTTTTTGAAGCGCTTGCATTATTAGTAAATGCTTATTACAAGCCATTTTCTAAAAGAGAAAAAAGAACTAGCACAAATCTAGTTCTCTGGTAAATCTGTCGAAATAATAACCGGTATTGTAATTGGGTTACGCTTTGTTTCTTTATATAAATATTTATTTACTTCCGTTTTTAAATCATTCTTTAAATCAGCCCAATTAATATATTTATTAACTAAATATTTTGAAACGACATTATCAAAAATGGTTTTAATATCATTATTTATATGCTCCATGTCCTTAATATGAACAAAGCCTTTTGAGACAATTTCTGGACCGGAAAGCACCTTTTTCGTTTTCGGTGAAATATTCGCAACAATCAATAAAACACCATCCTCAGATAATAATTCGCGATCTCTTAGGACAACATCATTGACATCTCCAGCCATCGACCCATCGATTAAAACCTCATTAGCCTTAAGGTCAGCTATTGCTCCATCTAATACTTTATTATTAAAAACAAAGCCATTTCCAAGGTCCCCCATAATAATATTTTCATCATTATAGCCCATCTCTAAAGCAATTTTTCTGACATAATATTGATGGCGATATTCGCCAATAACGGGAAAAATATATTTCGGCTTTAAGATATTTATCATCATCTTGACCTCTTCACTTGTCGCATGACTGATTGGAAGCTTCGATTTATCAAATAATGTCACCTTAGCGCCTGTTCGATATAAAACATCAAGGGTACGCGCACTCATCTTCTCGGTTCCTTGAATCGGGAGCGTTAAAATAATGACATTATCACTTTCAGAAACATGTATTAGTCGATCAATTTTTTTGCACATTCTTTGAAGCATAAAGAAGGGCTCATGACGGTCTCCTGTCACTAAAACAACTAAATTATCATCTAAATTATCATTTTTTTCATCAATATAACGAAGATTAACCAAGACATCCTTGGGGATTTCTAAGTATCCTAGTTTAACAGCCACATCCACAATTCTTTGGGTTTTTCTTCCAATAATCGCGATTTTTTTCTGATAAGAAATCGCTAAATCGATAACCTTTTGTATTCTTAATAAATCCGAACTAAACAAAGAAACAATAATTCTTCCACTCGCGTTCGAAAAAACACCATTAAGCTTGTGCATTAATTCATAGTGGTGAGCCGGATTTCCAAATTGATCAGCGCCATAGCTCTCAGTCATAAGACATAAAACCTTTTTCTTGGCAACCTCGTTTAACCTTGCAAAATTCGTTTGGTATTTCTTATCGACATTTTGATCAAAGGTATAATTTCCGGTATAAACAATACTTCCATCCTTCGTTTCAATAACAATCGCAATTGATTCCGGAATATTGTGAGTTGTCGCAAAAAAGGAAACAGAGGATGACTGAAATTTTAAGGTTGTATTATTATTAACTGTTATTAATTTGACATCATCGAGCTTATAGTCATTCTCAAGTAGTAAATCACTTATTAGGGCATTAGTAAAGCTTGTACCATAAATAGGTACATCGATTTCCTTCAACAAATGCGGAATAGCCCCGATATGCTCAATATGACAGTGGGTAATAAAAAGCCCACGAATTCGATTTTTATTTTCAACTAAATAACTAAAATCTGGGATAATAGTATCTATTCCAAGAAGCTCAACCGAAGGATATTTAATTCCCGCATCCAAAATAAAAATATCTTGGTCAACCTCAACAACATACATATTTTTTCCCTTTTCACCCAAACCACCGAGGGCGCCTGCAATAATTTTGCTCATAAAAAACCTCCATTTGAATCGCTTTATACGATGTTATTATACCACTAAAAAGCCTTAATTAACAATATTAATTACGGCTTTTTTTCATCCTCAATTATGATTTTATAATATTTATCGACAATATTCTCATCTAAAGTGACATGTGGGAGTCTAACATATGGCTTAATGATTCCAAGTTTTCCTAATAATGCCTTGATCATAACGGGGTTGGGCTCATAGAATAAAACCTGAAAACGAACGCGATATTGATTAAATTCAATCTCATCATTAGCCTCAATATTTTTTTTGATTTCCTTAGTAAAGAGATGTGCAGCCACGCTAATAACTCCATCAAACCCCCGCTTATATGCCTCATAAATTAAATAATCCTCACCAATATATAAAGCTAAATCCGTCTCATGCTTGATTCTTTCCATCAAATCAAAATTACATGAGGCTTCTTTTATTCCTTTAATATTCTCAACCATCGATAAGCTTTTAATCGTCTCAAAGCTAAGGCTTACTCCCGTTCTTCCTGGAATATTATAGAGCCAAATGTCGCGATTAGTGTGATATGCAACCTCCCGAAAATGCGCCTCTAGACCCTTTTGGGATGGCTTACTGTAATAAGGAACGACTACCAAATAGCCATCGCAATCAATGTCTTTGATGTATTCTAAAAAATCAATGGTTGCTTTTGTATCATTTGTCCCAACACCAAAAATTAGTTTACATCTTTTATCAATCAAAATGCTCGCAAATTCATATAGCTTCCTTTTTTCCTTGAAGCTTAAGGTTGGCGCTTCGCCGGTTGTACCTCCGACGACAATACCATCAATTCCATCATCTAATAATCGTAAAATTAAACGTTTAAAATTCAAATAATCAATCGTTAGATCCTCTTTAAAGGGCGTGACAATGGCTGTATAAATGTCAAACATTAGGTACCTCCATTTTATGAATTATGATTGGATTATTATTTTTTAAAAGCAAAAGAGCCTTCATATTAAAAGGAATATCATTTTGAATCACAAAGCTGTAAAAGTCATTAGCGGATTGTTTTTTGATTCCCTCATCAAAGAAGACAATTGGGCAATCTAATCGAACACCTAAGGCTACTGCCGATAGATCAGCTCCTTCCTCTCCAAGTAAAGTAAGCGAATTATGATAAAGGCCAATGCCTCCGCTAATTATTAGACAATCATAGGAATTTAGATATTTCAAAAAATAATAAGGATCAATGCTTTCGATAATAGCGTCTAAATAATTTTTATTAGTATTTATTCCACTTTCATAAATATCTAAATAACGAACGTTGATGCCAATTTGTCTTAAATAATCTGTCAAATCAAGGGCTTCAAGAAATCCCTTAAAGGCCAAATATGATGCATACTCATTCGACAACAAGAAATCTTTTTCAATATCAGTAGATAATGGCACAACAATAATGGTTTTTTTACCTCTAATTCTATTAGCTAATAATTCACGATAAAGAGAGCTATTTACTTCATTGTTTTTAATTCTGATTACTTCCATATTATCTTCTCCAATGCTCTTTCTATAGCTTTTCCTAAAGAAATTCCCGCATCAATTGGCATCATATTAGGTATACCAAGAGAATGAATTACATCAATTTCCTCATCAAAGCCTTTTTTTGAGGCAATATCAAAAATCTTGCAGGTAGGAGCTCCTTGGATGATTTTTTTCGGAATTGTGTTGATTATTAAATCATAATCTAAACCATTTATTTGATTCAAATAATTTAAGTCCAAAGCTTCGATTTCAAGCCGATAATCAGTTCGATTATAGATATCGATATTTTTCGTGAAGGGTAAAAGAATTTTGGTAATTTCCTTTCCAGAATGACCAAAACCCAAGATCAATATTCTTTTATCCTTCAAAGAAAAATCAATATTATTAATAATAATCCCTAATAATCCTAAGGCCGTGTAATAAGAATTCTCATTAAGTAAGGCCTCATCATAATAGCTAACCAAGATCCCCTTATCCTTCATAAAATTTTCTAAATAAGTATTTTTTTGACCCGTAATTAAAATATCAAAGGGCTTTTCTTTGTATAAATCATCAATTCTTATATTTGTATTTTTGATAAAGCCTAAATCATTAGTTCCATTTATTGGTAGAATTACTATGTTGTCAGATTCTAATCCCAGCTTGATATCGTATTTTTTTAAATAATCAATCGCATAAGGTAGTCTTTTATCCCCATTGTCAATTAAAACCATTTCATCATCTCCATTATGATATATTCACTAGGCTTATGATTTGTGAAAAAATTTCCTTTAAAGCTTTTCGAATAATTGTTATTTTTTCGATAATAATATCAATGTAAGATTTTTTATGCTAAAATATCCTTAGGTGATTAGCATGAAAATAAATTATCCAATCAATAAGCAAAAAATCAATACCTACAAAACGGCAGCTCACCGCGGAATGAATCTTGAGGAGGATATTAATTTATCGAACGAATACTATTTGAGTCATAATATTGCGGTTATTCATAAAAAGCCAACCCCCATCCAGGTTGTTAAGGTTGATTATCCAATGCGCCAGATGGCTAAAATTACCGAGGCCTATTATAAAATTCCTTCCACAACCGACTACAATGGCATCTATCTAGGCCGCTATATTGATTTTGAGGCTAAGGAATCAAATAGTACCACCTCTTTTCCTTTAAAAAACATTCATCCGCATCAGGTTTCCCATCTAAAGGCGATTAGCGAGCATGGCGGAATCGGCTTTTTAATTGTTTTATTTTCCAAGCTTGGTGAATATTACGTTGTCCCTTTAGATGTTTTGTTCAAATATTGGAATCATATGGATACCGATCGTAAGTCCATCCCTATTTCTGAATTTCGGGAAAATTGTTATTTAATTAAAGAATCGGCCTTTCCACGATTGGATTATTTAAAAATTATAAAGGAGCATTTTATTGAAAAATAAAGCTTATCATCCCCTAAAAATATTTCTTTTAACAGTTTTAATTGGTAGTACAGTCTTTTTAGTCTTTACTACCTTTTTTATTCTCATTACCATTTCCCAGGTCAAGGAATTAGACACCAATCTTTTATACAAAAACGATACTATTCGCATCTATGATAACCAAGATAATCTAATCACGACTCTTGGAAGCAAAAAAAGCGAATGGATATCCATCAATGAGATTTCGGAAAATATGAAAAATGCGATTGTATCCATTGAAGATGAACGCTTTTTTTCCCATAAGGGAATTGATTATAAGAGAATTTTTTCCGCTGCCTTCCATAATGTGAAAAAAGGATCATTACAGGAAGGCGCTTCAACAATTAACCAACAGCTCATCAAAAATGTTTATTTATCTAATGAAAAAACCTTTACTAGAAAAATTAAGGAAATATATTTAGCTGTCCAATTAGATAAAAAGCTGACCAAAAACCAAATCTTAGAATGCTATTTAAATAACATTTTATTTGGCAAGCAAATCATTGGGATCAAGGATGCATCTCTTTATTACTTCTATAAAGATCCTAGTGATTTAACGATTACTGAAGCCGCCTTCTTGGCCGGTATGATCCAGCTTCCAAACTATTATAATCCCGATACCAATTATGAAGCCTCTTTAAATAGACGAAATCTGGTTTTAAAAAAAATGCATAAGCTTGGATATATTAAGGATAACGAAATTGATTCCTATTTAAATCATCCCTTAAAGGATGATATTAAGGAAAACCGAACAATGCTCAATTTTTCCCTGTATTCTTCTTACTTAGATTTAGTCATCAATGAATTAAGAAATGATTATGAATATGATGGAGAAATCAAGATTTACACAAATTATGACTCGGAAATAAATTATTATATTCATCAAATCATGACAAGCAATGATCTTTTATGCCGCGAGGAAATCCAGGCCGGAATCGTGGCAATGGACTGTAAAAGCGGAGCCATCGAAGGAATTGGCGGTTTAAGGAAGCCCGATGTATCCGGTATTAATTATGCCATCACCAAGCATCAGCCCGGTTCGACCATTAAGCCAATCTTAGATTTTGCGCCTGCCATTGAATATTTAAATTACGGGACTGGAACCTTAATTGATGATTCTAAAATCAATTATCAAAACGGTTCTTCCATCCATAATTGGGACTACAAATACAAAGGTCTCATCACAACTCGTCAAGCCTTAGTGGAATCAAGGAACATTCCAGCACTTAAGCTTTTTAAGGAGGTTGGACCCGAAAAATGCTTTAATCTTGCCCGTAAAGTTGGACTGAACCCCGAAGATGATATCTATGAAGCTAATAGTATCGGCGGCTTTACCTATGGATATTCCGTTTTAGAGATGACGAATGCCTATCAAGCCCTAGCCAACAATGGAATCTATATTGAAGGCAAAACCATTCGTTATGTTGAGGGAGCCAAAAAGATTAAAGAGGCAACCCAAAGTGTGGCAATGAGCTACCAAACTGCCTATATGATAAATGATATGCTAATCGATATTGCCAATATAACAACCCCAATTAAAGGCTTAAAGATTGCGGCCAAAACTGGCCAAACCAACTTTGATGCGAACACTCTAAAGAACTACAATATTCCCAAAGGAGCGGTTAAGGATTCTTGGTATATCGGCTATACTCCTGATAAGGTTTTAGGAGTCTGGACAGGATTTAGTAATGTTAGCTCGATTAATTATTTTGATCAAGGTGAAAAAAATATTTGCCGAAATATTTTTAAAGAATTAATATCTAAATACGCTCCATATAATCATAACTCCTTCTATAAGCCCGATAATATTGTTTATTCCACTATTGATAAAAAAACCGGAAGGTTAGCTACAAACGAAACACCCTATTCGGATAAAAAAACAGAAATATTCCTTAGGGGAAGCGAACCAAAATCGTAAAAAAAAGGTGTCAGCTCGACACCTTTTTATTGTTCTTTTTTCTTACTTTCAAGGTAGGAAATAACACCATAAGCTAAGATAAAGGCTCCAAAAATGGCCCAAACAAAATAATTTGCACATGGTTTACTTTTCCAAATCATCTTAAAGCCAAGGCCTAATGGATAGAAGGTCATAAGGAAGCCTAAGATTTGGTATCCATATGGATATAATAAGCCTAATTCTTGATTTTTCTTGGCGCGAACAAGATGCGTAATACCTGTAACTAAGACAATGATTCCCGCAACTAATAAGGTAATATAATCAGCATTAACAGATACATCTGTTCCATAGCCATCATCATAAACACTAAATGATTGAATGGCTAAAACTAAATAAAGAATTGTGAAGAACGCTCCAAAAAGCGTTGTTAATATCGCCTTTTTCATTATTCTTCCTCCTTTACATCAGGGCTTAGGAATTGTGGATAAAATTTGGCAAGTAAAACCATTAAGCCGGTACAAATAACAATATTTGGAAGACAATATAAGCCGTTGTAGATTGCTGAATAACCCCATCCTGTAACTCCCCACATTTCTCCTGGCCAGAAAAAGCCTCCGGCTAAGAAATGACAAAGGAATTTTAAAGCTCCTCCAATAATTGTTCCGATTAAAATAAAGGTTAGCTTTCCCTTAAATTCTGTGCTTTGTTGGTATTTCTTCGAGAATGCTCCCGCAAATCCAACAACTGTATATGCTAAGACATAGTCAAGCATAACTTGGATTAGTGGTCCACAAACACGTAAAAAATCGTTATCAAAGCTTGCACCATTGATTACATAAATACCCGAAAGCATTTGAATCAAGCTTAAAATTAATCCGCAAATCAAACCAGGAACTAATCCTCTTCGATATGCAATAATAAAGATTGGAATCATGGCAACACCAATTGATCCTCCATTTGGAAATACTCCCTTAAAAATTCCACCCTGTAGGGCATCAAGAGCAAATCCCAAAGCCGCAAATATTCCTATTTCGGCCATTACCTTAACGGTAAGTTTTTGTTTCATTTTTCTCTTCTCCTTTTAAATTGAATTTGAGCCTTAATAAAAAAAGCTCTTCTAAAAGAAGAACGACATAAAAAAATATGTTGTCCCTCCGCTAGCATTACCTAGATCAGGTTTATGGGTCGTTAACTTAATAACCTCTCAGCCGAAGCTCCCCAGTAATCTACAAATTAATTATACATATTTTTTTAAATTATTTCTATAATATTTTAAAATGAAAGCATTTTCTTAGCCTTTAGGCTTAAAAATTATCCCCGCTAAAAAGGAAAATAAAATCGCGGCTGTTATTCCAGAAGCTGTTAGGTCAAACATTCCCATTCCAATTCCTAAAAATCCGACCTCCTTGGTCTTCTCTAATGCCCCATGTAGTAAGGAATGACCAAAGGACGTAATTGGCAATAAGGCTCCAGCTCCAGCAAACTCGATGAGCTTATCATAAATATTAAATCCATCGAGGACAGCCCCAATAACGACAAATAAAACGGTAATATGACCAGGCGTTAGCTTAAATTTATCCATGATTAATTGACCAATTGCACAAATTAATCCCCCAACTAAAAAAGCATATAGAAAAATCATTACATATCACTCCTTAAAACTATTGCATGGGCAATAGCGGGAATTGTTTCCTTTTGATTGATAATCAAAGGATTTAATAAGGCACCCGTCCCGCACAATAATACCCTTTTATATTTACCTGTTTTAAGCATTTGATAAATATAGCCAAAGCTTACAATGCCAATACAAGCGCATCCGGAACCACCCGCAAAGACGGTTTCATCATCAGGATTATAAACCATTAATCCTGCATCCTCATGATTTTTATCGATGTTATAGCCATAATTATTGAGGATTTCTCTAACAATTGGTTTACCAACGCTTGATAAATCACCAGTTAAAATCAAATCATAGTCGATGGGCTTGGTTTTAAAATCCTCAAAATGGGCCTTCAAGGTCATGGCAGCGGCCGGGGCCATCGCACTTCCCATATCAAACGGATTATTGGCTCCAACATCGATTACTCTTCCCATCGTACCACCTTCAAGCTTTATTTTTCCGTCCCTAGAGACTAATATAGCCGAGGCTCCACTGACTGTTGAGGTACTCGTTTTTGGCTTTGGTCCCCCATATTCGGTGGGGTTTCGGTATTGTCTTTCGGAATCGGCATAATGACTCGAGGTTGAAGCTATCACTCTTTTCCCATTATGAGAATCAACGATAATACCACCAATTAAGGCTCCCAAAATTGCCGTTGAACACGCTCCATAAATTCCTAAAACGGGAATATTATAATCTCTTAAGCAATAATTTGTGATGACATTTTGATTAATCAAATCACCAGAAATGGCCATATCAATATCGGTATCCTGGTAGTGGGTCTTCTTTAATAAAATATCGATTGCTTCCTTTAGTAATGCTTGTTCGGCTTTTTCCCATGAATCTTCATTCATATGAAGATTAGAAAAGCTATAGTCATAATAATATCCTAACGGCCCGAGTGCCTCCTTAGGACCGGTAACCGTTGATGTTTCTTCAATACTAACATTGTTAAATAAAAAGGATTGATTTCCAATTTTCAAAATAAGACCTCCCACAAATATCTAATAATTCCAATTATATAGGCCGATACCACACCAAAGGTAATGACCGCACCGGCTATTTTGAAAATATTATTTGCAATACCCAAAACAATTCCTTCTGATTTATATTCAATAGCTGAGGATGCCATCGCATTCGCAAAGCCGGTTATTGGTACAAAGGCCCCAGCTTTAGCGATTTGTCCAAATTTGTCATAGATTCCAAATCCTGTCAAAAGGATAGCTATAATAATCATTGAAACCGACATTAAGCTTTGACTGATTTTTTCATCAAAGCCAAAATTGGTGTATATTACAATTAGGATTTGACCAAATATCGAAATAAGTCCTCCGAATAAAAAGGCCATACTAGTGTTTTTTAAATAATTTGGCTTTTCTTCATGTTTTTTGATTACCTCAAGACAATATTCTTTTTCTTTTTCATTCATCAAAAAAACCTCCATAATTATGATTTACATATTTTTAGAGGTTATACGAAAATAAATTGTTATACAACAATAAAAAAAACAGTCATTACAACTGCTTTATATGTAATTATTTTTATTTGTTTTAGTCAAAATATTTGATGAAACCAAATAAAGTGAATAATCTTTCCTCAAATAATTTGACGTTCGACACTATTTTTTTAAAATATCAACATATTCTTTATATACATATGTTCTTCTTTTTTTAGAATCATTGGCCACTTGTAATATTCCTAATTCAACATATTTGTTTATTGTTCGATTGACCTTATAATAATCAATACCAGTCTTTTCACTAGTGTTTTTTGCGTCAATTATGGGATTCTTTTCTAAAAATAATAATAGCCAATTATTTTTTTCATTAACCAATTTTAGATTTTTATTTCTTAATAATACTAATGAACTAATACATTCAATTGATTCTTTACAAATTTCAATAATTCCTTGTAAAAAGAAATCGATCCATCCAATATAATCATCTCTTAATCTAACATTAGACATTCTATCGTAATATTCTAATTGATTTCTTTTTAGATAATATGATAGATATAAACATGGATAATCTAGCTTACCTTTACTCATTAAATACGATAATATTAACATTCTTCCCACTCTACCATTTCCATCTAAAAAGGGATGTATTGTTTCAAACTGATAATGTATTAATGCAGCTTTTATTAAATCGTCAATCCTCGAATCCTCATTAATATATTTTTCTAAATCAGAAATGCATTCTTCCATATCAATTACTGTAGGAGGAATATACTTAGCATTTTTTAAAGTTGAGCCAGCAGCTCCTATCCAATTTTGAGAACGTCTGAATTCTCCAGGATTTTTTTCTTTTCCACGTACACCTTGCAATAATACTTCATGTATTTTTTTTATATATCTACCGCATATAGGAAGCTCTTTTGTTAATTCAATTGAATAATTCGTTGCCTTAACATAATTAATAACTTCTTCAATATCAACATTTGTACTATTATCATTACTTGTATCCAAAATATCTTCTAAAGTTGCTTGCGTCCCTTCTATTTGACTGCTATGTAAGGCTTCTTTTCTAACATATGCACCTAAAAACATATCAATATCGACTATATTAGATGCCAAACCATTTAATTTGCCCAATTGAAAATTAGCTTCTGTCAATAATTCTAATGTTCTTCTATCAAAATCTAATTCTATATTTTGTAATGGTGTTGGATAAAATGATTTATAACTCATATCACCACTTAAATTAATTTTATAAATTCCTGATTTCACATATCATCACCTATAATTATTATAAAATAAAAATGCAAATTAATCAACAACATCATTACTTTAATTTGCATTTTTTTATTGTTTTTGCAAATTAACGTTCAAAAGACACTTAATAATTTGCAAAATTTATTTTTTAAAAAAGAAAAGCCATCGCAAAAGATCTGTTTTTCGCAGAAATTATTTTGGTAAAATAAATCATAAGTTAGCCAACTATTCAAAACTTATACTCCGATTATAATATTATAAAAAAAGCAGTATAAGCTGCTTTTCCTAAATAATCTTTGTTGTATAATCCTCAATATTGATAACCTTATCAACTAAGCCGTCATAGAAGCTTGGGTCATGACTAACAAGAATAATTGTTCCCTTGTATTTTTGTAATGCTTCCTTTAGAGCTTCCTTAGCCAAAATATCAAGATGATTAGTCGGCTCATCTAAAACTAATAAATTCGTTTCTTGCAACATTAATTTACAAAGACGAACCTTGGCATTTTCGCCTCCCGATAAAACCATCATCAAAGATTCAATGTGATTTTTCGTCAAGCCACAGGATGCTAAAGCTCCTCTTACCTCAGCGTTTGTCATTGATGGATATAAATCCCAAACCTCATCTAACGCCGTTTTTTTATTATCAATTGATTCTTGCTCAAAATAGCCAATCTCTAGGGTTGGATTAACATCAATTTCGCCACTAAGCAAAGGAATAATTCCAAGCATTGATTTTAAAAGTGTTGATTTTCCAATACCATTAACACCTCTTATTGCCACCTTTTCATTGCGGAAAAAGGTCATATTTAAAGGCTTTGACAAAGGCTCAGTATAGCCAATCACCGCATCATGTAATTCAAATAAAACCCGGCCTGGTGTCCTGGCCTCCTTGAAGGTAAAGGTTGGCTTGACTTTTTCCTTTATTGGTTCAATGATTTCCATTTTATCGAGCTTTTTTTGACGGCTATTAGCCATATTTCTCGTCGCAACGCGCGCTTTATTGCGGGCAATAAAATCCTCAAGGTCTCTAATTTCTCTTTGTTGAGCCTCATATAAAGCATTTTGTTGTTGCTTTTTCGTTTCATACATCTTTAAAAAGTTTTCATAATTTCCGCTATATCTAGTTAAAATACCTCTTTCAACATGATAAATAACATTGGTAACCTCATTTAAAAATTCCATTTCATGTGAGACTAAAATAAAGGCATTTTCATAATTTAACAAATAATTCCTTAGCCAATTAATCTGTTCAACATCCAAGAAATTGGTCGGCTCATCTAAAATCAATATTTGCGGATTTTCTAACAAAAGCTTTGTCAACAAAACCTTGGATCTTTGTCCGCCCGATAACATCGTTACATCCTTATCTAAACCAATTTCGGTTAAGCCTAACCCTCTTGCGACTTCCTCAATTTTCGCATCTAATGAATAAAAGCCACTTGATTCTAAAATCGATTGCATTTCGCCAATATCCTCTAATAATAAATTCATTTCATCGTCGCTAGCATCGCTCATTTTCATATAAGCCTCACCGATTTCCTCCTCAAGCTTATACATTTCCTTAAAGGCATCCCGTAAAACCTCACGAATTGTCTTTCCCGGTGTTAAGGTTGTATATTGATCTAAATAGCCAACATGAAGATGCTTAGCCCATTCAATTTTTCCTTCATCAGGAGTAATATTGCCTAATAAAATATTGATAAATGTCGATTTTCCTTCGCCATTAGCGCCAATTAATCCGATATGCTCTCCTTTTAGTAAACGGAAATTAGCATTATCTAAAATGATTCTTTCACCAAAGCCATGGGTCACATTTTTAGCCGTTAATAAACTCATATCATCTACCTCACAGTCTTTGTTAGTATATCATATAAATATTTAATTATCTAGATAAAATCATTTTCATATTTAATTTGGTCCAAAATTCTTTTTATGGTTTTACTTACATAGCTTTGACTTTTATTTAATAAAAAACCAATATCTAATTCCGTAAGATTATATTTAAACCGTAAAATCATGATGTTTTTTTCATAATCCTTTAAACCAATAATCAAATCATCAAAGAAAAATCTTTCGCCAGTAAACCTTGCTTCATCAAAATTCGCAATAAACCGATAGGTCATTGCGCTTATTACCTCTTCCTTCGTACAATTCAAATCGCGCATAACCTCTTCAATTCGAAAGCCATCTAATTTGTTGATGTGGCTAATCACCCTAATAACATTTTTAGGTAACCTCATCAGATTATAATCTCTGATTTCTTTTTTAATTGAACCAATAATATGCTTAGCCGCAAAGGTTGAAAATTGATAGCCTAATTTTGAATCAAAAGCCTTAACAGCCGCATATAATCCCATCAAGCCAGCTTGATATAAATCATCGTCCGGCAATTGTCCCTTGAAGCGATGGGCTATATGCCTAACTAAAGGGATATTTTCATAAAAGCTATTGTCCAAGCTTATCCTCTCTTTTCTTGACGATATAAAGACTTGTCCCGACACCGACTTCACTTTCGACGCTAAACTCATCACTAAATACCTCCATAATCGTAAAGCCAAGGCCACTTCTTTCACCTTCGATTGTCGTATATAACGGCTTTCTTGCCTCTTCCACATCACTAATGCCAATTCCTGAATCGATGATTGAAATATAAATATATTCATCATCGTAGGTCATCTCAAGCTTAACCTCATGACTATCATCTCTTTGATATCCATGAATAATTGCATTAGTTATCCCTTCACTAACAATTGTCTTGACCTCATTTAAGAAAGACAGCTTGACGTCAAGTGGTAGTAAAAAGGCTTGAGCAACGTTCCGTGCAAAGCTAATATTTTCAATTTTTGATTTAAAAGATAAATTCATTTTATTCATTATGCCACCCCTAAATAAAATTTTGAAAGCTCCTCAGTGTCTTTAATTTTACAAATTCTTTCTAAGCCTGATAGCTTGACGATTTTTTGAATATATTCGTTTAATTCACACAAAATGATTTCTCCATCAAAATGCTTGATTTGGTTATATCTACCAATGATAACTCCAATTCCCGATGAATCCATAAAGGAAAGCTCCCGCATATTAAAAATAATATTGTGAACGCTATATTTTATGATTAATTCCGAAAGCTTGAGCCTTAAATCATCTGCCGTCAATTGGTCCATTTCGCCATCAAGTCGAACGACGAGCGTTGATCTAATGATATATAGATTAATCTTCAAAGCCATCCTAAATCCCCCTTTTAGTGAGGCTATTATATCATAATTAAAGACCCTTTATTCTCATTCGACATTATTAGAATTAGAATTGTCGAGTGATTTTTCAAAGATAGAGATCTTAAAAATAAAAAAAAGAAACCAATTTAGGCCAATTTGTCTATTTTGGTTTCCTTTTAGTTTATTTATTTTCCTTTTTCGGAACATCAGTTGCGACTTCCTTTAAGGAAGTTACTAATCCTGCCATATTTTGAATTTCGGATGGAATGATAATTTTTGTGGCTTGACCGTCCGCAACATGAGCCAATGTCTCTAAGGATTTTAAAGTTAATACTGATTGATCAGCTCCGGCTTCACGTAATAATTTGATTCCTTCAGCTTCAGCTTGCTTAACCTTAAGAATAGCCTCGGCTTCACCCTCAGCTCTTGTAATCATCGCTTCTCTTGCGGCCTCAGCCTTAAGAATTGCGGATTGCTTTTCTCCCTCAGCTGTTAAAATGGCACTAGCCTTTTGTCCTTCTGCTAAAAGGATTTTTTCACGGCGCTCACGCTCAGCTCGCATTTGTCTTTCCATTGATTCACGAATGTCCTTTGGTGGAAGAATGTTCTTTAATTCCACACGATTTACTTTAATTCCCCATGGGTCAGTAGCTTCATCAAGAATACTTCTCATTCTCGTATTGATTAAATCACGGCTCGTTAGAGTTTCATCTAAATCAAGCTCACCAATAATATTACGAAGAGTGGTTGCGCTTAGGTTTTCTAAGGCACTAACTGGGTTCTCAACACCGTAAGTAAATAATTTAGGGTCAGTAACCTGGAAGAAAACAACCGTATCAATTTGCATTGTAACATTATCCTTTGTGATTACTGGTTGCGGTTCAAAATCCTTAACCTGTTCCTTTAGTGATACTACATTGGCAACATGATCAAAGAATGGCACAAGCATATGGAAACCACTGCTCCAGGTATCATGATATTTACCAACGCGCTCAACAACAAATTTTTGAGTTTGTCGAACTAATTTTAAATTAGTTGCGACGATTAAAATTCCTAAAATAATTACGATAACAACCGCGATGATCGCAATTATTCCTCCTTGTGATAATCCACTTAATAACATATTCAATTTCTCCTTTTATTTTTTAGTCAAGAATTATTTCTTGTAACTAATAGTTTATTTCCCTCAATAGATAAAACGATTGCTTCATCCCCGGGGTTCAATTCTTCATCACTTTTGGCGCGATATCTAATATTATTGACAATAATTTCACCAATATTGACGTCGCTTATTTGGGATATGACCTTCCCAACTTGACCAACAACCTCTTCGATGTTGGTTTTGACATCACCATCATCAAGATGATGCTTAAATACTGTCTTAAAAATCTTTATACCGATAATAAGGATTATTAATCCTAAAACAATTCCGGCAATAACTAATTCCATTTTATTTGATAGCCTTAACGATTAATTTATTTCCTTCAATTGCGAGAATTTCAACCTTTTCATCGCTTAGAACATCATCATTAGATATAGCTGTCCAAATAACCCCATCAACCTTTACAGTTCCTCTTTCGCCAGATTCAATCGCATCAACGACAACACCGTGTTTCCCAACAATGGTATCAATATTGGTTTTAACATCAATTCGTTTTAAATATTTTTTTGTTACCGGGCGTAAGGACAAAATTAATATTGCCGATACAATAACAAAAACTAATACCTGAGCAACCCAATTAATCTCAAGCTTAGTTGTAGAATCAATAATCGCCAAAATCATTGAAACTAAAGCTCCGGCACTAAACCAAATACTAATCAAATCGTAGGATGTAGCCTCTAAAACAATTGTTAAAATGATTATTCCTAACCAAAGAAAAATCAACCATTCCATATTATTCTCCCTCCTTTATATTTGATAAATCAATAATCAAAACCTTTTCATCAAAGTCCCAGCTTGTGACACATTTAACCGGATTTTTTAAATTTCTATTCATTATTGAGGATAATTCCTGCATAAAATCCTTATTACTGATTCTTCCATAGCTTGAACGAATTGTAATTTTATATTTTGATTTTTCAGGAATATCTCCTCTTTGGTCTTGGTCCTTCGATAAAGGCTTGATATAAACCAATTTTTTATCATAATCAATGCCTAGCATAACACTAAAGGCGTCCTCAAGATTTTCAATTGCCACCTTATTTAAGGTAATATTTCCTTCATACAAAGTCGCAATACCATCTTTTGGTCTTTCATTAAACCAAACAATACCCATAAAATTACCACCTTTCATATTAATTATACGCGAAAATTAAATGAAATGCAAGAAAATTATTAAAAATTATTTTTAATTATTAAAGTATGTTTTTTCATTATTAAACATTTTTGTTTGGATTCCTTGGAGAACTAAAACAAAGATAATTGTCATCACAACTGTTATAATCAAGGATATATAGTCAAAGCTACCAGAAAGGGCCTTAAATATTAACAAAATATTATTAACTAATGGAAGATAATAAAGAACAATGCTTCCTTCAAGCTTAATATTAACTAAAAGTAAAATTGATACTACTGTGCAAAACAAATAAATCGGTGATATATATGAATTGGCCTCCTTAACTGTTTTGGCAAGAGTTGACAATAAGGAAATAACGGCAGATGTTGAAATTACAAATAAAAGTAACGCAACTGAAAGCATAAGGATTTCTTCGATTGTTAAGGCAAGGCTAGCCCCAAACATTTGACTATTAATTGGTAGGGTTAATAATAAACCTAAGAGTGATGATAAGGCACTTATGACCGTAATGACCCCAATTCCTAAGGTTTTTCCCATAACAATATTGTGTCTCTTCGCCGGTGCCATTAACATCGTAGCTAATGTTTGTCTTTCCTTTTCCCCGGCAATACTATCGGCTCCGATGGCGGTTGCGCCCGAGAAGACAAAGGAAACTAAAAGCATCGTAATCAAACCAGCAGCCATCACCTGCTGGGAATTATTGTCACTGACGATTGATTCTCCTTCATTGGCAATCAAATATTTGCTTGTTTCTGAATTATAATTATTACAATATTTACTAATAAGACTATAGGCTTTATTATAGGCATAAACACTAACTTCATTACTTGCGTCATACAAAAAGCTAAATTCCTTGTTGCTATAGGTTATTTTCAAGGCTGCGGTACCACCCTTAACACTTGTTGGACGTTGATTATCCTCTGTAAAGCCTGCTTCTTCGGCACATAGCTGCCAACCCTCGGGAAAGAAATCCTCCCCTAGGTCGATTGCTCCAGGTGCCATAACATTTATTCCCTTCGTTTGGACAATAATATTGTTATCGTCGATGTTTACTGTTGTAAATAATCCTAAAATACCATAAATAATAAATATGGATATACACGGAACAATAAACAAGGAAACAATCAATCTTCGATCCGTAAAAACACGATGAAGTTCTTTTTTTAAGATATGGAGTATCATACTAAACCTCCTTGATGGCCGCAAAGAAGCCATCCTCTAAATTCGAAACCGAATATTTTTCGTAAAGCTCTTCCTTAGTTCCACTAAAGACAATTTTTCCTTTATTGATAATAATCAAGGAATCAGCTAATTTGTTGACAATATCTAAAATATGCGTTGATAAAACAATTGTTTTTCCTTGTTCCTTCAATTTTAATAAATATTCTTCGATTTCCTTTGATAAAACGACATCTAATCCGTTGGTTGGCTCATCATAAATCAAAATATCCGGGTCATTAACTAAGGAAATAACGATTTGAAGCTTTTGTTTCATTCCCGTTGACAAATTGGCAATCTTAGTATTTTTAAATTCGGTAATACCAAAAAGCTCAAATAGCTCCTCCTTTAGAGGATTGTTTTTGATTCCGTATAGGCCTGAAAAATAATCAAAAAGATAATCAGGGGTAAAATTACGATCAAGGTTTAAATCGCTTGTTAGAAAGGCGATATGCGATCTAATCTCATTTTCATCATAAGAATCATTAATCATAATCGTTCCACTATCAGGCTTCATCAAGGTTGAAAGGCAGCGAAGAGTCGTTGTTTTTCCCGCTCCGTTCGGACCTAATATTGCAAAAATTGTTCCTTTTTCGACTTCAAAGCTAATATCATCGACAGCCATTAGGCGATCCTTACCTAATTGTTGTTTCTGCTTTTTATTAAGTTCGAAGCTCTTTTTTAAATTTTTGACTTCAATAATCTTTTCCATAAAATCATCCTTTACTCCATTTTATCACAAACAAAGGCGAATTTACCAATAACTTAAAAAAAGCGACACAACATATGCCGCTTAGGAAAACATTTTGTCTAGCACTCAATTCTTTTATTATAGAAATATTGCCATATAAAATGGTAAATGAAGTGTGTGCGGCTTTGGTTTCATCAACTAATTTACTATATATCTTTCTTCTTTTGATGATCTGATCCTCGCTATTCATTATTACTAATATGATCTAATTTTACTATGCTTTTTTTACTATACTTTTCACGAAAAGACAAACATTAATTGTGAATATTTTCACGAAAAGACAAACATTGATTATTAAAATATGCACGAAAAGACAAACATTAATTGTGAATATTTTCACGAAAAGACAAACATTGATTATATCAATATGCACGAAAAGACATATTTTAAAAAAATTCTCTTAGGATATTCTTAAATATTTGAAATACATTGGCTTCCTTTATTTCCCTATCTAAAACTAAAGGGATTTCTTGATAGCTAAAGCCCTTATATAAGACCTCCATTTTTCCAACAGATAGCTCTTTATGATTTCTATAATCATATATGATTTGGTAAGAAATATCATTTTCATTGATTTTTTCATTATTAACTATTCGCAATCCTTTATTTGTAATAACCTTGAACTTATTTGGGTAATAATATAAATCATTGACCTCTTCAATTACCTTTTCATCAAAAATCGTATAGGCTTTATAAGAATTAAAGCCATAGCTTAATAATTCATAACATTCTTGGTTTCGTGTTTTGACATCTTGATAGCCCATTACAACCGCAATTAAGCGCATCCCATCACTTTTTTTCGTCAAGGTAATACAGTACCCCGCTTCTTCCGTCCATCCGGTTTTCAAGCCATCAACAAGTGGATCTTGCTTAATTACTTTATTAGTATTAACCAACCAAAAGGGTGATTCTGATTCTTCTCTAACATAATCGGAATAAATGCTTGTAAATCTTGTAATATCAGCCTCATGATTTAATAAAAGATTTCTTGCCATTACGGCCATATCATAGCTTGATGAATAATGGTTTTCCTCGGGCAAGCCAGTCGGATTTTGAAAATTCGTATTTTTCAAGCCTAAGTCGTGCGCATATTTATTCATTCGCAAAACAAATTGCTCCATCGTACCACATATTCTTTCACCTAACGCATAGGCACAATCATTAGCTGATGCAATTGCGACGGATTTAAACATATCATGAACCGTCATTTTTTCATTTTCCTTCAAATAAATTTGTGATCCACCCATACTAGTAGCCTCTTTTGACGCTGTGACCATATCATTCCAATTTAAATTTCCACTTTTAATTTCATCTAAGACAATCGTCATCGTCATAATTTTGGTCATCGATGCCGGAGCCAATTCCACATTCGCATTATTTTGGTATAAAACCTTACCACTTTCCATTTCCATTAAACATGAGCTTTTGGCATTTTTCGCAAGCTCAAAGCCTTTAACAGGTTTAATTAAAAAAAAGGGAATTATTAACACTAGCAAAATTACTTTTTTTTTGATTTTAATCAATCCTCCTTAATTCATCCAAAAAAACGGTTTTTTGATTCGTTTTTTCATCTCTTTTTTTAATCAATTTCGCTGGATTTCCTGCATAAACCATTCCTTCTATCGTATCATTTATGACAACACTGCCCGCCCCCACAACCGTTCCTTTTTTGACTGTTACTCCTTCAATAATAACAGCACCTGCCCCAATCAAGCAATCATCCTCAATTACAACCTCTTTGCTTGATAAGGGCTCGAGTACACCTGCTATCACCGCATTGGCCCCAATATGACAATTATTACCAATTTTGGCTCGTGAGCCAATAACTGCGCCCATATCAATCAATGTCTTTTTGCCAATCTCGGCCCCAATATTAATTATCGCTCCCATCATTATGATGGCATCTTCGCCAATTTTTACATTTGACCTAATAATCGCTCCTGGTTCTATTCGCGCATTGATATCCGTAATATCAAGCAAATCAAAGGCTTGCCTTTTACTTATTGGCCAAAAATGATAATCCTTTAGCTTTGCCTCTTCTAATTCCTCCATTTCAATTAGGGCAAAATTTTGGTAGGTTTTTTTAAACCGATAATCATCATTATAAAAAATATATCCCCAGGATTTGCCTTTGGCCTTTTTGATTTGCTTTAATAAATCATCCATCAATCAATTCCCCCTTAAAAACTAATTTAACCTTACCAGATAGAAAAACCTTTTTATCTTCATAAAGCAAAGCCGCATCATTATCAAAATAAACAGTCGCCATATTACAGATTAATCCTAAGCTTCGTAAAACCAAAAAGGCCGCGCCGGCGCCACTTCCGCAAGCCTTGGTAAATCCAACTCCCCGCTCGCAGGTTTTGATTTGAAAAGCTTTTTGATTATATACATTGACAAAATCAATATTCACATTTAGAAGCATTACATTATTTAAATTACAGAAATCTTCGTTAAATGTAATGATATGCGGAACACCTAATTCGATATAATAATTATCACCCTTTTTTTGATAATTTTTCCCTTCGCCTAAAGCTACCGTAACTAAATTATTCTTAATTAAGCATTGCTTTTCTTCATTATTAACGATAACATTAAATTTTGTTTCCTTTGTTTTTAAATAATGATGATAAGCAAATATTCTTAAGCCATTGCCACACATTTTAGCATTACTACCATCTTTATTAAAAATTTTCATTTCTAAGGGATTGTTTAAGTATACAATAAGCCCATCTGCGCCAATTGAATAGTGCTCCTGGCATAGTTTTTGGGATAATTCTTGATAATCTTCAAAATAATCCTCAATTAAAATGAAATCATTTCCTGATGCTTCATATTTATAAAAAATAAATATCACCTAATTAATTATAAAAAAAAGAAAGAAACTTTATGCTTAAAAAATTTCTTTCTTTATTAAAAATGCTAAAGCCTTATTTTTTTCTTTTGTGATCTATAAACCATTCTTTTTAAAATAAAGCGGGGAATGAAAATATGAAAATAATAAACAAGCTTGACCTTAAAGCCAACAATTATTTTTCTTCTGCCCTTAAGCATTTTATCAATTGCTTTTTTCGCTACCATTTTCGGATCATAAGCATTTTTATCATCCTTAGCGTTAAGGCGATGATTGAATTCAGTTTTTAAGGGACCAATAATTAAGTAAGAAATATTTCTCTTTGGATATTCATCAATTAAATTTTTTGTATATGTTGAGACAAAGTTCTTCGATGAATAATATAAATTAACATAATTTCCCGGCAAATTAGCGCCAATTGATGAAACATTCAATAAATACTTGATTTGATTTTTTAAAAAATATTCGGATAAAGCAACTAAAGCCTTGATATTAACATCAATAATGGATTTATCTTCATCCGCACTTAAGCCTAAATAGCCAATCCCCGCATTGTTTATTATTATTGAAATCTCATAATTATCCAAAATAGAGATTAGCTTATCTAAATCCTTAGCTAAATCGATATTTAAATAAATCATTTCATTGAGAAATGAATCAGTAAATTCTCTTCTCCCAATAATAATTGTTTTATAACCTAAGAAATCAAGATAATGAGCCATTTCCAAGCCGAGGCCGGATGTACCTCCGGTAATTAGGGCATACATCAGCGGATAATTTTAAGAATTAAGGCATCATTAGACGGGGTATCAGAAATTGTATAAGCCTTAATTACTTCATCGTTTGTTTCATTAACCGGGCCATTAGCATATAAATAAGCTAGCGGTTCATTTTTCAAAACCTTGTCTCCAAGCTTTTTATTTAAAATAATTCCAACCTCTGGATCAATTGTATCCTCTTTGGTTTTGCGTCCGGCCCCAAGCTTCATTGCACAAAGACCAATTCCCAAAGCATCAATATGGGAAACATAACCAGCGGTAGGACTTAAAACGGCAATTACATTTTTGGCCTTTGGAAAATTATTTGGATCTTGGATATATGATATATCTCCACCCTGAGCCTTAACCATTTCTATTAATTTTTCTAAAGCCTTACCATTATTAATGTTTTCTTCTAGCATTGCACGAGCGGTATCAAGATTATCTGTAACCTTAGCGTCTACTACTAAATAGCTACCAATCGTAAGACATAAATCTAATAAATCCTTCGGTCCTTGTCCCTTGAGCGTATTGATGGCTTCGATAACCTCTAAGGAATTACCAATCGCACAGCCTAAGGGTTGATCCATATCGGTTAGAATAGCGGTCATATGGCGTCCACAATTATTTCCAATATTAACCATTAGGTTAGCTAATTTCGTGGCGTCATCAATATTTTTCATAAAGGCTCCACTTCCAACCTTAACATCAAGGCAAATCGCATTTGAGCCTGAGGCTAGCTTCTTGGACATAATCGAAGACGCAATCAAAGGAATTGATGGAACCGTTCCGGTGACGTCTCTTAAGGCATAAAGCTTCTTATCGGCAGGAGTAAGGTTTCCGGTTTGTCCAATAACCGCTAAGCCGATTTTGTTAACCTGATTAATAAATTCTTCATTCGATAAATTAATATTAAAGCCCTTAATCGATTCAAGCTTATCAAGAGTACCACCAGTGTGGCCTAAGCCCCTACCACTCATTTTCGCAAATTTTATACCTAAAGATGCGACCATTGGCGCTAAAACTAAGGTTGTTTTGTCGCCGACACCGCCGGTAGAATGCTTATCGACCTTGACTCCTTCAATTTTTGATAAATCAATTTGATCGCCCGAATTTAGCATCGCAATGGCGAGATTTGTCGATTCCTCATCGGTCATTCCTTGAAAATAAACTGCCATCGCAAAGGCTGACATTTGATAATCAGGAATCGTGTTATTGGTATACCCTTCAATAATAAAAGCGATTTCTTCCTTGGTTAAGATTCCCCCATCTCGTTTCTTTTCAATTAAATCAACCATTCGCATAAAAATTACCTCCTTATTTCTTAAAATTTTTTATTTCTTGTTTTATTTTTACAATGTCATTTATGATAACCCGATTACTCCATTCCTTGGGCATTAGACTCCGATATTTTGGCAAATTAAAACGCGAATCAAACAAAATAGCAACTCCTTGATCATCTTCGGTCCTGATAACTCTTCCGACCGCTTGGACAACCTTGGTGAAGCCCGGGTAGGTATATGCATAATTAAAGCCATCATTTAAAGCTTTATCAAAATGCTCAACTAATAAATTATTGACCTCATTAATCATCGGAAGACCAACACTCACAATTAAAACACCACTTAGCATATCGCCAATGTAGTCAATTCCTTCGGAAAAGCTTCCACCCATTACAAAAAAACCAACCTGCGTTTTTTCATTATTATTAAAAAGATTTAAAGTGTTCTTTCGTTCCTCTGAAGTCATATCTTTACTTTGAATAATAATATCGTATTTAGAATCCTTAATATTATTATACACCAAATTTAAGTATTCGTATGAAGGAAAAAAGACAATATAATTACCTTTTTTATAGGAAATTAAGGCTTCGATCGTCTCAATGATGCTAGAAACGGAGGATTGGCGGCTTTGATATTTTGTTGAAACATCATTTTTAACAATCATCTTCAATTGATTTTGATCAAAGGGGGAAGGGATAATAATGCTTTCGCCAACATTTTTGGTTATAAGCATTTTGTAATAATCCAAGGGATACATCGTTGCGCTAAAAAAAACCGTTCCAAAGGCTCGTTGTTTAATTGTTTGTAAGATAAATTCACTGGCATCAAGGCAAGAGATTTTGACAACGCAGTCATCCTTGTATTCCAAAATAAAGCGAAAATTTTCATTGTAAAAGCCGGCAATTTTATTGAAGCGATTAAGATCAAAATAAATGCTCATCGCTTCATTTCTTCCCTTAAATTCGACATTTTCCTTAAAAATAGTTTCAAGCTTACTTGTTAGACGATGGGTTAATTCTAAAAAATCTGAGGAAAGATCATCATCACAATAAAACTCCGGATAATCATTTCTTTCGCCGAATTTATCGAGATAATCAATGATATCCTTGATTGCCTTGCGGCTTGATGGTTTGATACTAGAAAGGATTTTTCGTAAAGAAATTAAGCTTTCCTTTTTTATTTCCGCACTATACATATCCTTACTGCGCGAAACAAGATTATGGGCCTCATCTACTAATAAAATCGGCTTATAGGTATCATCATCAAAATAACGAATTAAATGCGTTCTGGGACAAAAGGCATAATTATAATCCGCCACAATAATATCGGCATAATATGATAAATCAAGAGAAAACTCAAAGGGACATATCTGATATTTGATGGCTATTTGGGTAATATTTTCATAATTCCAAATATCTTGATTGTCATAAATTTCTCTTATCGCCTCATGAAGATGATTATAATAATCCTTCATATATGGGCAAACATTGATATCGCAATTTCTTTCCTCTAATAAACATGATTTATCCTTATTGGAAAGCTCAATTGTTTTCGCCATTAAGCCCTTTTCCTTTAAAATCTCCATCGCATTTAGGGCAACTTCCTTTAATAAGCTTTTCGAGGTTAAATAAAAAATCTTGTTTTCTTTTTTTATTGATTTTAAAGCCGAATAAATTGTCGCCATTGTTTTTCCGATTCCCGTCGGAGCGATAGCATATAAAATATCATTATCCATAATCGTGCAATAAACATATTTCATAAATTCCCGTTGTCCTTTTCGATAGGTTGGAAAAGGGAAGGTTAGCTCTTCAATAGTTTTTCGCATTTTTATTCCTTGATCATCGAGCTTAATTAACCATTCAAGATATAAAAACAACGAATCATAAAAGAATTTTTCCATCTCCTCATAATCAAAATGAAAATCAAAGCTTTTCGTTTCATAATTATCAATGGAAATATAGGTAAGGCGGGCATCGATACTATCAATCATCTTCTCCTGCATATATAAATAGCAATACATCTTGAGCTGAGCTAAATGCTCATGATGAGTAATTTCTTTGAATTCTAAAACATTGTAATGTGAGGATTTTATTTCCTCAAGCAAGCTGCCATTGTTTAAAACACCATCGATATAGCCCTTGATTGTGACATTACAACCTAGGGCCTCAATTCTTTCGCGGACATAATATTCCTTAATATCCGTTTCCTTGTATTTTCCTTGTAAATAGCGATGGGCTTCACTTCCCGCCTGGGGATCGGAATTTTGGAAGGTATCCTGCGATAAATCACCGCTACTATATAAATAATAAGCCATTTCCTTAACGGCTATATCGAGTTCCTTCATCTAATTCATCTCCTTTAAATAAAAAGCCCTTAAAGGGCACTATTAACGATTTCAAACACCTTTTCACCAAGCTCGTGCGTGTTTAGATTTTCATATTCGTCACATAAAATTGGTTTATGAATAATGCATTTTACATTCGTTCGACGAAGTGGTGCTCGTTCTTTGATTTTGGTCATACCAACTAAGGTAACCGGAATGACAGGTGCCTTTGGCTTCATCGCAAGCTTGTAAGCTCCAGCCTTGATATCCATCATATGCTCATCTGTTCGCGATTTAATTCCACCTTCAGGAAAGATTATCATCGACATTCCTGATTTGATGAGCTTTATTCCGTTGATAATTGAGACAGCCGCCTCCCGATCACTTTCACGATTTAGGGCAAGACAGCCAATTGTCTCCATATATTTTCCAACCAAAGGAATATTAAAATTCTCAGGCTTGGAAATAAAGGCTGTTGGTCTTCTTAGCATTGTAAATAAAACTAAAATATCAACATATGATTTATGATTAGGAAATAAAACAAAGGGACCATCCGGAATATTTTCTAAGCCTTCGTACTTAGGATGAACGTTGATGAAAAACAACCCAACCCGAAGTAAGCTTCTAATATAGGCATGCTTAAAGCGATTATCAACCTTTGTATGCTTACAAATCGGAATCATAATTAAAATAATTAGAAAAATTGTAATGGCATCAAGTAAAATTGCAATTAAAATATTAATGGGAATTGCCCATAAATAGGTCAATATTAAAAATTGAAACAAACTAAAATATGAAACTAAAAAAACAAATAATAATATACCCATCTTATTTCTTCCTTTCATAAACGGCAAAGGTCAATTCCCCCGATACGGTCGCGCTCACCTTGATAAAATCATTGTAATCGAAGGCTGGAAAATAGGTATCACCCTCGTATTCCTTATCAATATGCGTAATATAAAGCTTATCGGCATAAGGAAGAGCATATTTATAGACGGTTGCGCCACCAATGACAAAGATTTCTTCTTCATGCGGAGCCTTTAGAAAAGCCTCCAAATCATAAACCATTTCACAATCATCAAAGGATAAATCCTTGATGGTCGCAACATAATGCTTACTATTGGGAAATTTCTTTCCATTTCGATAACCTAAAATGGATAAATAGGTATTATCACCAAGTAAAATCGGGTGGTTTTTAATTTTTTCACGGAAATATTTTAAATCCTCCTTGTAATGCCAAGGAAGCTCATTGTTTTTTCCAATCAGATTGTTTTTATCCATCGCCCAAATTAATGAAATCATACTGACACTTCTCCTTTGATTGATTTATGTGGGTTGTAATCGACAACCTCAAAATCCTCATATTTAAAATCAAAAATAGATTTGACATTCGGATTGATAATCATTTTTGGCAATGGTCTTGGTTCTCTTGTTAGCTGAAGCTTGATTTGCTCAACGTGATTTAGATAAATGTGGGCATCACCAATTGTATGAACAAAATCACCTAATTCAAAGCCACAAACCTGCGCAATCATCATTGTTAATAAAGAATAAGAGGCAATATTGAAGGGAACACCTAAGAAGATATCTGCACTTCTTTGATATAATTGACATGATAATTTGTTATTAACAACATAAAATTGCATAAAGCAATGACATGGTGGTAAAGCCATATCATCAACCTCCATCGGATTCCAGGCTGAAACAATATGACGACGCGAATCGGGATTATTTTTCAAGCCTTCAATCAATTTAGCAATTTGATCAACGCCACCAAAATTACGCCATTGATGACCATAAACTGGACCTAAATTGCCCCATTTTTGGGCGAATTCAGCGGATTCCTTAATTTTACCAACGAATTCCTCTAAGGTTTCTCCTTGAAATTCACTACTTTTTTTATAAGCCTCATAAGGCCATTCATTCCAGATTTTTACATCATTATCAACTAAATATTTAATATTCGTATCTCCCTTTAAAAACCATAAAAGCTCATGAATTATCGGTCGACGATATACTCTTTTAGTGGTCAATAAAGGAAATCCTTCGTTTAGGTTAAAGCGCATTTGATAACCAAAATAGCTAATGGTTCCGGTTCCTGTACGATCGGTTTTCATAACTCCGTTTTCCAAAACAAAGCGGCACATATCTAAATATTGCTTCATAAAAAAACACATCCTTCACATTAATAATTTATAACATATTTTATTATAAATATCAACAAAATTCCTCTCCTTATCGCTTGTTAAGGTAAGCATTTAATAAAAAAAGCCCTAGTTGATAAACTAAGGCTTAGGCTTATGTATGTGATACTACGAATTTTTTTATTTTTCTTTGTCTTGTAAATTGATAAAGAAGATTTGATCAGCGTAGACTTCGAGGATAGACATGCTTTTCTCTTCTCCTAAATCAAGCTTGCGAGTCGCAATTCGACCCTTGACACCAATGGTTGAACCCTTAGTGCAGTATTGTTGAGCGGTTTCAGCGTAGCCTTGCCAAACTGTAACCTTGATAAAATCGGTCTCGTATTCGCCTGTTTCTCCATTTTTAAAGGGTCTATTGACAGCCATTGTCATTTCACAAAAGACTTTTCCATCATTTGTATTTTTGATCGTTGGTTCAGCGCAAACACGTCCGAATAATAAAACTTGATTAAACATATTAGCTCCTTTCTTCTTTTTCACCGGTGTAATTTAAGTATAAAGAAATTTTTATTTTTAAACAAATTGCAAAATAAAGATAAAAATAATGTTTATCAAAAAAAAGAGGCTCCTTTTAAGCCTCTTTTTCAAAAATAATATTTAAAATATTTATTGATTTTTTTCTTCTTCGATCATTTTATCATTTTCATCTTCATTTGGTAAAACAACTAAAAAGGATATGTTTTCTTTCTTAATCAATTTTATCAATCCATAAATATCATCGATTGTAATTTCATTAAAGACCTCATTGATGATGAACATATCAAGGTCCATAAATTTGTACCTTGTAAAAATATTCGCAATCGCCTCAAGATTATTGAAAACCTTGATATAGGACCCAGCCAAGGTTTTCTTTAAACGATTAAACTGCTCGATATCAACCACAAATTCATCTAAGGAATAAAAAATTCGCTTTAGCTCAAGATATAGCTCCATTGGATAGCGAGTTTCCGCATCACCAATAATTAAATTAAACCCTTTAAGATTCGTAATATCAATACTAAAATTATCGTTAACGTATTTTTTTTCAATCAAATCATAAAAAAGAGTTGAGCTTGTGCCAAATAAAAGCTCCGTCAAAATATTAATTGAAAACTCAAATTTCATTTGTTCCTTCATACCAAGCTCTAAGGCTGGTAAAATAATTCCATAATAGACCTTGGGAAAATGAGCATTGGTGTGGATTATTTCCAAATTTTTATTTACCCTTAGATCATATTTGGGTCGATTTTTGATGATTTGACTTTGATCGTATTCCTTAAATTTAAACTCATGAACGACCTTCATTGCTTCCCTTAAATCAAAATTACCGACGAAAAAGGCTATCATATTGGAAGGTCGATAAAAGGCATCATAGCACTTATATAAATCTTCCTTGGTTATTTGTTCAATATCTTCTATATCTCCGGCAATATCGATTAATATTGGGTGATGATGAAACATATTTTTTAAGAGGACCTTACGATTTTTTTCATCCGGGTCATCCTGATACATTTTTATTTCTTCTTCGATAATTCCTTTTTCCTTCATCACTGATTCATCGGTAAAATAGGGGGTAAAAACAAAATCAAATAAAGCCTTTAATGCCTCATTAAAATTACTTGTCGAACTAAATAGATAGCTTGTTCGGTCATATGAGGTAAAGGCATTAGCGTTCGCTCCAAGCTTATTCATTTCTTCATAGGCATCAGTCCCATCAGGCATATCAAATAGCTTATGCTCAAGATAATGCGCAATGCCGTTTGGGGAAGTAAAGCGTACGTCATTTATCGTAAAGCTCGTATCAAAGGATCCATAATTAATCGAAATACAAGCATAGGCCTTATTGAATAATGGTTTTGGTAAATAATATACTTTCATACCATTATCGAGTGTTTCCTGATATAACGTCTCACCAATATTCGGGTAGCTCTTTTTTTCTAATTTTTCCATCTAATCTTCCCCCTTTAGCATATAAATTGTGTTCAAGGCTAAGCGATTAGCACAATCGATTACATCTTCTTTTGTGACCTTCAAATATTCTAAAATAATATCATTAATATCACTTGAGCGATGATTAAGCTTGATAGCATAAACCAAATTGGCATTATTAAAGGGATTATCATCGCCCTCCTTCAAGGAATTGACAATCGAATTTTTGGCATATTGAAGCTCTAAATCGGTGAAATCACCTTTTTGAATAGCCTTAACCTGCTTAATAATTAAATCCAATGCCCTTTCAAAATTTTTCGGGTTGATGCCAGCATAAATATAGGCATAGCCATGAAAATTATTGAAATTACAATAAATGTTATAACAGAGCGAAGCCTTCTCCCGGACATTCACAAATAGCTTTGAGCTTGGACAAAGTCCAAGGATTGAAGAAAGGGTATTATAGCTGTAAAAATCATTAAGCTTGAAAGGATAAAAATAGCCTAAATAAAGCTTTCCTTGATTAATGTCCTTATCTGTTTTGATGATTTTTTCAACATTAGTAACTTCTTTATCAATGACATGATAGGGATTAACTAAAGGATTATAGCTTCGATAGCTAAATATTACTTCAATTAAATTTTTCATATCATCATCAATATCACCAGTAATGACGATATCAAGCATATCATTTTTGAGCATATTTTGATATTCTTGATATAAATTCTCTTCATCGATTTTTTCTAAATCCTCAATATATCCATAGGCGGGCATCGCAATATCTAAGCCTTTAAGCATTTCATTTAGAAATTCTTGCTTGGCTTTTATCTCCTTATTATCAAGTGAAGATTCGATTTCTTCCTTTAATAAGCGCTTTTCCTCAAGAACAATTTTTTTGTCAAAGGCATTTTTGACGGTGATAGGATTAAAGATGATTTCGCGCAATAAATCTAGTGAATCTACAGTTAAAGTTTTATAATCAACATATTTTTGGTCAATAAAGGACATTGAAAATTGGATTAATGATGATTTCCCATAACGCGATGAAGCGACTGATATTGATAAGTCATATAAATCATCCGTTCGTAAGGATAATTTTTGTTTATTGGGATAATTCTTCGTTCCCGCCTTTAAAACATACGGAATTAAAGCTCTTTTGGTGACATTTTCTCTTGTGAGCGAACCCAAAAATTTCACAGTAATCGCATATGTTTTAAATTTATTGGTTTTGAATAAATGTAAATCATAGCCCAATTGATTAATTAATTCATATTCCATAAATATCTCCTTATCTATAGTATTATCGAAAAATCGAAAAAAATGCTAGTCAGCGACTAGCATAATGCCATTTCTAAAGCAATCATCATCATATTAGTAAATGATTTTTGTCTTTCCTCCGATGTTGTAATTTCCGGATGGCAGAAGGAATCAGATACGGTTAATAAACAAGCAGCCTTCTTGCCTAGGGCCTTGGCATTGGCAAATAATGCGAAGGATTCCATTTCCACAGCGCAACAGTTATGCTCTTCAAAAAGCTTTTTAAAATCGGTTCCGCCAATACGATAGAAAACATCGCTTGAGTGAATGATGCCCTTTGTTAGCTTAATATCTAAAGATGACGCTATTTTTTCAAGCTCATCATTTAATTTCTTAGTCGCATATAAAACATCATCATCACAAAGATTCATCGTTTTAGCATAGCTTGATTCACTGTAGGCACCTTCAACTAAAATGGTATCAAAAACATGAAGGCTTGGGTCATAGGCACCGCATGAGCCAATGCGGATGATGTTTTCAACACCATAAAAATTATAGAGCTCATAAGAATAAATTCCAATTGATGGCATTCCCATTCCACTTCCCATAACGGAAATTTTGTGTCCCTTGTAATATCCAGTATAGCCAAACATATTACGAACATTATTGATTTTTTTAACATCAGTTAAAAAGGTTTTAGCGATGAATTCCGCTCTTAAGGGATCACCTGGCATCAAAACAGTTTTTGCAAATTCATCTTTATCTTTAACTTCAATATGAGGTGTAGGTATCATTTTTCTTCTCCTTTAAGTAATTTTGTTCCATTGCTTGTGCCAATACGGGTTGCGCCAAGCTCAACATATTTTAAGAAATCCTCGCGCGTTTTAACGCCTCCACTTGCTTTTACGCCCATATCACCAACGGTTTTTTTCATAAGGGCAACATCGCTAAAATTGGCACCACTAGTTCCAAAGCCAGTTGATGTTTTAACGAAATCCGCTTTAGCGCGTTTAGCCGCAAGACAAACATTGACCTTTTCTTCATCGGTTAAATAGCAGGTTTCAATAATAACCTTAACAACATGAGCCCCGGCCACATCCTTAACCGCTTTAATTTCGTTAAAAATGTATTCGAAATTTCCCATCTTAGCTTGACCGATGTTGATAACCATATCAATTTCATCAGCGCCATCAAGTAAAGCCTGTTTCGTTTCAAAAACCTTCGTTTCTAGGGTATTAGCCCCTAAAGGGAAGCCAATTACTGTACAAACATCAACATTACTTCCTTTTAATAAGCTATATGCTAGTTTAACCCAAACTGGATTTATACATACACTAGCAAAATCATTTAAGATAGCCTCCTGGCATAGCTTTTCAATATCCTCTCTTGTCGCAAAGGCATTGAGCTTAGTGTGATCAATTAATTTACTTTCTTTCATTTATACCTTCCTTTCTAGTCAACTAATTGTGAAAGTCGAAGATTCACAAAATCCATATTAACTTCACGGAATTTTGACTTTTTCATTAATTTTTTTATTTTTTTATTTTCTTTTGAATCCGTAATTTTCGTGCCCTTTTGGAAGCCAGGCAAATCGATTAAATATTTTTCAATGGCTTCATAGACCTCGCTATAGGCGTAAATGTGCGTTTCTAAATTATTACAGGAGTAATAAATGTAATCGACAGCCGGCGGAATAATGGTATCTGTTCCTTCCTTCCATTTAATAGCGGTTCGCACAACATCAAATTTGTCTAATAAAAACATATATGATGGAGCATTGATGCCTTCGTTTAAATATTCAATTTGAAGCTCATAATTGGCCTTTTGATAATTCAATATATTGGATAGCTTTTTGGTCTCAACATAATGGTATTTTTGATATTCCTCAGGGAATTTTTCTTTACACACCGATTTAAAATATTGATAAACCTCATGAATTAAATTCATATCAAATTTTAAAGCATCCTCAAATAATTCATTATAAACGTATAAATCGAGCTCATTACATAAGGCTTGAACTATTTCAAAAATGATATTAGCCTTATAATATGGAACATATTCTCCCATTTGCATTCGGAAATTCAAATTGATAAAATTTGATTTAATTTTAAAAATGTTAGGAACTAAAAGCTTATGCTGAATCGTAAAAACAGCTTTATTTTCAAGAGTTTCATCATAATAATTAAAATAACCAATTTCATCCTTTAATTCATACGTTATTTCCGGATATCTTGAAAAAAAAGAAAATATTTTATCAGAATCAACTGATTTTTTACTGTCTCTGAAAAAATAAAAATTAAAATCCATATAACATCACCTAAATGAAGTATAGCATTTTTAGACTTTATTTTCAAGAAAAAACGCTTATATATATCTTAATATAAAATAAATGATATTTCGTCTTTCTCATTAAGAAAAAACATTATTAGGTTTTATAATAAAATCTAATGCATAATTTTCGCATTTTTTCCAAAATATGATATAATTGAGATAGGATGTGGTGAAATGAATATTTTTGAATCCAGTGAGGATTATTTAGAACGAATCCTTATGCTCAAGGAAAAAAAGGGAATGGTGAGAGCCATCGATATAGCTAATGATATGAATTATACCAAGGCTAGTGTTAGTATTGCCCTAAAAAAGCTTAAAGAATCGGAATTCATTGAAATCAATAAAGGCTCAATTACCTTAACGGAAAAAGGTTATACTATCGCTTCTTCCATTCTTGAGCGGCATAATCTTTTGACAAAGGCGTTAGTTATGCTTGGTGTTCCCTTTGACATTGCAAGTAAGGATGCCTGCAAGATTGAACATGATTTATCTAAGGAATCCTATGATGCGATTAAAAAGCATCTTGAAAATCAATAATTTTTTTCGCAATAAAGGTATAAAAAAATTCTGATTTTTTTAATCAGGATTTTTTTATTCCATTAAGCCAATATTTTTTTATTACAATGATGACAATGATTATTATTGATAAAACTAAAGATGAAGATAAAAAGCCATAATAATCGAGTAAAACATCATCAAAAATACCTGTTCTTCCCGGCACAAAATATTGAATAAACTCGGTCATTCCCGCAATAATAAAGCCTAAAGCCATACTAATTGGGATTGAAAGATAGATTTTTCGCTTTTTAAAGATATAGAACCAAGCGAAGGTTGAGAAAAAGCCTAAAACTAAGAAGGCTCCAAAATGGCCAATTGATTTTCGAACTTTAAAAAAGAAATCATTATTCTTCTCAATAAAATTTTGACGAAGAACTTTTATTTTAATATCAAATTCATGGTGTTCAAAGCCATCATCCATCGTACAATGAATTGTTGCTGGGCCGGCCTTTTTCGGAGTAATGACTCCATCGTCACCAACTTCAGCAATCTTATCGTCACTAATTGAATATGATACATTACGATAGGTTGTATTTTTGGAAAAATTAAAGGAGATAATGGCACTATGTCCATTAATGATTTGGAAGACATCATTTTCCTTGGTAATACCTTGGCTCTTTATGGTATAAGCTTCATCACTTAATTCAATATAATTACGAACGCTTATATTTATTTCCTTTGAAAGACCAGAATATTCTTCAATAATGGTAATACAAGCATCACCAATTGTCTTAAAGGATAGATTACCAGCGCTATCGACAAAGGCGACGGGAGCGTTGCTTGATTGATATCTGATTTTTGAGATTGTTGCTTCCTTACCAATTACTGGTACTATTTGACATTTTTCATTAATGTATAAATGAAGCTCATCCTTGCTCATTTCAATTTCTTCATTATTTATATAAACCAAGTAGTCAAGAGACTTAGTATATTCTTCAATTAAAACAATTTTATAGATTCTTTGATACTTCTCATAAAGTGAATTATCAATTATTGGTGTAATGATTAATTCACATTCTCCTTTTTCTAAGGCAAATATCTCAAAGGTATTTTGATTAAAGGATATTTTTTCATTACTTAGCTTAATATCATATTTTTGAATTCCTTCTGATTCATCATCAATCGTAAAGGTAAAGGTATCACCAACATTTATTTTGGTATCAGGATTTAAAGATACTTCATATTCATAGAGGGCCTGGACCTTGATTATTTTAGAAATTCCCGATTCCTTGTGATAAACATACAAATCATAACAACCAGGGTTTGGAATTTTTAAAGAATCTTCAATTTTTCCATATCCGCCGGAAAGAAAATATTCAACATCTTGATTTTTAGGAAGATTAGGATACCAGGAGGTTATTTGGATATTGTTTAAAGCATAAGAATCATTGACATATAAAAATAATTCATCAATAGACAATTCGAAATCTGTTGTTGTCGTATCCTCTACCTTCAAGATCTCGATATTAAGTAAAAATTCTTTCGAGGCTTCTCCATTATCGATAGTGACCTTAATTGTCGTATTTCCAGGATTAATACCGATAACCCGACCGGATTCGATTCTTGCGATTTCTTCATTTTGACTATCATAGGTAACCGTCAAATCTAAAGCATAGCTAGGGTCTTTTTTTATTACGATTTTTTCTTGCTTTCCAACATAGATATTATTTTTAATTGAGACCTTCACATTTTCTAAATCAGCTCGAGGCTGAGGCAAAACTTCAATTTCCTTTAAGGCAAAAATATCCGGATAAACGCTTGATTGAACCGTAATAATGGCCGAGCCACCCCCACAACCAATAATATTGTTTCCTTTTATTTTTATAATTGAGGAATCATTTGAGGATAAAATATAATCATCAAAGGTGGCATTTATCGGATTTAAAGATACCTCTAATCTCTTTTCTTGGGTTAAGTAAATCGAACTAGTTTCAATCGTTATATCTTTTAGATCAATAATATTTTCTTGCGTTACGATCACCTTTAAATCGGTAATTTTGTCATTGCTTTTAACGGTGATGGTAATTATTTTATCCAAGGAATTTTTAAGTGGAGTGATAATATCATTAGTGATAGATAAAAATTCATTATCACTAAGATCGTAGGTTATCCTTTTATTGGTAGTATTTAAGGGTAATATCGTGTTGGTTATTAGATATTCGTTACCTAAATAAAGGGTATAAACACCGTCATTAGCCAAGGCATTAATAGTTGAGCTAATAGTTTCTGTAAAAACCTCATCAACAGATATGGAAAAGCTATCCGTCAATTCCTCATATTTAGTGCTTCGAACAAGAATATCAACTTCTCCTGGATTATGAAAAGAAATCACGCCTTCACTACTAACAGAAGCGATTTCGGGATTCGATGACTGAAAGGATAATGATTTGTAGGTTGCGTTATTAGGAGTAACTAAGGTTTCTAATTTATATTCATCACCAACATTAATATTGGATATTTTATTGGTTATTTCAACTTTTTCAACTTTGACAACTTTTGTTTGATCATCCTTATAATCATTGATTATATCCGCAACCCCATTTCCAACGGCATTGCTTTGTTGACTTGAGATTTTTCCAGGCATCAAGGATTCGACGATTAAAACAATTATACATAAAATATAGGCAAACAAGAAAATGTTTTTAGCTGTAAAAAAACGTCTCATCATAAACACCTACCTTCAAGTCATTTCTATAACTATATATTATCATTTTTTTTATAAAAAATAAAGATTAAGAAACGACAAAAAAATATTTTAACTAAATGGAAATCCACCAGCAAACACCGAATCGATCAATAATCGTAGCACAGCATTTACTCCAAGGAACCTCATGAATCGGCTCAAGGACAACGCCGCCTTCACTCAAAGCATCAAAGGCCTTTTTGACAGCTTCCTCTGTCCCCATTTCAAAGACATTAAAGGTCATTGTTTCCCATTTATATTGGTGGACGATATTAATATCACAAGGGTTTTTAGCTTCAGCTAGGGCTAAAAAGCCTTCACCATTAACGGATAATTCGCAATGGTCATAGCCGGTATTGTTTTCGTTTGTAAATTCAGCTGTAATAACTGCCCCAAAGGCCTTACAATAAAGCTTAGCAGCTTCAAAGCTATTTTTGACATATACCTGATTATAGTTTTTCATTTCTTATTTTTTCCCCTTTTCCAATTTATTTTCAAGAATAAATTTATTTTCAAGAATAATTGTTAATTGTTTGTAATCTTAAATTAAATTCAAGTAATTTCTTCTTGATGAAACAATAATATGGAGAACAATCTCTTTTTTTTCTTCATTAACTTTATAAAAAATAATATTTTGTTTGGACATTAAAGCACGATAACCTTGCTTATTTATAGCTTGGTATCTTGGAACAGTTCCCATAAAAGGATACTTTTTTAATTTTTCAATTTGTTCTTCAAGATACAATAAATAATCAATAGCTTCTTTTTGAGAAAAGGTATCATTTAAGTACATAATAATATCCATAAGTTGATCATTAAACTTATCAGTTCTAAGTACTATGTAATCCATTATAATTGAAGCTTCTTTCTTATATCTATAAACGAATCACTTACAGGTTTTACTCTATCATTTCTAACATCATCCTCAGATTCAGATAACATTTTAAGGAGTTCTAATTCAGCTTGCATTTGATTAAATTGTTCTAAACTTAAAATTACTGTATCACCATGACCATTTACTGTAATATAAACTGGTTTTCTTGTTTCTTTACATAAATTTGAAATCTCATTATACTTATTTCGTAATTCAGATGATGGTCTAATATAATCCATTAATATCACTCTCCTATCATTATTATATCAAAATTTAGATAAGTTAGCAAGTGAAAAAAATATCATCAATTAAAAAGCTAACTACTGTAAATGTTTCAGATAAAAAACTTATTTAACAAAAAAAGCATCTTCAAATTGAGTGATGCTTTAGTTTATTAAGTTGATAGTTTGCGACTTAGAAGTCGTCCCCCACCCATTTCAGACCACTCCAACTACCAAGGTCCTTAATTGATTATTCCCCGCTTTTTGAAGATTTCTCAACCTTTCAGGCTCTTCTCAATCGAAGAATATAGAATTATCACTTTAAATCCAATTGCTATAATCATTTGGAGATTATAATGAATCACGTCTCTACCAATAGATCTATCACCTTCATTTTGAACTATTCGAAATTTTCGAGTAGTTGAACTCTCTAATAGTTCTTTATCATTATAAATTTTTTTAATATGATAATTAATGGTATGTGATTCAACATTAAAAAGAACGCCTAACATTTTTTGTGTTAACCATATATTCTCATCTTCATATCTAACCTCAATATTTAGAGTTTCTTCACCTACAGATGCTACATAGGTTAAGTATTCTGCTGCAAAGCTTAACTTTATCTAAGATTTCATCTCTATTGTCCATTCAATCACCTTACATACAAATTCTAATTTATTTAATTACTTCCCAATGCCCTGTTTTATTAGAGCCAACTCTAATTACTACATTTTTTTCAATCAAAGAATTAACTATACGTTGGATTGTTTTTTCTAATTTGCCTATTCTTAGGGCAAGTTCAGCTTTTGATATTCCCAAGTTTTTATCTATCAAATTATAAATTAATTGCTCTTGCGCTGATAATTCAACCTTTAAATGGACATTTATTTGGACATTTGGCCTGATAAACTCGAAGAAAAAGCCATAAGCCTCTTTTCTAAATGTCCACGAAACACCATATTGATTACATAATTCATTAACTCTTTGAAATCTAGTTCCTGCCTTTTCAACATCCTTACTTCTAAAAAGAATATCCAACATTAGCTTATTTCTTTTATAAGAAGGTAAGTTCTTATTAATAAAATCGAAAGGAGTCAAATCAAAAGGAAATGATCCAGGATTATATATTTCAATTTTGGTTGGATGAATTCCTATTTCAATTTCCGCATATTTTTTTGCCCTTGATTTTTTATGAATTTCAGCAATCTCGTAGATACCGTTTCTTCAATCAGCTTTTTAAAAAATTTTTTAAAAAGTTGGCCACAAAGTTGGCCACAACTCATTTTCTTGTGTTTTAAATTAACAATTTTGGGAAATATTTAGTTGATAAATGAAGAAAATCTCACTCAGTTTAAAAGTTATTTTTTATAGTTATTGGTCAAAATAATTATATTTAATTAAAGTATATTATCATATTTATCCAAAATAAAAGGTCTGATGATGGACACCAGACCACTTGATCATAATTGGTGCCCGAAGTCGGACTCGAACCGACAAGGTCTCACAACCGCATGATTTTGAGTCATGTATGTTTACCAATTTCATCATTCGGGCATTTGATTTGTACTCTTATACTTTATCACAATAATATCCTTATTGCAAGAGATTTTTTTATTTTTCTTAATAGCAAAAGTTAATTTCTCCCCAAATCGTTAAAATATGAAAGAATTAACATTAACAAACATCAATTTTTTAAAAAAAACTTTCTTAATATAGCTTATCCATTGTTATGAAAAAAATGAAAAAGCACCGTAGAACGGCGCTTTCCCTTAAACTCTTTGATTAACGGACGAGCCTGTTAATCGGCTTCTTCTCCTTTATTAACATTATACACAATTGGTATTAAAATATCAATTGTTTTTTTATTTCTTGATCTCATTTATATTCGCATTTTTTTGTTCAAAAATTAATGATTTTTTTCAAGTTCAATTTTGACAATTTTCGATTTTTTTAGTGTATAATTACCTTCGGAAGCTGATGACGGTGTTACTCCAAATCGCATATAGAGGAGGTGGTTCCTATGAAAAAAA
>CAZWLD010000006.1:0-66859 GCA_964634685.1 uncultured Anaeroplasmatales bacterium
GGGATTTCAACCCCTTGTCAATAAGTTTTTGAATTTTTTTCATGCGTTTATCCTAACTCAAAAATTTGTAACATTGACTAATTTAATAATATATGGTAAAATAGCATCGAAATACAGGAGGTATTTAATTATGGTATTTGAAAAAGTAAAAAGTATTATCTTAGATCAAATTAATGTTCCCGAGGACAAAATTACTCTTGACGCCAACTTTGTTGATGATTTAGGCGCTGATTCACTTGATGCAGTTGAATTAATTATGAGTATTGAGGATGAATTTGAAATTTCTGTTCCTGAGGATGACGCTAAAGGAATGAAAACTGTTGGCGATATTGTAAAATATATCGAAGCTCATATTTAATTTTGAATTAAATAAACGTTGTTAATTAGTAATGAAATCTTTTTTGTGTTGGCAAGAAAGATTTTCTTTTTAGAAAGCTGTGGTGGAAATGTACGATTATAAATTCATTGAAGAAAAATGGAACCGAATTTGGACAAATAACAAAACATTTAAGGTTTTAAGAGATCGTCTAAAGCCTCCTTTTTATGCCCTTGTTGGTTATAATTCACCTTCGATAGACAGCTTTATAAAAATGGATGCGAATGCTCGATATCAAAGAATGTGTGGAGCTAATGTTTTATTTCCATCCTTGCGGGAAAATATGAATATTATTCACGGTATTGGTATGGATTACCAAAAGGTTATTAGTAAGGATTTTTTATACAAATCTCAAAATCAGCTTCTTGATTATTTAGTAAATAAGGGAGTTATTTATACGGAGGTAGTGGATAATATTACATACTATAAAGCGGAAATAAATGATTTTTATGAAACGATTAATAAAATGTCCTTACCTGAAGCGACTAAAGAAGTAAAAAAAGAATTCTTTCAATTGCATGAAGGATACAATTTATTCTTAGAGGTTGTGGATAAGGAAAGCATCATTCGACTTTTTTTAGAGGAGCTTGAAAACTTATATCTTTCCACATTCATTGTTCTCCCTTATAATCATGATTTAGCCTTTAGCATAACAAATGAAGAGGAATTAGAGGATCTAGAATTATTTATTCAAAATCCGAATGAGGAAGAATTAATTTTTACCGGAAGCTATGTTGTAAATCCGATAACCGAACAAGCTATGCCTTTATTTGTTGGATCGGTTGAAAAAATATTACTTGGCACCCCAGCCATTGATTCTAAAGCCTTAGCCTATGCGACAAAATATGATATTGAGGTTTTGTCGATGGATTATTTTGATGATTTTTCACTTCATTTAAGAAATCAAGCGAAGGATACTTTAGAGAAGATGAATATGCTTGAACCAGCTACCTTGAAAAATACGACCGAGCTTACGATTGCGACTAAAGAAACGGACCATTTAATTTTTGAAGAATGCTTCAATTCGGTCTATTTCTTATTAGCTCCCATCGCAAGTAATATTGATTTAGATATCAATGTAATTGATTATAAGGATGAAATAAATAAATGGCTCCCTATTGACTGCTTTATTTTTCAAGATGGCTATGAGCTATTATCATCCTTATTAATTCATCATTTATTCCATAAAGCGGATTTTATTCATAATAATATTTTTGCGAAAAAAATAATTTATCATAATCCTAAAATTGTTCATAATCATGATAATAGTGATTTGTGCCGACTGATGGTTTTTTCGAACATAAGTAGTGATGTCGGAATGAATATTTTAAATAATATTTGGCATCTTTATTCGAAACAATTACTTGATTCCTTTTCAATGCTTGATGGTAGCTATATGCAGCTAAAAAAAGATTGTAAACAGGCCTATGATAAAAGAGACTATAATATGGTAATGGCTTATGTAAGCCGTTTTATGACATTGGTTAATGAGAAAAAGGGCTTATCCTACGAACAAGCCTTTGGTCTTTTAAAAATATTATCTCCTCTTGTGCCTTATATTTGTGAGGAAATTTATCAAGCGGTATTTAATAATCTTGATTCTATTGCCTACGAGGATTGGCCATTATAGTGGTCGCCTTGATAGGCGTTTTTTTTACGCATCTCTTTGTCAATTTCATTCATAACAACAAATTTTTTTAAGCTCCATAAAGGCTCTATTAATAAGTCCCTTGGGGCATCGCCAGTAAGTCTGTGGATGATGATGTTGGGCTTAAGAATTCGAATTTGCTCGGTCACAATATCAACATATTCATTTAAGGTTAAAGTTTTAAAAGGATTTTTTAGATAATCCTCGCCCATTTTGGTGTTTTTCATAATATGAAGAAGATGAATTTTTATTCCTTGATAATCAAATTGATTTAGATATTTGATGGTGTTTAGCATATCATCCTTGGTTTCGTAGGGTAATCCATTGATAATATGAACGACAACCTCGATATTTTGCTTTCTTAGAAGCTTGATGGCTCTTTCAAATTCTTGATTTGTACAGTTGCGATTGATTGCTTGAATTGTTTTTTCATTTGATGTTTGAAAGCCTAGTTCAATCTGAACAGGTATTTTGGTATTTAATTCACCTAAATAGGCAATAATATCATCGTCAAGACAATCGGGTCTTGTTGATATCGAAAGCATAACTATTTTTTCATCAAGATGAATGACGGATTCATACTTTTCTTTTAAGGTTTTGATATCGGCATAGGTATTAGAATTAGCTTGAAAATAAGGAATATAGAGGGCATCGGGCCATTTTTGTTCCATCATTTTCTTAATTTCAAAAAACTGCTCAGGAAGAGATTTGTTGATGTCTCCGGCAAAATCACCGCTACCTAATTCTGAACAATATGTGCAGCCGCCAAAGCCTTTTTTTCCATCCTTATTGGGACATGAAAAGCCACCGTTTAGGGAAACCTTAAAGACTTTTTTTTGGTATTTGAATTGATAATAGTTATTGAGGGTGTTATAATGCTTTTCGTTATTCATTAAATTCATAAAAATTTCACCAAATATATTATATCATATTAATAAAATTTATGATAAAATAAAAAAGGTGGGTTTATAAAGGTGGTGTCTTATGCTAAAAAGATTAAGTGTTAGTTTCTTTCGACCAAGTATGATTGGTGCTTTTGCTTCAGATAAGCTTTGGCGCGTTTTTCTATATATGCTTTTGATGATTTTTCTAATGATTATTCCAGATACGATTTTGGCAATTACCTATAGAGGCTTTTCGGAGACTGAATTTCAGGCTATGAAGACTGATTACATCAATCAAGCCTCAATAGTTCCGTCATGTCAAATCGAAAACTATAAATTTTATATGTATGATGATGAAGATACAGTTATTAGGATTCAAGGCATCGATGTAGCCTTCAAAGGTACGCCCAAAACCGAAATTGGACTTGAGCTTCAAGAAAACGGAGTCGTAGTATGCTTCTATGGGAATCGAGTAGTTCACTATTCATGGAAGGAATTAAATCTTGACAAAATCGATTTTACGAGCTTATCTTATTTCAAATACGATTCGTCAAATACTAGTGAATTATATTCTCAATTTGTGAAGCTAAGAGGAGCCATTGATATTATCACAATGGATATGAAGCCGCTTTGGGCAGTTTCATATATATTTATAAATCTAGTTTTTATTGTAATTGGTTATGTTATGGCTTTATTATTGTTTTCCTTTGTTGTGAAGCTTGGAACTCCGTTATCCTATCGCGAGGTATTTACAACAATCGTTTATGGATTTTCGATGGCCGTTTTCGGTTATGTTGTATGCACGTTCTTTAATTTACCTTACCTAGATATTGTTTTTTCACTTGTATCTATAGTGTTTATTTGGCGTGCAATACGTGTTTTAATATTAAATAAATTGATTCAAAGTAAGATTTTGAAATAAAGAGGTGGAAAAATGAATATTTTTGATGCACTTCCTTCGAATTTTTTTATCATCATGACATCGACGAATAAGGAGCTTTATTATGAATGTTTAAAAATCATTTATGATATTTATAATTCACGAATGGGCTTTGATATTACAAGAGATGAGGTAATTAGTGCTATTCTCGAATATCTAGATCAGCATGATGATGTTGTTAGAAATGAAGAAGGGGGAACAATTACCCAAAAGGAACGAGCAAATTATATTCTTCAAAAATTTGAGGATTGTGGTTGGATTAGTGTTGAAACCTCAAATGATTACGTTGACTTAATAAATTTTAAGGTTCATGCTTTAACGATGATGGAGGCAATGCTTAAAATTTGTAATGAGGATTGGAGCGATGAGGACAACCTATCTCAGCCTGTTTTCGAATATCGTGGTTATTTGTTTAGTATTTATTCCTTACTTAACAATCCTAATGTTAAGGAACATGGCTTAATGCTTAAGCAGGTTCATCATTTAGCTTGTGAGTTTGTGTCGGAGATTAAAAAAATTAATCTTAAGCTTAAGAGCTACATTGAAAAGATTGCTCGCCAAAAGGAAATCAAGGATTTGATGGAACTTTTAGTGGAATATAAAACGCAATTAGTTGATAAAAGCTATCAGCGTTTAAAGACCTATGATAATGTTGATAGGTATAAACAACGTATTATCGATTCTTTAGAGAATCTATTAAATGATGATATTTTACTTGGAAACATTCGCGAGGAATATATGCAAAGCTATGAAATGGGATATCAAGAGGCTAATTACAATGCTGTGCATGATATTGATGAGATAATTGAAATATTCAGTGGCCTCGATGAATTGATTGCGGATATTGAGCTAAAGAATAAAATTTACGTCAATTCGACCATTACGAAGGTTAAGTTCCTATTGAATAATGAAACGGATATTCTTGGAAAATTAAATTATATTATGAAATATATAAAGGATTATCAAAAATCAGATGAACGCTTAAGCAAGGAATTAGCTCCATTGTTTAATCTATGTCGGCAGGAGGTTATCAATACCGAATCCCTATATTCACCAAAGGTTAATTATAAATCCTTTACGCCAACGACGATTTTACCACCTGAGGAAATTGACCTTGATGATCTTCAAAACAAATTCCTTCAAGAATTTGATCTTGAGTTCTCTGAGGATAAGGTTATTGCCTTCGTTGTGGACAAGCTTAAATATGAGAAGCGCTTTAAAGCCTCTGATTTATTTATGAAAAAACCAACAGAGGAAAACTTGATTAGACTTTTATATATCCTTGTGTATGCATCGACTTGTGAGGATTATCAAATAAATAAGCTAGATCATAATTATGAAAATGATGATTTCATTTTGAATGATTTTGAAATTGCTAGAAAGTAAAGAGGTGGAAGTATGAATTTTCTCGAAATATATGAAAAATTTAATGACAAAGAAAAGCAAATGTTTTCTAATGTCGCTAATCAATTATTAAACAATTGCTTCTTATGCAAAGATAAGAAGGAAAATCGTGAAGCCTTCTATTTTGTCTTAAATTATAAAATGCTCTTTGATGAGTATTTTAAAATGATTAATTGGGAGTTAACTTATAATCATGAAATTGGGGCAATGCAATTAACTAATCCCCAAAATAAAAATCTTTTAAAGCTTAAGAAAAGTGAAAGTATCGTTTTATTGATTTTACGAATTTTATATCAAGAGCAAATCACTTCCTTTACGCAATCAAATAACGTAATGGTTAAGGTTGATGATATCCATCAAAAATATGAAAATCTTGAATTCAAAAAGAAAATTTATAAAACTGATTTACTTGCGATTTTGCGTTTGTTTAAGAAATTCAATTTAATTGAGCCCCTAGGTGATGTCACAAAAGGAAATTGTCAGGTAATAATTTATCCAACAATTTTATTAGCTGTCTCGGGAATTCAAGTAGATAGCTTATACAATGTATTAAAGAGTTATGAAATGAATGGCGGTGATGACATTGAAGAAGCTGACTAAAATGAAAATAATCAATTGGCATTATATTCAAAATGAAACCATTGAAATTCGAAATAATGTTTTAGTTACTGGTCAAAATGCAACTGGTAAGTCGACAATCCTTGATGCGCTTCAATTTGTCTTAACAGCTGGAGATCAAAGCTTCAACCTTGCGGCTCACGATCATGGAAATCGTTCTTTGAAGGGATATATTCGTTGTAAGCTTGGTATTGATAATCAAGAATATTTGCGTCAGGGCGATGTAACTAGCCATATTTCCTTGGAATTTCATGACACTGAAAGTGATGAATATATTACATTAGGTGCCGTTTTAGATTATAAAGAGGATGTTGATTCAGTCAAGAGCATTTTCTATTCAACAGCGAAGCCGATGTGTGATGAAATGTTCATTCAGGATGGTGTAGTATTATCAATTAATAATTTTAAGAAAACGAAGCTTATCGATAATGTTTATTTGACTAAGCGTGAAACGAAAACAGCCTTCCGTCTTTTATTTGGATCGGTAAATGAGCGTTTCTTTACTTTAATTCAAAAGGCCCTAGCCTTTAAGCCAATCTCTAACGTTAAGGATTTCATTTATCAATACCTATTAGAGGAAAAGAGAATTGATGTTCAAAACATTCAAGAAAGTATTCGTTCATATAAGGATTTAGAAAGTACTTTAAAGGTTATTAAAGGAAAAATTAATGATTTATCAGTTATCAATGAGATTGATGAAAAGCTAGTTCAAAAATATGATAAGAATGTCATCTTAGATTTATTGTTAATTCTAACAAGCATTGATGATAATCAAAAGAAGGTTTCTAAATTCCAAAATGATTTATTGAAGGTTGAAAGTGAAAAGGATCAACAAGGCCAAAAAATCAATGATATTGCGAACACAATTGCTATTTATGATGAAAAGAGTCGTCTTTTATATAACAACCTTATGAGCAATGATGCTTTTAAAAATAAAGCTGAAATTGAAAAACAGGTTCAACGCTTAAAATCAGAAATTGAATTAAATCAATCAAAGAAGTCTCGTTATTTAGAGCACGTTGCGAAGATTAACCGTTCTTTGAATGATTTTAAAATTGATTCAGAGGAAAGAAAATGCTATAAGAGCTTGAAAAGCCTTGATTTAGCTAATGTTACCAAGGACAATTTTGAAGAAATTAAGGGAAAGCTTATTCAAGCTAACCAAGATATTAAGCGCAGGTTAAATGATGTTTATCGTCAACAGGGACGCCTAGAGGCTGACAAAAAGGAAAAGGGTCTTGAATATGAATTTGTTGTGAAAACAATTAAGACCTTAGAAGGTAAAAAGCTCCGCTATAATCCTAATGTTGTGACCTTGAAGAATGAAATCAATGCTCGTATTAAGAAAATAACCGATATGGATGTTTCCGTTAATATCTTAGCGGAATTACTTGAGGTTACCGATAAGGAATGGCAGCCAGCTATTGAAAACTATTTAAATACGCAAAGATTTAACTTGATTATTGACCCTAAATATTATGATTTAGCCTTAGATATTTATGATGAGGTTAAAAAGACTTGTGTTGTTTATGGAGTTGGTTTAGTTAATACTAAGCGTATTTCGGAATTTGATCACTGCGATGAAAGAAGCTTAGCAGCATTAATCACTAGTAATAATGTTTATGCTAAACGTTATATTAATATGGTTTTAGGAAATGTTATCCGTTGTGATAATGTTCATGATCTTGAAAAATATCGTGTAGCGATTACCAAGGATAGTATGGCTTATAGTAGCTTTACCGTTCGTCAATTAAACGATCGAATTGAAAAGCCATTCTTAGGTAAGGATGCGGCTAATCAACAATTAAAGAAATTCCAAAATGATGAAAGAAATGTTCATCGTGAATATGTCGAAATCGACAATAAGATGCGCCGTAATGAGGATGAAATTAATTTAATTCACAATTTAGGCCTTGATTCCTTAATTGATGAGATGTCAATTAATCTTACGATTGCTAATCAACTTGAAACCTTGAATAATTTAGAGAGTCAAAAGGATGGATATAATTCATCAAGTGTTGATGATATTCAACGTGAATATGAATTAACAATGGATAATTTAAAGAAGGCTCAAAATGAAAGACTTCGTTTATATGAAGAAAACGGTGGAATTTCAACACGAATTGAGGGAATTAAGTCAGCAATTAATGAGCTTAATGAAAAAACTGTGGCTTTACAAGAGGAATTCCAAAAGAAGAAAAACGAACATCTTTCCATTGAAAATGAGGTTTATGAAACATATAATGTTGACCGCAAAAAATATCGTACAACGGGAGAAATCGTGGCTTACTATCGTCATGCTGTCGATGATAATCAGCATCAAATCACCGTTTATGAGGATCAATTAAAGGCTAAGCAATTAGAATATAATCAGCGTCATAATTTCCAAAGTGCAATTGGCCATGTTTGTATGGAAAAATATAGTGAGGAATATGATAAGCTTGTCCGTAGTAAATTAGTAGAATATGAGGATCGTGTTCGTCAAGCTCGCGAGGATACTGAGCGTTTATTCAAGGAGGATTTCATTTCGAAATTACGTAGCTACATTATCCAAGCTCAGGATGGTGTTCGTAAGATTAATGAAGCCTTATGTCATGTTCGCTTTGGCGATGACCAATACGAATTCATTTTCCCTAAGAGTAAGGAATTCTCTGCCATTTATGATATGGTCTTAAGCGATAGCGCTAATGAGAGTGGACCAATTATTACTGATGAATTTATGATGAAATATAATCAAGAAATGGAAGAGCTTTTTGATAATTTAGCTATTGATGAGATCAATAGTGAAGGTGTAATCAATAAGTTCACAGATTATAGAACTTATATGGATTATGATATCAAGATTACCAATACCAAAGGGGAAACGACTTTATTCTCAAAGGTATTTAAAGAAAAATCCGGAGGAGAAACGCAGGTTCCATTCTATGTATCAATCATCGCTTCCTTCGTTCAATTATATAGCAGTAATACGAAGTCGCCAATTGGAATCATTATCTTTGATGAGGCCTTCGATAAGATGGACTCCAATCGTATCCGTCGAATGATGGAATTTATCCGCGAATTGAATCTTCAAATTGTTATTGCGGCGACCCCACAAAAGATGGAATCAATTACGAAATATGTTGATACGACTTTGATTATGCTAAGAAAAGGACAAAACACTTATGTTTATAGTAAGATTAACAAGGAACCAGAATTGGTTATTGGTGATCGCGAAGTAATTGAATAATATGTTGGCTCAAGGATTATCTTGGGCCTTATTTTTTAATATGGATTTTTATGGTTTAGGGGCAGTGTTATAAAAAATATGAAGATAACTGCAATTATGATTGAATTTGCTAAAATTTTTATAAAAATGCATAATAATAGTAATAAATCATTAATATTTTGCTTTTGTTATTGAGATTCGGTTATGTTTATGGTAAAATATTAATGGTAGATTTTATTTATTAAATTATGGAGGGATTATAATGGAATTATTAAAATTAAACAAAAAGGTTCGAACAATTTGGATTATCAGAAATCTATTTTTTGCGTTGTTAGTTTCTTTACTAATTGTACCAACATTATTTAGTGGGGAAATTCTCATTATTGTGGGAGTAGCCATTCCGATTGCGATTATTGTAGCTTTATTAATCATTTGGCCGTTTTTAAAATATAAGCTTTATAGCTTTGGCTATGATGATAAGAGAATTGCGATTAATTATGGGGTTTTGTTTAGACATCGTGTGATTGTTCCAATTCGCCAAATTCAAGATTTACATACCTATAATGGTCCAATTATGAGCTTAATGGGCTTAAGTGGAATTATTGTTTCAACGGCAGGTTCAAATTTTTCTATTGCGGGAATGCTAAATGAAGATGCTTTACAAATGGTCAATGAGTTGGAGGCCTTATTAAATAAAAGATTAGACGGTGATTTGAATGAAGAAGTTTAGTAAAAGGCTTATTTATCATAGAATTTTTGTTGGCTTTTTCCTAGGAATTTTTGCGTCTATATATGTTTTGTCTAGTTTATTATCAGAAAATGAGGAAGCAATTAATCCAATAGCTATTTTTATTAGCTTAGGAACTGGCTTTGTTGTTTTTGTTTTTTATATTATTTATGGAATTTTGTTTTATCATTTATCAGGATATGAGATTAAGGAAAACCAGATTGTATGTAAAAGAGGAGTTATTTTTAAGAAAAAATCGATTTTAGATTTTTCAAAAATCAATTCTGTTAATAAAAAGCAAAGTATATTTCAAAAAATGTTTGGAATTAGCTCTTTAAAGATCGATAGTGGTTCAACTAATAGTGCCAAGGAAGAGGAAGTATTAGTGATTGAGGATACGAATGTTGTTAATGAATTGTATACTTTATTTAAATCGATTGATAAAAATAATCCGGTTTTGTCTTTAAATAAAGAAAATATTTCTTTGGAAAATAATTCCTTTGAAAATGATTCTTTGGATGTTAAGGCGGAAGAAAATTTATACACCTTTGATTCGCAATCAAAAATAATCTATACCTTTGTTAATAGCTTTTTGTATTTGTTTTTGACAATTTGTACGGTCTTTGTCATTTGTGGTTCTCTTTATTTAACCTATTTGTTTCCTGATGAAAATTCTGAAGCAATAACCTTAGGCGAAATTCTCGTTGTAACAATTTCAACATTTGTGGTTTTTCTAGCTATCTTTTTTTTAGGTAGCCTCTTGCGAGCCTTTATTGGTTATTACAATTATAAGATTACGAAGACTAATGATACTATTAATGTTGAATATGGCTTATTAGTAAATAATCATAATTCTTTTGATTTATCAAAGGTCAAGGGGGTTGTGATTACCCAGGGATTATTCCAAAGATTATTCAAACTAGCGACAATTAAGGTTGAGGTAATTGGCTATGTTGAGGGAAATAATAATCAAGCATCAATTGGAATGTTAATACCGTTATGTAAAAAGAAAGAGATTTCAACCTACTTAGAGAAAATTATTCCTTCGCATATCCCATTGAAACAAGAGAATAAAGCCAAAGCCTTCATTCCATTTATTTCTTGGTATACAATTATCGGAGGCTTGACCTCAATTTTATTGATGATTCCGGCTTCCTTAATAAGCCTTGCATATAATTCAATAGAAGCCTTAATTGCATTAGACTCGATTATTTTAGGTATTTATTTATTAGGCTTGGTAATTTGTTTGTTTGATGGATTATTTGCTTATTATGCTCAGGATATAAGGATAGATTCGGAAAATATTACAATATATACCGGCTCAATTGTCAAAGCTAGTACGGTAATTAATAAGAATAATATTATTGCGATAGAAGATATTACAACGCCATTTAGGGCTAAATGTGGCATTTATTCGTATGTCATTCACTTCCATACCAATGCCTTTAGTAATACCAAAACGGTGAGAATATTAGGCGAAGAATATCGAGATAAGCTTTTAGATTGCATAAAGTATTAGAGAAGATTGTATTTTACATACAGTCTTTTTTTAAATGATTATTTGTAATATAATATAAGTAAATGGAGGTGTTAGATATGAAAATTAGAAAAAAAACAATAGTTTTATTTTGCATTGATGCATCTTTATTTATAACGACTGTTATAATGTTTGTTATTGGCTTTCATTCTAACAATCTCTTTGTTGTATGCTATCTTTTAGCATTATTAACGGTGATTATCTTTATTGTAACTTGCTCAACCTTAGGCTTTAAAGGAGATTTAATTGAACCTTATGATGATTATTGCTTAATTATAATTAATGGTGTCAAATATCGTTTGCGATATTATGAAATAAATGAGGTTTCATTGAATAAATCAGATATTTCTTTTAAGATGGAAAATAGAACTTTAATCGCAAGGAATATTTATAAGTCAGAATATATTACTGTAAAAATAAATAATTATTTAAAAAGAGAAAAAAATAAAGAAAATAGCTTTGGTAATAATTCGGAGTTTTAGGATTTTTTCTAAAGCTTTTTCTTTAATGTGAAGTTTATATTTCGCAAAAACATTTTATCATTTGTACCTTTTTTTGCCTCGACTTTTTTTTTTATATTTGGTACAATGATGGAGTATAAAGGAGCGATGATGATGGCTAAATCATTAAATGAGTATTATGAAAAAATTAAATCATTTAAATATGGTAATGCCCGTTTAAAAAAATGCTTGGTTGATAAGGGTCATAATACATATATCCTATATTTTGAGTTTGATGAGACTTTAAATGCCGCTGATGCTCTTGAATTTGTCCAATCTCTTGATTATTTTAAGACCAATCGTTGTGGAGTCGATTTTTATATTGAATATATTAATATGACTGAAGTCAATATGATTCGCTATTGGAATATGATTTTGGATCGATTAAGCGAAAGTCAAGGTCGATTATTAGCAATCAAGGATTTTGAGATAAAATATCAAAATAATGAATATACACTTATTATAGATAAGGATAGCACATATGTAGAAATGTATTTTGATGAAATAAAAAATGAATTTAAGCATTTTGGCTTTGATGTTAATATTTCTAAAGAGGTTTCAAATTCATTATTAACGACTGAGGAAATCATCGAGCGTCAGAAGGAAGAGCAATTAAAAAGATCGATTGAATTGCAGAAAGCCGCAAAGGCTCAAGCGGACGAAAAACCAACGGTAAAATTAGGAAAAACATATTATAAGCCAGATTTAAATGTTAAGGCCGTTCCTATTCATAATATACCTAGCGATGCGATGGGATTATACGAATATGAGCATGTTAACGGAATTCCTAATTTTGTCGTGGAGGGTACAATTTTTGCGGCTGAGGTCAGGAAGCTAACAAGTATGCATTTAGCCGAATTTAAGATTACCGATGAGACCGATTCGATTGTCGTCAAACGATTCCTTCGCAAGCAAGAGGAAGTTACAGCAATGGAAGGCCTTAAAATTGGAGACTGCATCAAGGTATCGGGAAAAGCTAAGTTTGATGAATATGCTAAGGATGTTGTTTTGATGGCGGATGCCTTAATGACCATTGATAAAATCAACAAGCCCGTTCGTGAGGATTTAGCCACAACAAAGCGTGTTGAGCTTCATTGTCATACTAATATGTCGAATATGGATGGAATTACAACGGCTGAAGAGTATTTGACGCAAGCAGTTAAGTGGGGCCACAAGGCTATAGCTTTTACCGATCACGCCGGGGTATATAATATAACTGAAGTTGCTCACAGCATTGGAAATATGGACATAAAGCCGATTTTTGGATTAGAAGCCGATTTCGTTGATGATTTAGATTTAAAAATTGCTTTCACTAATCATGATATCAATTTAAAGGATGCGACCTTTGTTGTGTTCGATACCGAAACAACTGGTTTTTCAACGGATTTTGATGAGCTTCTTGAAATCGGTGCCGTTAAGGTTCGTAATTTTGAGATTATCGATGAATTTCAAACATTGATTAAGCCTACGCGTGAGCTTGGTCAAAAAGCCATGGAGGTAAATAAAATAACGGAAGATATGCTTGTGGATGCCCCTAATATTCAAGAAGCTTTACCGCAGTTCTTGGAGTTTGCCAAGGATGCCATTTTAGTAGCCCACAATGCCAAATTCGATATGGGACATCTTTACGCTAATATGGATAAGCTAAATATCGAATATGAGGAATTTCCAGTTATTGATACTTTGGAAATGGCTCACAATTTTTATTATGATCAAACCAAAAAATTTAGTAATGAAGCCTTATGTAAATTATTTAAGATTAAACTCGAAAATGCCCACCGAGCTTTAGATGATACAATTGCGACGGCTCAAATCTTTATCATTATGCTTAGAGATTTAGTTAAAAAGGGTTGTATGAACTATAATCAAATTAATGATTATATTAATAAGGATGAATTATGGAAATATACAAGAACAAGTCATATCAATATGCTTGTTTTAAATCAAACCGGATATAAAAATCTCTTTAAGATTGTTAGTGATTCCTTAACAACGCATTTTTTTAAGGAAGCCCGCGTTTTAAAATCTGTTTTGGAGCAATATCGGGAAGGAATCATTGTCGGCTCTGGCTGCGCTTATGGTGATGTCTTTGAAACGGCTTTGAATAAACCATATAAAGAATTAATTCAAAAAATGCGTTATTATGACTATATTGAGGTTCAACCACCAGCAGTGTATTCTCAAATTGCATATGATGCTTCAATTGATGGCGATGTAGCTGTTAAAACAACAATCAAGAAAATCATTAAAGCTGCTGATGAATTAGAAAAAATTGTTGTCGCAACTGGTGATGTTCACTATTTAAATAAAGAGGATCGCTTTTATCGTGACATCTATATTCAAACTCCAGTTGTTGGCGGCGGCATCCATCGTTTAAAAAGGTATCCTGAATCTCCGCTTCAGCATTTCCGAACAACCTCAGAAATGCTTGAGGAATTTAGCTTCCTAGGTCCCGATCGAGCATATGAAATTGTTGTTAAAAACACCAATGAGATTGCCGATCGCGTTGAAAAAATTCAAATGTTTAAAAAAGAATTATTTGCCCCAGATGACGATGAATTTGCTTGGATGGGTGTACCATCAATCGAGGGTGAATTGAAACGAATGGTTAATGAAAGAGTTCATCAAATGTATGGTGAGGTTTTACCGCAAATTGTTGATGACCGTTTGCAAAAGGAATTGAATAGTATTATCACTAATAAATTCTGTTCTGTTTATTATATGTCTCATTTATTGGTTAAGCATTCGAATGACCGCGGATATTTAGTCGGATCACGTGGTTCTGTTGGCTCTAGCTTTGTTGCGACAATGATGGGAATTACTGAGGTAAATCCTTTATCGCCACATTATCGCTGTAAAAAATGTCGCTTTTCTAGCTTTAAGATGAATGAAGAGGAAAAGCAGAAATATGGAATAAGAGAAATTGAAGTGCCTCTTCAAAAAAATCTTGAGACAGTGGAGTCAGGCTTTGATTTACCAAATGCTAATTGCCCAATTTGTGGAACAAAGCTTACAAAGGATGGTCATGATATACCATTTGAAACCTTCCTTGGCTTTAAAGGAGATAAGGTTCCTGATATCGACTTAAACTTCTCAGGGGATGACCAGCCTTATGCCCATTTATATGTGCGTGAACTCATGGGGAATGACTATGCCTTCCGGGCTGGAACCCTCGCAACTGTTGCGGAAAAAACCGCCTATGGCTATGTAATGAAATATTTTGAAGAAAAGAAAATGGTTGTAAGAAGAGCCGAAATTGAAAGATTAGCTAAAAAAATTGAAGGAGTTAAGCGTTCAACTGGTCAACATCCAGGAGGAATTGTCATTGTTCCTAAGCGAATCGATATTTTTGATGTTACACCAATTCAATATCCGGCTGATGATACGACTGCAGAATGGCGAACCACTCATTTCGATTACCATTCCTTTGAATCAAATTTATTAAAGCTAGATATTTTAGGACATGATGATCCAACGGTTATTCGCTACTATATGGATTATGTTAAACAGCATCCGGATGAATTTCCATTTGATAATGCTGCCGATATTCCTATTGATGATCCAAGGCTTTATCAATTGTTTTGTGGAACCGATGTTATTAACTGCACATCCGAGGATATTTTGAGCCCGGTCGCAAGCTATGCTGTTCCAGAATTAGGTACAAACTTTGTTAGAAAGATGCTTGCGGATACGAAGCCATCAACATTCGCGGAATTAGTAAAGATTTCTGGTTTGTCTCATGGAACGGATGTTTGGCTAAATAATGCTGAGGCTTTGGTTTTAGGAAAAACCCAATTTGGTAAAATTGATTTCAAGGAGGTTATTGGATGTCGTGATGATATCATGGTTTATTTGATGTACCAAGGATTAGAACCGGCAATGGCCTTCAAAATCATGGAATTTGTTCGTAAAGGAAAGCCTTCAAAGGATAAGGCAACATGGGAAGATTTGAAGAAATACATGCGCGAAAGGAATGTGCCGGAGTGGTATATTTGGTCGTGTGAGCAAATTAAATACATGTTCCCGAAGGCTCACGCTACAGCTTATGTATTGAGTGCGATGCGTATAGCTTGGTTTAAGCTTAACAAGCCAATTTTATTCTACAGCGCTTATTTTACAATTCGAGCTAACCAATTTGATCCTGTTGTTATGACAAGTGGAGCTAATGCAATTAGAAATAAAATCAACGATATTCAAAAGGATCCAGATTCTAAAAACAAGGATTTAGACCTATTATCTGACCTTGAGGTAGCTTTGGAAATGACGAAGCGAGGTCTTAAGTTTAAGATGGTAGATATTGAAAAATCGGAAGCTAAGCAATTTGTCATTGATGGTGATTCCTTGATAATGCCATTTGCGTCAATTGACAAGCTTGGTGAAAATGCCGCCAATCTGATTGTTGAGGAACGAAATAAACAACCTTTTACCTCCAAGAAGGACGCAAAGGTTCGCGGAAAAATCAACAATACTGTTTTTGATACAATGAATGAATTGGGTGTATTGGATAGTTTGAAGGATGATGAAGCCCCTGTTCAGGTTTTTGATTTATTTAATTCATAGGGCTTTTTAATCTAGCAATAAAATCTTCTTTTCATATATTATTATTGAAAAGGAGGTTTTTTTATGACAGGATGTCCTTGGAATCAACAGGGAAATAATTGTGAAATGCCAAATCAAGCTCAAAAGCCAACTTGTCAATGTATGATGCCATTTACTAATGTAATCAATCGTTATTTTTATCAGGATGTACCAGTTCCAGTTCAATATCACACCAAAATAGTTAATAATTGTATTAAGAGATATTATCCAGCTCCGTATAATACATGTTCGGAGGAAACAGTATATGTTGATGAGCCATATTGTGGTTGCCAAAGTGGTTGCCAAAATCGATAAGGGGAGAAATCCCCTTTTTTCATATTTTTTTCACAACATCAAATGAAGAAAAAAGTATAATAGAGGTGAAAGGAAGAAATAGCTTATGGTAAATTATATGGAATATATCATTTTAGCCATCCCTATATTGTGGGGCGTCATTATCAGCAAAAGATATAATATTATTTTTGGGTTTATTTCGACCTTCACGATGGCTTATTTTATGTACTTTTTATTTTTAGATAGTGGCATTATTCCTCTTACTTTAATAGAGTCATTTAAGGATAATTGCCTTGAAATAGCTTTGATAAAAATGAGTGATGCTTTAGTCGTTCCTGTCTATGATTTTTTTGAAAAATTATTTGGAACCTTGAAAATCGGTGATTTATGGACGAGGATGATGGTTGGTCAAAAATGGAATTACTTCATTTTTATGTTTCTAATTTCACTTGTTGGGCATGTAATTTCTCATTTTTTCCGTAAAAAAAGGGTAAAAGAACTCAAACAACTAAAAAAAGATGCAAGAAGATAAAAAAAACTGTAAGCCTTTACAAGTATTTTGTTGCATTTTTTTTTATTCTATATTATAATAGATATGAAATGATTAATAAGTTATCTTTTTAAACATATTTGACTTTAAGATAAGACTTGTATTAGATTGGAGTGGGTTGAGTTGAATGGTTTAAGTTTTAATTGTAATGTTGACTTAGTACTTTGTATTGACGCGACTGGATCAATGAGTCCCGTTATTCAAATGGTTAAGGACACAGCCTCATCATTTTATGAGAAAATCGTAGATGCTTTAGGAGAGAAAAAGAGAATCGTATCACATTTCCGTGTTAAGGTTTTAGTATTCCGTGATTTCTACTGTGATGGTCCAGCAGCACTAGAGGAATCTGAATTCTTTACTTTACCTGGAGATACGCAAGCATTTAAGGATTTCGTTTCACCTATTGAAGCTAAATGGGGTGGTGACGAACCAGAAAATGCATTAGAAGCTATTAGTATTGCGATGAATAGTGACTGGGTTCGTGAAGGTCAAAGACAACGTCATATTATCATGGTATGGACAGATGCTTCTGCACATCCATTAGAAAAAGCGAGAACAGATCGCAATGAATATTATCCAAAGGGTATGCCAGAATCCTACCAAGAAATTTCTGACTGGTGGAATGGTGGAGAAAAAATGAATAATCGAGCAAAACGTTTAATTGTGTTCGCTCCAGATGCTTATCCTTGGACTGATATTGCGGCTGAATGGAGTAGTGTTGTACACATCGCTTCAAAAGCTGGAGAAGGATTACGTGAGGTTGAACTTGAAGTAGTCTTAGCTTGTATCGCTGGAAGTATTTAAAAAAATATTAGAAAAAGGGCTGTTCGTTTTTTGCGAATGGCTTTTTATGGAAAATGAGGAGGAGAAAAAATCATGTTTTTTTCAGTTTGGATGGAAAGAAAGGAAAATCATGGTGAGGACGCTCCACCACTAATGAGCGACCATGCTTTAGCTGTTTGTGACGGAATGGGTGGAGCTGGTGCAATTAAGTGTGTTGTAAATGGTTTAGATCGTGCCGGTGCTTATTTCGCATCACGTGAGGTAAGTAAAGTATTCAATCAATTTGTTGAAGAAAATCAAGAAAAACTCTTTGCAAGCTTAGATGCAAATGAGGATCTTTCAAAATATTCATTATTACTACATGACCAAATACAAAAAGGATTAAATGACTTCGTTGAAAGAAATGGTATTGATTTCAAGATTAAAGGTACCTTCTTTAAATTATTACCAACAACATTAGCTGGTGTTGCTTACCGTGAGACTAAGGATAATGTTGATGCAGTTGTATTTTGGGTTGGCGATTCACGAGTATATGGCTTAGACCCAGTCGTTGGACTTTTACAATTATCAAGGGATGACCTTGAGGGTGATGCCGATGCGATGGAAAATCTAATGGATGATGCTCGTATGGATAACTGTATCAGCTTAACAGAAGAATTTAAGGTTCATATGAATGTTGTTAAGCTTAATAAGCCAACAATTTTATTCGCCGCAACTGATGGATGCTTTGGTTATTTACCATCGCCATTGCATTTTGAAGATTTATTCTATAACGCGATGAATAATATTAAGAGTGGTAGTAAAGATTTAGAGGGAATGTCAGAGCGCCTTCTAGAGGTTTTCAAGATGACAGCCTCTGATGACTGTACTGTCTCAGCTAAGGCTTTTGGCTTGACTCCAGCAAAGATAAAGGATACATATAATTTCCGCCGTCAGGCTTTAAAGGACAATTATTTAGGTGGACTTCCAAAGGATTTCTTTGATGAGGTTACTTTGTTAAATCAAAATCAAGATAAGCTTGATGAATTGACTGAGGATATGAAGAGCTCCTTTATTAAGCATATTGAATTAACATTCGATAAAAAAGAAGATGAATTTGAGGATTTAAAATCTTATCAAAAATTTAAGAAAAATAATGAAATATTTAAAGAACGTGAAGTTGCTCGAGGAGAATATTTAGCTATTAAGGAAAAATATGAGGCAACCTATGAAGCTTTAAAGGATAGCTTTTATGAGGATTACATTCAATCCTTAGTCGGAACTGATAAGGCAACAAAGGAAATTTCATATTATAGCTCACTTCAAAAGGATTTAGTTGAGCAAAACAATAAAATCAAACAAGCTTCTAAATTCTTTAAAGAAAGATTTGGCAAGGTTGGTAGTTCGTTATTAAGTACCTTTGATTTAATTGCAGAAGGAAATTTAATCCCTGCCGATAATTATGAAGAAACCAAACAAAAGGTTGATGACTTTGAAAAGATAATTGGATTTATCAAAGGATGCCTTGAGGGTGGAAGCTATGAACAACAGGTTGCAAACTTGAAGACTAAAATAGCTGAGCAAAAGGCTATGATTGTTAAAGCAGATGAAAAGAAGCTTCAAAAGGCTTTAGAGACCTTTATGTATGATTCAACGACAGCACAATTTGCGTCTAAGCAAACACAAAAGCTTCGTTTAGAGGTTCAAAGTCAAGAAGGAGATGTTGCTATCCAAAAGAATAATTTAGCTGGCTTTGACATTGGTAAACAGCTTGAATTATATTTTGATAGCAGTAAAGATGAGGTTGTTCCTTACATTTTAAATAAAGATGATGAAAGCCTTTATTCAAAGGCCCAAAAGGATTTATTCTATCAATATCAACATTATATTGAAGAATCTCAACAAATTATTGTTCAAATGCAAGTTACAGTTTCAGAGAAATATTGGAATTCATATCGATTCTATTATGAAAGCTCTATGCCAAAGAAGGAGGCATAATTATGGCAACAATTTTAAATGGATATAATCTATTAGAGGATTGGAAGATTTCTCCTAATGGTAAGTATACATTTGCGACCAAGAAGGGTGAAAAGTATTTCCTTAAGGAATTCTTTAGTCCAGTTTATCCAATTAAAGGAAAGGCTTCAAAAGCAACTTATGATCGTATGGCTGAGGAATGCGATAAGTGGCTTCAGCATCAAAAGAATTTACTTGATAAGCTTCGTATTATTGCTGGCGCAACGGGAACATTAGTTGTACCAACTGAAATATTTAGAAATGAATCTAAATATTATAAGGCTACCCCAGCAATTGATTCTACATCAATGACTGTAGCTCAAGTAGCTCAATTACCGATTGAGAAGAAGATTACATTGTTAAAATCATTGACTCAATCAATTGTTACTCTTCACCGTGCCAATATCGTTCATGGTGATTTAAAGCCTGAGAATATCCTAATTACGACTAATCCTCTTCAACCAGATTCATTCATTACAAAAACAATTGACTTTGATGATAGTTATTTTGAGAGTGAACCACCAATTCCTGAGGAAACAATTGGTACAGTAGATTATTATTCTCCTGAATTAGCTTTATATATCTTAACTGAGGATGAGAATAAGGCTCATACAATCACTTGTAAAAATGACGTTTTTGCCTGTGGTATTATTTTCCATGAATATCTAACAGGAAAGAAGCCAGATTTAAATGGATATAATTATGCTCATGAAACTTTACTAGAAAAGAAAAAGATTTTCGTGTATGGTGGAATTAGAGCAGATTTACGAAATCTAATTAATGATATGCTTGATATGGATTACAATAAGCGTCCTTCGATGGAACAGGTATATGACCGCCTAAGAGGGATTGATTTATCGAAGATGTCAACTGTCCGTGATGCTAGCGAATCACAATCAGGATCGATGTCAAGTGGTCCACAAACCCCTCCAGGAATTAGATCTGTTGTTAAGCAACAAAATGGACAATACAAAATCACCTATAGTGATGGAAGAACAATTTGTGTTCCAAGCTTCTATCTAAAGACGATTGGATTAGAAGATTTCATTGTTAACTAGATATAAAAAAAACTCAATTATTGAGTTTTTTTATTTTGTCCTTTAAATCTTCAACTATTTGATGTAATCTTTGATAATAAATGGAGTCGAAAAGGTTGTCAATATGCGAAATAACAGCTAGGCAATGATGGACATTCATAATGTTTCTTTCATCGGATTTGTATTTTTGCCAAAGCTTTTTTCCTTCATTTAATAGCTCCTCAATTCTTTTTGCAAAGTCATCTCCATCTTGAATATCACGCTCTAATAATTTTAAATTTTCTTCATTTAATTCAAAATCTTTTTTTGAAAAAAGAAGAAAATCCTTTTCCTTTTCTTTAAGCATTTCTTCGTAAGAATTGCTTAAGCCAATGGTGTTTTCAAAATAGTTGATTAAATCATCACATTTGATGATTGAATCAATAAAGCCACAGGCTGCACATTCAAGATTGTCATTTAGTTCATTATTACAAATTGGACATTTCATTAAAATCACCTATTAATATATTAATACTAATTAATTAGTTTTTCAATAAATAATGTAATGCCAATTGTTCAAAAAAAATTTTTTTCACCTTGAATTGTTATTATTTCTTTGATATAATCGTAGTTGATATAAATGATGACGAGGAAGTAGTAGTTGGATAAAATAATAGAAAGAGAAGAGTGTCACCGGCTGAAAGCACTCAATGTTATTCCTGATGAATTCGTCCTTCGAGTGATGTTAATAGCATACGTATGTCTGCGTTAAAGACAAGAGTGTCTAGATTGATTCTAGAAATTAAGGTGGTACCGCGTTAATGACGTCCTTGGCTTCAAGGATGTCTTTTATTTTTATTAAAGGAGAATGATTATGAGCGTATTTGAAAAATTAGACATAATGCGAAGTGAAGCATTAGAAAAAATTAAAGCTTGCACAAAGGTAAATGATCTCAACAAAACAAAGACCGATTATCTTGGAAAAAAAGGTCCGATTGCGGCCATTATGCAAGAGATGAAAAACCTTAGTGCTGAAGAAAGACCTAAGCTTGGGGCTGTTTCTAACGAGGTTAAAAAAGCCATTGAAGAGGCTTATGTTTTAAAACTAAAGGAATTAGAAGAAATAGCTATAAATGAAGCTATTAACAATGATGCGATTGATGTTACTTTACCGGGAAGAAAGATTAGTGTTGGTTCAAGACATCCTCTAACGAAGATTGTAAATGAACTTGAGGATTTATTCATTGGAATGGGTTATCAAGTTGCGGAAGGACCAGAGGTCGAAAAGGATTTATATAATTTCGAATTATTAAATCTTCCTAAAGACCATCCGGCTCGAGATATGCAGGATAGCTTCTATATTAATCCGACAACCCTTCTTCGTACGCATACATCACCAGTTCAAGCAAGAAAAATGCTCGAAAGTGAGGGTAAACCAATCAAGATTATTTGCCCCGGAAAGGTATACCGTCGTGATAATGATGATGCGACTCACAGTCATCAATTTATGCAATGCGAGGGCCTTGTTTTAGGTGAAAATATTACCTTAGCTGATTTAAAGGGAAATTTATTAATGATGGCTCGTCGTATTTTTGGTGAGGATCGTGAAATTAGATTGCGTCCATCCTATTTCCCATTCACTGAGCCTTCGGTTGAGGTCGATATTTCTTGTATGAAGTGCGGCGGCAAGGGATGTAACATTTGTAAAGGAAATGGTTGGATTGAGGTGTTAGGATCTGGTATGGTTAATAACAATGTATTAGAAATGTGTGGCTATGATAGTACCAAGATTCAAGGATTTGCTTTTGGTGTTGGTATCGAAAGATTTGCCATGTTAAAGTATGGTATTGATGATATTAGAAATTTCTACATCAATGATGTTCGTTTCTTAGATCAATATAAGGAGGTAAAATAAGATGATTGTTTCACTTAATTGGGCTAAGCAATATTTAGACCTTGAGGATTATTCGATTGAAGAAATTGATAAAATGATATCTTTACATGTTATTGAGATTGAATCATTGAAAAAAATGGTTGAGGCGACAAACCTAACGATTGGTCATGTTTTAACATGTGTTCCTCATCCTGATTCTGATCATTTACATGTTTGTACAGTTGATTTAGGCGCTGAGGTTGAACAAATTGTTTGTGGAGCTCCTAATGTTTGTGCTGGGCAAAAGGTAATTGTATCAAAGGTTGGAGCTGTCTTACCAGGAGATTTTAAAATCAAAAAAGGAAAGATTCGTGGAGTTGAATCGAACGGTATGATTTGTTCACTTCAGGAGCTTGGCTTTGAGGATAAATATATTCCTGAGCAATTCAAGCATGGAATTTATGTTTTAGATGATTGTGCAAAGCCAGGCGATGACCCATTAAAATATTTAGGATTAGATGATTACCTAATTGAATTAGGATTAACTCCTAATCGTGGTGACTTATTATCGGTATTAGGCTTCGTTTATGATTTAGGTGCTGTTGTAAAGCAAAAGGTTAAATATCAACAACCTATTGTCAAGGAAATTGATGTTCCTAATCCGGTTAGTGTTTCGGTTATGACTGATTCATGCTTAGCTTATAATGCTCGTTATATTAAGAATGTTGTGATTAAGGAATCACCATGGTGGTTAAAGCAAAGATTAATTGCTTCAGGGATCCGTCCGATTAACAATGTTGTGGATATTACAAATTACGTATTAATGGAATTAGGTCAACCATTACATAGCTTTGATGCCAAAAAGCTAGGTAATCGAATTGTTGTTAGAAATGCAAATCCTGGTGAGGAATTAGTTACCTTAGATGAAGTAACTCGTGTTTTAAATGAAGATGATGTTGTTATTACCGATGGTGAAAAGCCAGTTTGTCTTGGTGGTGTTATGGGTGGTCTAAACACTTGTGTTGATGATACGACAACTGACATTATTTTAGAGGCTGCTTATTTTGATCCGAAGGCTATTCGTAAAACCTCATCAAGACTAAATCTTAAGAGCGATTCATCAATGCGTTTTGAAAGAAAAGTTGACCCTAATCGTGTTTTATTAGCATTAAATCGCGCAACTGAGCTTTTAGTTTCCCTTGCCGATGGTGAGGTTTTAGCCGGAGTATCATCAGTTGATAAGCTTGATAAAAATGATAAAGAGGTTAATACTTGCGCCACTAAGGTCAATAATTATTTAGGAACAAGCTTAACTGTTGATGAGATTGTGGATATTCTTGATTCATTGGCATTTAAGACCAATGTTGATGGTGATAACATTCAAATATTTGTTCCTTCAAGACGAGTTGATGTCGAAAATGAGCAAGATATTATGGAAGAAATTGCCCGTATCTACGGATATGATAATATTCCATCGACAATTCCTCAAACTAATGACCGTGGATATTTGACACCAAAACAAGAATATCTTCGCGGTATTAGAAAGGTGTTGGAAGGATTAGGATTAAAGGAAACTGTAACCTATACCTTAATTAATGGTCGTGATAAAGATTTATTCACAAAGGGCTATGGTGAATATATTAAGCTTGCAATGCCATTAAGTGAGGAAAGAGAATATGTTCGTCAAAGTAATTTAAATGGTTTAATGGAGGTTGTTTCCTACAACTCATCTCGTAAATTGACAAATCTATCTTTATATGAGGTAGGTCGTGTATATTCTGAAGATAGAGAGGTTACCTTGGTGTCGGGAGCATTAACAGGCTATCATTCGCAAAGCCTATGGCAAGGACGAAAAGAAAAGGTTGATTTCTATTTAGTCAAGGGAATGCTAGAATGCTTAGCCCAAAAGCTTGGGGTTGAATTAGAGTTCTTGCCAACTACTGATTGTCCAGAAGGCTTCCACCCAAAGAAAACCGCTGATGTTTACTATAATGGTGAAAAAATTGGTTTGCTTGGGGCAATTCATCCAAAGCTTGCGCAGAAAAATGATGTTGATGAGGTTTATATGTTTGAGCTAGCTGTTGATAGCATTATCAACAGGGGTGATGTTGTTAATAGATTTGTAAGTATTCCTAAATATCCTAACGTTTCTCGTGATATTGCTTTAGTGTGCGATAAGTCCGTTACGGCTAAGCAAATTACTGATTTGATTAAGCAAACAGGCAAGAAGCTCCTTACTGATGTGACCGTTTTTGATGTTTATGAGGGCGCAAATATTGGCGAAGGCAAGAAATCAATTGCGATTTCATTAACATTCCAGGATCCAGAAAAAACACTTGAAACGGCTGATGTTGATAAGAAGGTCAATAGTATTGTTGTTCGTCTAGAGCGTGAGCTTAATTGTACATTACGAGGTTAATATCAAATGCCACCACTGCGGTGGCATTTTTTTTCGCATTTTTAATATGATGTAATGGTGGAATCATGTTCATTTTGATTTTTTTGGTTAGCTTGTTTTTCTCGCTTCGATTTAATTTTTATTCTTTACGCAATATTAAGAAAAGCTTCATTTATCTATTTGAAGCGGATGGAGAAGGAGAAATATCTCCTTTAGCATCCCTTTCAACATCCCTAGCCGCAACCTTAGGTACTGGCAATATTGTCGGTGTTGGTCAAGCCATTGCTTTAGGGGGACCAGGGGCAATATTTTGGATGTGGATTACCGCTTTGTTAGGCTCTATCTTGCAATTTTCCGAAGGAGCCTTGTCTCGAAAATACAGACGAAAAATAGATGGAGAGTATTGTGGCGGCCCGATGTTTTATTTAGAAGGAATAAAGGGTATAGGAAAATATTTAGCGTTATTTTATGCTTTTTTGATTGTTCTTGCGAGCTTTATTATTGGCAATATGATTCAGGTATCTAGTATAATTAAAACGAATGAAATAAAATATATTGGGATAATTATTTTTGTTTTAGTATCATTTTCAATTGTTGGTGGAATCAAAAAAATTGGTTTGATTTGTGAAAAATTGATTCCGTTGTTAACATTGATTTATATTGTTTTAACAATTATTGTTTTAGCTATTTTTTTTGAGAATATTGTCCCTTCAATTAAGATGATTTTTGATAATGCTTTTTCCGTAAAGGCTGTTAAGGGTGGCTTCTTTGGTGGCGTTTTAAAGTATGGCATTTCAAGGGGAGTGTTTACGAACGAAGCAGGCTTAGGAAGTGGGGCTATCGCCTATGGCGCAAGCAAAAATAGATATTGCTATAAGGTTGGGTTAATCGCATCATTAGGGGTTATTTTTGATACAATTATTATGTGTTCATTGACGGCCTTGGTAGTTTTATCTAGCGGAAATATTACCTTTATTGATGGTGTTATGAATGAAATAGATCCTAATTTAATTACGCAAATTGCTTTTTCTAAATCGATTGGTCGAATTGGCGATGTAATGATTCAAATTTTAATGTTTATTTATGGCTTAGCGACGATAATTGGTTGGTATTATTTTGGATTGGTTGGATTTAAATATATTTTTAATAACGATAAAGGATTCAAATACATTTATCTTTTTTTTATTGTGTTAGGAATCATTTTAGATAATTATTTGATTTGGAATTTTGTTGACGTAATAAATGTTTTATTGGCGATAATAAATTTATTTGGCCTTCTTTATTTACAAAAGGATATTAAGAAAATCATTAAAAATAAAGAATAAAGTATGATATAATGATTGTGTGAAATGAGGTAAAAAAGATGCAAAAATATACGTTAGAGGAATATACACATTATACTCAATATTTTATCCTTTTTGATGTTATCTTTAAAATAAATGAAATTAATAAAGAGGAATTTCTTTTTGATAATGATATCAATCCAAGTTCCTACCGAAGATCTAAGCAAAAGGAACAAAAAATTGGGCATGAAATAGCGATAAAGCTCGCGAAATTATTTTCCATTAAAATTGTTGATAAGGATTACATCCATAAGGTTGAAGCCTTGATTAATGCGGCTTATTATGATATGTATTATAAAATCTTTACTAGATATGATAAATATACAGAAGAGGTTTTAGAATTAAAGAAGGATAATACTATTCTATCACCTGTTATTTGCTTGCTTGATTTGTTTTTAAAGATTAATAGTAGGTATTATTCAAATGAAAGCTTTGAAGGATGGCGAAGCGAGTATTTGGAATTAAAAAAATATTATGCCTATTTTTCAGAACAATTATTAAGTATTTTTCGTTTACTTGAGATTACCTTTGAAAATGATTTAGCTTACCAAAATATTGAGGAAAGCAAAAATGATGGTTTTTCTTACTTTATCCGTTCCTTTGTGACTTGGAAGCATCATGATTATTTAGCCTCCTTGTATTTTTCAACGAAGGCTCGGGAGATTCTTAATCGAGAAAATAACTTTAAAAGACTATCCTATGTTAATTTAAATCATATGAGTTCCTTAAATTACTTAGAGAATTATGAGGATTGTTATTCGATCGCGGAAAGGCAGCTTTTGTATTTAGAGTCAATATCCGCTGATTCAGTCGAGATAAAAAGAACTGAGGAGCATTTGATGATGTCAGCTCTTGGTCTTGGCAAATACGATGAGATTATTGAAATGCTTCGCAATAAGAAAAAGATGGATTTAAATCAATTTTCGAGTCTTTTAGTTGCTTATTCAAAGACAGATATGGAAGAATATAAAAGATATTATGATTGTGAAATTAAGAAAACTCAATTTCCTGATAATGTTTTAGAATATTTTAAGCTTCTTAATGAATTCATTTTGACCCATAATAAAAAATTAATTATTAATTTTGAAAAATATAATGTATCTGGTGTAATTATCAATATCTATAAAAAGCTTTATTAAAAAGGAAATCCGGCTTTTAAGCTAGATTTCCTATTTTTTCAATTATTTCATTTTCTAATTTTTCTTCATCTTTGATGATACATTCTTCAAAGGAGATTTCTTCACTTTCTTTTTTCGCTTTTTCTTTTCTCGGATATTTTGTTAATTCAATTATTGAAACAACTAGTATGGCAATGTAAAGAAAAATTGTAAGATAGAAATTAGCTCCAGCGACATCAAAGATGTTAGGATTTTTTTTGTTTGTGGCCCCAACAACCATAAAATGATTTAAAAACCAAACCATTGTAAGGATTGTATATATTATTCCAGATGAGGACAAGATAATCTTTATAATTGAACAAAGTTTATTTTGAAATTTCTTAAAAAAGAAAAGAATGAATAAAATAACAGGGAATAATCCTAAGAAAATGCTTGGAATGAATGTTCCATTGATCCCTGAAAGGTTATTTTTATTATTAAGTTTATGGGTCGCAAAAAATAAAGGGAAATACAAATCAAAAGGATCAGAATCGCCTATTTGTGTAAATCTAATGGCATTTGTCATTGTGCAAAAGAAGAAGCTTACAAAAAGGTATATACAAATCATATAAATTGTTAAGTTTTTAAAAGATATATTAATCTGATTTGGTTCAACGATTGTATCATATTGGTGTTTATTTAATCTAAATCTTTTATAATTTAATAGTAAAACTAAAATCATTGATATCAATATTATATAGGCAGGAATGGGATATTCTAAGGGTCTAATACCATAGCTTGACTCCTTAAAATGTGAAGAATCCATCATAAAATATAATAGCATTGAAATGATTATAAATGAGGAAATGATACTAGTCACAATGAATTTTCTTCGAATATGATAATAATTGTTATTCTTTATAAAGCTTCCATATAAAAGTAAAATAGGAAATAAAATAATAGGAGTACAATAGAATATCACCGATAGATCAATTTCTGACATATCCCATCCTGAATAAATATCTTCACCAGGTCCAAAAAGATGGAGGTGATAATCAATGAAATCGCCATAATGAAAACCATATCTAAAAAAGGATACTGATGATGGAATATGAGCGGTGTAGGCATATTGAACAATGTTAGCCAAGAAATATAAAAGCAACGTTAAAAAAGATAAGAGAAAAATAGAATATTCAATTAAATCGATTTTTTTCATACGATCACCTCATCTTCCTTGATAATACATTCTTCAAGAGAAATTTCTTCACTTTCCTTTTTTGCTTTTTCTTTTTTTGGATAATTTGTTACTTCAATTATTGAAACAATAAGAATAACAATATAAAGGAAAATTGTTAAATAAAAATTAATTCCAGCGACATCAAAGATATTAGGATTTTTTTTGTTTGTGGCCCCAACAACCATAAAATGATTTAAAAACCAAACCATTGTAAGGATTGTATATATTACACCAGTGGAAGAAATGGTAATTTTTATAATTGAACAAAGCTTATTTTGAAATTTCTTAAAGAAGAAAAGAATGAATAAAATGATAGGGAATAATCCTAAGAAAATGCTAGGAATGAATGTTCCATTGATCCCCGGTAGGCTATTTCTATTAATCAGTTTATGGGTCGCAAAAAATAAAGGAAAATACAAATCAAAAGGATCATAATGGCTTACCTGTGTAAACTTGATTGCATTTGTCATTGTACAAAAGAAGAAGCTTACAAAAAGGTATATACAAATCATATAAAGTGTTAAGTTTTTAAAAGAAATACAAATCTGATTTGATTCAACGGTTGTATCGTATTGGTGTTTATCTAATTTTACCCTTTTTCGATTTAATACTAATACTAATACCATTGATATGAGCATAATATAAGCAGGAATTGGATATTCCAAAGGTCCAAGTCCTGGAGGCGGATTAAAATGAGACGCATCATTAAAGTAATAAAACAAAAGGGCTAAAACCATAAAAGATGATATGAAGTTTGTTACTCTTGATTTGCTACGAATATGATAATAATTATTATTTTGGGTAAAGCTTCCATATAAAGTTTGAATTGGTAGAAGAATAACAGGAGTGCCATATAGTATTACAAACATATCAATTTCACACATATGCCACCCTGAAATGATGGCCTCATTAGGATGATAAAGATTGAGGTAATAATCAATGAAGGAGCCGATATTAAAGCCATATCGGAAAAAGGTAATTGATGATGGTATATGAGAATTATAGATATATTGACAAATATTTGCCAAGAAATATAAAAGCAACGTTAAAAAAGATAAGAGAAAAATAGAATATTCAATTAAATCGATTTTTTTCATACGATCACCTCATCTTCCTTGATAATACATTCTTCAAGAGAAATTTCTTCACTTTCCTTTTTTGCTTTTTCTTTTTTTGGATAATTTGTTACTTCAATTATTGAAACAATAAGAATAACAATATAAAGGAAAATTGTTAAATAAAAATTAATTCCAGCGACATCAAAGATATTAGGATTTTTTTTGTTTGTGGCCCCAACAACCATAAAATGATTTAAAAACCAAACCATTGTAAGGATTGTATATATTATTCCAGATGAGGACAAGATAATCTTTATAATTGAACAAAGTTTATTTTGAAATTTCTTAAAGAAGAAAAGAATGAATAAAATAATAGGGAATAATCCTAAGAAAATGCTTGGAATGAATGTTTCGTTAATCCCTGATAGATTGCATAAATTTTTATGCTTATAGCTGGCAGAAAAAAGAGGGAAAAATAAATCTAGTGGATCATAAGTGTTTACTTGCGTAAACCTAATGGCGTTTGTCATTGTGCAAAAGAAGAAGCTTATGAAAAGATATAGACAAATCATATCCATTGTTAGGCTCTTAAAGGAGATATTTATTTGTTTTGATTCTATGATCGTATCATATTGATGTTTATCTAGTTTTATCCTTTTTCGACTTAAAATTAAAACTATTATCATCGATATGAGCATAATATAAGCAGGAATTGGATATTCAAGAGGTCTAATGCCTGGCGATTCTTTAAAATGTGAAGAATCCATCATAAAATAAAAGAGCAATGCAATAATCATCAAAGAGGCTATGATGATAGATATTATAGATTTCTTACGAATATGATAGATATTATTATTTTTGGTGATACTTCCATAAAGAAGAAGGATAGGCAATAGAATAACAGGGATAAAATCATACATAATTAAAGTTATATTGATTCCGGTTGTTATCCAGCCACTATAGGTAATGTCACCTGGTAAGTATAAATTTAAATAACTGTCAATGAATGTGCCACCACCAGAGCCGTAACGAAAAAATGTTATTGATGAAGGAATATGAGCAGTATAAGCATATTGAACGATATTCGCAAAAAAATAAAGAAGTATCGTTAAAAAAGATAGAAGAAAAATAGAATATTCAATTAAATCAATTTTTTTCATATTCTCACCTTCAATATTAATTATACACATTATACTGAAAAAAGTAAATCTAGGTAATTTCTAGCTATAAAAAAATAAAAAAGACGAAATTTCTTTATTTTGATAATATTTTCTTTAAACGTTCAAGATTTTTGAACGTTTTTTTGTAAAATTGATATAACAATAAATTTTCGTTCAAGATAAAAAAAGACCAAAATTTGACAAATTTTTTTAAATTGTTATGATGGTAAATGGGGTGAGAAGTGAATGAAAAAAATGGGATTAGTATTTATTTTTATGCTTGTGATTTTTAGCTTTTTTCAAGCGTCAATCATTGAAAGGCGAAAGTCACAAGCTAATCCTACTATACTTACAGCTGAATATGATGATGACGTAAACAAAGATAATGTTTCAGTATGTAAGTATGTTGGGTAGTCATAATTTGAGAGGAGTGAAAATTGCTATTGAAATCTGGTGTATTATTATTTACGTATTATTGGGGTTATTATTTGGGGAATGTAGCATTCTATTTTAAAACGATTCTTATTAAATTAACATCATTATTTCGATAGCAATTTTTTATCAACTTTATTATGTTTATCGATTGGATGATAATATGTGTTTAAAAAGGGTATTTATTAATCTTTTCATATGAAAAATTAAGATAAAAAGTTTGTTTAAATTGACATTTTATGGTTTTTATTATATCATAAATACATAAGATAATTATTGATTTTTTTAGTCTGGGGTGAGGCTATGCTAGAAGTAAGTGGACTATATTTTAAAGATGTATTAGAGGATATAAATTTAACCTTTGATGAAGGAAAAATCAATGTCATAATTGGTCAAAATGGATGTGGTAAATCAGTATTGTTTAAGTGCATCTTAGGTTTATTAAAAAAGACTAAAGGTGATATTACTTTAGATGGCGTAAAAAAAACCAAAGAAGCACCTTATTTTAAAAATACTGGTGCTTTGATTGAAGAGCCAGATTTTCATGAATATAATAGCGGCTATGACAATTTGCGGTATTTAGCTTCCATAAACAATAATCTAAATGAAAAATATATTTTGGAATTATTGGAAAGATTTAATTTAGCAAAGGACCGCAATAAGCTTGTCAAATTTTATTCTTTAGGAATGAAGAAAAAGCTTGGCATCATTCAAGCTATTATGGAAAATCAAAGGCTAATTATTTTAGATGAGCCAACAAATGGTCTAGATAAAAAAAGTAAATTGATTTTTTATGATTTGATGAAAGAATTAAAGGAACAAAAGAAAATCATTCTCATCGCATCACATATTGATTCGGATATTAAAGAAATTGCTGATCGTGTAATCAAAATTGATAAAGGAAAAATTGTCGAAGATAATAATGTTTAAACAATATTTAAAATTGATTTTTAAATCACGACTGACAATTACAATTGCCATTGTTTTATTGGCCATTGATGTTTTCTTGTCAGTGAAATACGCAATTTCTGATGATTATCTTTTTATTCTTGCGGATGGAATTCAGATAAAATATCAAGGATATACTTCATATACTCAATTTTATTTTGATTTTTCTGTATATTTGTTTTTGATTCTTCCGCTTGCCTATCTTTTTTTATTGATTCATAATGATAAATTTGAACAATTAGAGAGCTTAAGAGGAAATACGAAGCTTGTTCGAGCAGGTGCGATAAGCCTGTCATCGACATTGCTTTTTTTGGTAATCTCAATCATTGCCTTTACTATTTTTTATTCGATTAGAGGCTTTGGAGGAGAACCAATATTATATTATGAAAATTCCAAAAATCCTGACTTTTTCCTTTCACCACTCTTTTTTATGGATCATGCTAACTACACTTATATTTGGCTTTGGATTGTTTATTTATTTTATTCATTGTTATATTTTGTATATTTGTTTACTGTTTACTATATCGCAATCTCTTGTCCAGAGGATATACGCTTTCTAGTTTATTTATTTTTAGTTTATGGATCTTTCTTTTTGATTTCTAAAATTGAAGGGCCATTTATAGATATTGTTATTTTATTAGATGCAGGAAGATTTACAACACAAGAATTTTTGTCTGGTTATTTTATGGATATGCTATTTTATGTGGGTATTTTAGCCATATTCATAGTAATAAAATATTTATTTAAGAGGAGAAATGTTATATGAAAAAATTATTAGCTTTATTTATTTGTTTATTTACTATAGCTTTAGGTGGATGCGCTAAGGATACAACATTTAGCGAGTTTCAAGCTATTCAAAATCAAGAAACATATTCTTATGTTCTTCGAACAAGGGTCATTGACGTTAATGTAATTACTACAGATTTCTATTGCTATGTTGAAAAGACCAACAACGAATTTACTGTCTCATACTCTAAAGTGGCAAAGGATTCGGAAGACTATCAAGAATTAGGATCATTTAAGTATGTTAATGGCCAAGTATCCGATGTTAAAGGAGAAGAACCACCAATTTCTAAAGATGCGATTATCTTTGATAATTATGTTTTCGAAAAAAGTAATTATAAAAAAATGGATGTGTCTTTATATCGAGCAATAGATGATTTAGCTTGCTTTAATGGCGAAAAATTCTTATCTAATATCAGCTTGTCTAATCAGTACAAGGATGGAAAGGGATTAATTAAAATTGTTGGATATAATAGTGACGGAAAAGTAGTTCATCTCGATTTTACATTTTAAAAAGGATTGATTATTTATGAAAAAAGCGATTATCATCGCACTTTCCTGTGTTTTGGTTTTTACCATAGGTATTATCTTTTTAAAGTATCGGCCTAAGAAGAAAAATTATAATACGCAGACCTTTATTATGACAAATCATCTTGAGGATATTGATATTGAGAAAATTATGGAGCTTGGTTCTTTTCGTATTTATGTTGAAGAGAATTGTAGTATCGAACGATATCAAGAATTAAAGAATCATCATATCGAATATTTTGGAATTATCTATGATAAAGCCGATATGAAAAAATTTGATGATTCAAAAATGGATGGCTATTGTTATTATAACAAGCAGGAAGGTCAACTTGATTTAAAAGCTATAAAAGATATCAAAGAAGAAACGACGAAAAAAATTGATGTTTATTCTTCCTATTATCCGAATGATTTAAAGGAATTAAAGCAAATATGCGATCGTTTGATTATTGATAATTTGAATTGTATTGATAATATTAAGAAAAACAAAATTGAATTTGGCTTTTTGATAAGAATTGAGGAAGGTAATTACAATACCTTCAATAGTGATTATATTTCAGCTGTAAAAAAATACAACAATGCTTTTTACAAAGGCTATTATGATTTTCTAGGTGATTCTGATGACTAAATATCGTTTTTTGTATAAGGAATTTTTATTGAAAATCCTCGTATTTACAGCTTTTATGCTTGCGTTAATGTTTTTACAAATTGGAACGAAAAAGCTAGGCAATACCTTTGATCAAGGTGTATTGCCCTTTATCAATAATGATTTTTTTGTTCTTCAATTAGCGATGCCCATTTTCTTGTTTGATTTGTTTTATTTCAATAAAAGTGAAACCATTCGCGAAACGAGATTTTTCATTCTCGTTTTATTAGAAAGGCTTGTCATCGTATTTATTATTTCAACAGCTATTCGTTTTTTATCCTGTAGTATTTATAGTCTAATGATATATCATAATATGAGCTTTATGAAATTTTTTGGACGATTAATATTATGTGATATTGGCACAATTTTAATTGTTAACACCTTGAGTAATTTGATTTTAAATCGCTATGTGGAATTGTTTTTCTCATTGCTTGTGTCGATTGTTTTATTCTTTTTTAAAATATTTAATTTCTCGGTTTTTGTTTTAAATGATGATAAATATTTGGCAGTTTCCTGGACCTATTATTTAGGAATTGGAATCTTTGCATTACTTTTAATTATTTCACGATTGGTGGGAAAAGAATATGTTAGAGATTAAGGATTTAAGCTTTTTGGATATAATTGAAGATATCAATGTCACCTTTGAAAATGGTCATGTTTATTTAATAACAGGCGAAAATGGTTGTGGAAAGACAGTTTTCTTTAAGTGTGCTTTAGGATTGTTAAAAAAGACAACCGGCACCGTTTTAGTTGATGGTATAAGCTTAGATAGTGACCCTAAGCTAAGACATCAATTTGGAGCTTTAGTTGAGGATCCGGATTTTCTTCCTTGGAATTCGGGAATTGACAACCTTCGTTATTTAGCTTCAATTAATGGTAAAATGAATGAAGAGCTTGTTTATGATTTATTAAAAAAATTATCGCTCTACGATGACCGTAATAAAATAACAAGAAAGTATTCCTTGGGAATGAAAAAGAAACTAGGCATTATTCAAGCTATCATGGAAGACCAAAAAATTATTCTTTTCGATGAGCCGACCAATGGTTTAGATGATGCCTCGGTATTAGCCTTTTATGATATCGTTAAGGATTTAAAAAAGCAAGGAAAAACCATTTTGGTTGTATCCCATAAGGAAGATGATATTAAAAATATCGCAGATATGGTTTATGTAATGGCGGATGGAAACTTAAAAAGAAGCGAGGTAATCACAAGTGATTTGGAATAAAATTAAAACGACCTTTAAAGCTAAGCCGACAATATTAATCGTTTCTGCTTTATTTTTGTTTGTGATTGGCTTTTCTTTTTTAAAAATCTATCAAGCTACGGAATATGAGGTTAAGAGATTTGTTTTAGGCGAATATGTGGCTAAAACCTATGCCCCTTCCAATTTTGGATATTTCTATGAAACCTTATCAATGATTTTATTTATGGTTGTGCCTTTAGCCTTTGTATTTTCCTTTCAAAGGGGAAAAAGATTTCAGTATATGGAGGAAGGAAGAACTAGCAATTTGCGTCTAACCTTATCTAATTCCTTAAGCTTTTCTCTTCTCACATCAATTGTCTTTTTCCTTTTGTTTTTTGTTTCCTTAACATCCTTTTATCTTGTAATGGGCTTTGATATTGAGCCATTTGCTTATCGTCAGACCTTTATTGATACTGTTAATTCAACAGGATTATCTTATCCTGATTCAAGGTTTGCTTTATCAAATATCTTTTGGATGAATAATGGAAATTGGACATATCTATATTATATAATTATCGGTTTATCAATGACCCTTTGTTTTTTCTTTGTGATATTTTTAGCTTCAACGATTGCTTACTTTATCAATAAAAAGTTTTCCTTTATGATCTATATTATCAGCTACTTTGTATTATTCTTTGTTACCTCTCTTGAGCTTGATATCAATTTAAATATTGTTAACTTGGGGGCAACTAATACCTTAGCGGGTCAATATCCTGAGGTGATGATATTTGTTCCTTTGATTTTTGGAGGAATTGCATTGGCAATATATGGTGGCTATTATTTAGTGAAGCGCTTTGTCTTAAAAACTAAATTAGCATAAAAATGTGACCTTTATCAATAGTAAAGGTCTTATTTTTGTGCTATAATACCTTTGTGGTGGTAAAGTTATGAATTGTTATGATTTTGAATTAACGGATTATGAAGAATATTTTTTGAATAAAAATGAAACGAAATTCCGAGCTAAGCAAATCTTTGATTGGCTTTATAAAAAAAATATTCAAGCCTTTGATGAAATAACTAATATGAAAAAATCGCTTTTAGAGGAAATCAAAAAAGATTTTTCATTTCCTTTATTTACGGTTCTTGAAAGGCATGATAGTCTTGATGGAACGATTAAGTTTTTGTTTAAGCTTCAGGATGGTAATTTAATTGAAACCGTTTTGATGAATCATGATTATGGAAAAAGTATTTGTGTTTCTAGTCAAATTGGCTGTAATATGGGCTGTACCTTTTGTGCAAGCGGCCTTTTAGGAAAGGTTCGTAATCTTACCGCTGGCGAAATGGTGTTGCAGGTTGTATTGGTCGAAAGATTGATTGGTGAAAGAATTGGCCATGTTGTCGTGATGGGAATTGGTGAGCCTTTTGATAATTACGATAATGTTATGAAATTTTTACGAATTATCAATTCGCCCTTTGGCCTAGAAATTGGCGCCCGTCATATTACGGTTTCCTCAAGCGGAATCGTCCCAAAAATCTTTGATTACGCCAATGAAGGATTACAAACAAATTTGGCAATTAGTCTTCATGCGCCAAACGATGAAATAAGAGATAAAATGATGAAAATCAATAAGGCTTATCCAATTGCTCATTTGATGGACGCAATTAGAAAATATATTGAAAAAACTGGGCGAAGAGTTACGATTGAATACATCCTAATCAAGGATGTTAATGATACAAAGGAATGCGCATACGAGCTATCAAAGCTTCTTAAGGGGCTTAATGTTTATGTTAATCTTATTCCTTATAATGAGGTCCTAGAGAACCCTTATCGCAGAAGTGAAAAAAATGCGATGACTACATTCTATGATATTTTAAAGAAGAATAATATTAATACGACATTAAGACGCGAACAGGGACATGATATTAAGGCTGCCTGCGGACAATTGCGCGCAAAAAAACTAGTATAAAAAAATTGAAATTTCATAAACCTATTTAATAGGTGATTTTGATGAAAAGATTGATGATATTCTTATTAACAATATCAATTGTTTTAGGTTTATTATTAACAGGATTTTTTTTCGTTGGTCCCTTGATCAATCGAATTGGCAATGTTTATTTACCGGATGTTGTTGGATTAAGCGTTGATGAAGCGATTTTCAGATTGAATTCTCTTGATTTAGAGGTTGTGGTCGAGGAAGTTGTGGATGAAACGGCGGGAACAGTTATCAGGATGCGACCGACTGGTAATCAAGAGGTTAAGGAAAAAAGTGAGGTTATTCTTTATGTCGGTGTTGAAATTAACACAATGCCTAATATTGAAAATAAATATTATCAGGATATCATAGCGGAAGTAGATTTAGTAAAGGCTAAATATCAAAATGAAGTTATTGTGATCGATGAGGTTGACAATGATTTACCGATTGGCTATGTCAAAAAGCAAATCCCGGAGGCTGGCGCCATTATATTTGAAGAAACAACGATTATTATTTATCGTGTTATCCATGATAATACTGTTGTTATTCCAAATATGATTGGTTGGAGCATTGATGATGTTAAAAGATTTCAAAATAATAATGATTTATTTTTTGAATATGTTTTTGATTACTCCTTTGATTTTACCGAAAATCAAGTGATTGCGCAGTCCGCAAAGCCTGGGCAGGAGATAATAAAAAACGGAAAAAATTATATTACGATTACCATCTCAAAGGGTCTTTTAGAGATTCCCGATTTTTCGGGAATGGATATTGAGGCTGCTTTATTTATTGCGGATTATTTAGATATTGAAATGGAAGTCGTTTTTGTTAAAAGCAATGCTAGAGTTAATGAGATTATTATGCAGGAGGCCTATATATCAACGCAAAATAGAGTTTTGGTATATGTCTCTGGATAGGAGAACGAATGGAAGGAACAATTATTAAATTAGTCGGTGGACAATACACCGTATTGGATGCCAAAACAGGAGCGGAAATTATTTGTCAGGCTCGAGGAAAGCTTCGTCAAATGAAGCTTGAAAAAGGAAATTCCTTTTTAAAATCGAATACCGCCAGGACCAAGGTTGAGGCCAAATCGATTAAGCTTAGCCCGAAAGTAGGAGACCATGTTTCCTACGAAATTTTTGATGGGACAGGCTATATTATGGAGGTATTTGATCGCAAAAATGAGTTAAATCGACCAGACATTGCCAACGTTGATCAGGCTTTATTATTATTTGCGGCCAAGGAACCGGAATTTAGCTTCATTCTGCTCGATCGCTTTTTAGCCTTGATTGAAAGAGAAGGCATCACCCCAATAATAATTGTTTCAAAAATTGATTTGTTAGATCAAAATGAGATGGCTGAATTAAAGGAAAAGCTTTGTTATTATGAAAAATATTATCGAGTTTATTACACCTCAAGCAAAGAAAAAATCGGAATTAAAGAATTGAAGGAAATATTTAGTAAAAAAATAAGTGTTTTGACGGGTCAAACTGGTGTTGGAAAATCATCGTTGATTAATTGCTTAATTCCTGATTTTGCATTAGAAACCCAAGAAATATCCCAAGCCTTAGGCCGCGGTAAGCATACAACAAGATGCACATCACTCTATCAATATATGGATGGAATGATTGCGGATACCCCGGGCTTTGGTTCCCTAGATTATGGTAATATGACCGTTAATGATTTGGCATCCTGCTTTGTCGATTTTGATTCTTTGAAGGGTGGATGCAAATTCAAAGGCTGTTTACATATTAAAGAGCCAGGCTGTTGTGTTATTGATCTATATCAGAAAAAAGAGATTTTAACTTCAAGATATGAAAACTATTTACGATTTGTTGATGAAATAAAATGCCGAAAGGTTCGCTATTAGGAGGTTTATATGATTGATGTTGCACCCTCAATTTTAAGTGCTGATTTTTCAAAACTAAAGGAAGATATCGATGATGTTAAGGATGACATCAGATATTTACATATTGATGTAATGGATGGTCATTTTGTACCTAATATCACGATTGGTCCTTTAGTTATCAAATCCTTAAGAAAGCACTATGATTTAATTTTTGATACTCATTTGATGATTTCTAATCCCTTACAATATGTCGAAGAATTTTGTAAGTCAGGAAGTGATTATGTCACTGTTCATATCGAGGCAAATAATCCAATAGAGGCCATTGATAAAATTCATGAATGTGGAAAAAAGGCTGGTATTTCGATTAAGCCTAATACGAGTGTTGAGGCTATTAGGAATATTTTAGATAAGGTGGAAATGGTTCTCGTTATGAGCGTTGAGCCAGGCTTTGGTGGCCAAAAATTTATGCCTTCTGCTTTGCCTAAGCTTAAACAATTACAAGAATTGAAAAGGATTCATAATTATCGCTATATCATTTCTGTTGATGGTGGAATAAATCAAGAAACAGCTAAATTAGTGATTGAAAGTGGCGCCGAGGTTTGCGTTGCCGGAAGCTATGTTTTTGGAAGCAAGGACCGTCATAAGGCGATAAAGTCAATATGCGAACAATAATTGTTCTTGATTTATGTTGTTTTGATTTTTTGAGCGATGATTATATTATTGGAGTTGAAAAGGGAGCTCTTCAATGCCTAGAGAAAAATATTAAAATGGATTTAGCCGTTGGCGATTTTGATTCGATTGATGATTATTCAATTCTTGAAGAAAAAACAAAGGTCATAAAGCTTCCCGAAGAAAAAGATGTGACGGACTTAGCTTATGCCATTTCTAAAGCCAAAGGAAAGATTTTTATCCTTGGTGGTATTCAAGGAAGAAGAATTGAACATTTTTATAGTAATATTTTATTGATGAAGAAAAACCCTTCAATTGAAATGATTGATCAATTTTCGCATATCTTTATTATTGACGAGGGTGAATATTATTTTCCCTATGATGATTATAAATTTGTTTCCTTTTTTTCCTTGAGTAGGGAATCAATTATTACTTTAAAGGGCTTTAAATATGATTTAGAGAAATATACTTTATTAGATGATGACAATTTATGTATTAGTAATGAGATATTTGATGGGTTAGTAAAAGTATATTCGGGTAGAGTATTAGTTATAAAAAGCAAAGATGACGCATAAAATTTCCTGAAGAGGTGATATTTTATGCGTTTTTATGTTATTAAATTACCTAAATTTCTCTCAAAAATAGTCCAAGCGTTTTTAAATTTATTTTCAAAGGATAAAATAAAAAGGCATACCTAAAGTATGCCTAGTTATTATGTTAATCTGAAATTAAGCTCTTTTTACTAATCCGCTCTTCTTTAATGCACGTGCTGAAACCTTAACACGTTTTACATTTCCATCTTCATCAACAATTTTTACAGTTTGTAAGTTTGCTTTCCAAGTTCTTTTAGTTGCGTTTAAGGCATGAGATCTTGAATTTCCAAAGACAGTTTTCTTTCCTGTGACATAACATTGTGCCATTTCAGTTACCTCCTTCTTACTTAAAATAAGAATTATTTTCATAATTAGCCTTATATAATTTAACATATCTTTTTCGAAAATGCAAGTCGTTTTTTTAAAATTGATACAAAAATATTGAAAATGGTTACTAGATAGCGCTTGAGAAAATATATAAGTTGCATTTTTATTTTAAGTGTGATATACTAACATAGTAAATTTTCATATTCATTTTTAATGTAACAAGTAATTTTGGGAGGACTGTAATATGGCTATTACTAGAGTTAATGGTGCTCTATTAAGAAGAATGGTTATCAATGGTGCAATTAATTTGAAAAATAATTATCAAGAAATAGATCAACTTAATGTATTCCCTGTTCCCGATGGTGATACAGGTACAAATATGCAAATGACAATGATGTCAGGAGTAAAGGAAATCGATTCAATCGATGTCAAATCACTTAGCCTTCTAGGAAAAACCTTATCGCGTGGGCTGTTGATGGGAGCTCGTGGAAATTCCGGAGTAATTTTATCACAATTTTTCCGCGGTGTTTATTTAGCTATTAAAAATGTTACGACCGGTTCTATCACCTTAAAGGATTTTGCAGGTTGCTTAACATCTGGATATCAAACAGCCTATAAGGCGGTAATGGAGCCAGTTGAGGGAACAATTCTTACGGTTGTTCGAGAATCAGCTGTCAAGCTTGAAAATGAAATTGAGAATATTAATGATTTAGAAACATTATTAACAGTATATTTAACTGAAGCAAGAGCATCCTTACAAAGAACACCAGAGCTTCTACCGGTTTTAAAGGAAGCTGGAGTAGTGGACAGTGGAGGAGCTGGCTTTATTAAGATTGTTGAAGGTATGCTTATGGCTGTCCAAGGAAAGAAGCTAACCTTTAAACGTGAGGAAGAAACCCAAGAAGGAAAGAACTTCGAGGCTGCAGAAATAAAATACGGCTATTGTACAGAATTTATTATTGAGCTTAAGGATTCTGAAAAATTTGATGAAAATGAGCTTAAGGATATTTTATTAGGAATGGGTGATAGCTTAGTATTAGTTCAGGATGATAAATTATGTAAGGTTCATGTTCATACTAATCAACCAGGAGTTGTCTTAACTCATGCCTTAACCTATGGTGAATTAGTAACAACCAAAATTGAAAATATGCGTAAGCAACATACAGCTATCATTGAAAAATCACAAGAAAAGGTTGAAGAAAAAAAGGTTGAAAAGAAAAAATATGCTTTGCTTAGTGTTTGTTTTGGCGAAGGAATTAAGAAAGCCTTTAAGGATTTAGGAACTGATTATATCGTTGATGGTGGTCAAACAATGAATCCAGCAACGGAAGATTTTGTTAAGGCTATTCAAAATGCTAATGCCGAGAATGTAATTATCATTCCAAATAATTCAAATGTTATTTTAGCTGCTGAGCAGGCCGCATCATTAATTAAAGGCTGCAATGTTAAGGTATTAAAAGCCAAAACAATTGCTCAAGGCTATGCCTCATTAATTGTTTTTGATTCAAATAATGATTTAGAAACAAACTATGAGGATATGACAGAAGCTATCGGTAATATGAAATCAGGAGAGGTCACATATGCCGTTAGGGATACCGAGATTAATGGTGTCAAGATTAAATCAGGTGATTTTATGGGAATTGCTCGTAGTGAAATTGTTTGTTCAGTGCCTTCTCGCTTTGAAGCGACAACAGGATTACTTGAAAAGCTAATTGATGAGGAAACCCAAATTGTTACCCTATTCTATGGAAATGATGTTTCAATTGATGAGGTTGAACAGGTTTCGGCCTTCATTAATCAATTGAGAAGTGATATTGAAATTGAAACTGTTGAGGGAAAACAAGATATTTATTCATATATTATTGCAGTAGAGTAAACTAAATAAAAATCCGGAATTTTCCGGATTTTTTTAATTTATGGTAATTTATTCAATGGGGATGAAGACACTATGATCAATTATTTCCTTTTTTGGTAAGGTGATCGTTAATAGACCTTCTTGATAGTGAGCAGTTGCCTTTTTGTCATTGATGTTAGCTAGGTAGATACTTCGGATGGTGTTAGCTTCATTATCATCGGAAACAATGATGTTTAGCGTATCATTTTTGTATTCAACGCTAATTCGTTCCTTTTTTACGCCTGGTAATTCGGCATCGACTAGATAATCCTTATCATTTTCACTGATATTCACGCGAATTTTATTACCGAAAAAATCTCCAAAAAAGCGATCTATATCCTTAAGACCCTTTATTCCAAACAATGTAATTCACCTCCTTATAGTAAAATTTATTTATTTTTTGTATAATATTAGGTGAGGATGATTAGTATGGATTTAGAAAAAAAGGAATTGAGTTCATTAAAATACATAAGCAATAAAATTCAAAAGGCTTTAGCGGAAAAAGAAATATATACAGTTAATGATTTATTACGATTTTTTCCAATCCGTTATGAAAAGCGAATTTTATCATCGATAAATGATAAAAATGTTGATATATTAGTTAAAGCTACGATTGTGAGTTCACCTGCAATGACAGTTCATCGAGAGAATTTATCAAGCATTTCCTTTATGGCCTTAAGCGAGGGTGTTGAGTTTCGGGTTACTATTTTTAATCGCAAGCAATTGTTAAATAAGCTTACTCTTAATAAGGAAATATATCTAGAAGGTAAATATGAACGCTACCGCAAGCAATTTACCGCATCAAATATCTTTTTTAATTTTCGTAATGGCATTGAGCCTGTTTATGGTATCAATTTAACCTATCCATCCTATTTTAAAACTGTCATTCAAAACACTTATGATTATTATGGAGCATATTTGCAAGAAAGCTTACCCGAGCCGATATTGAAAAAATATCATTTATTGCCAATTACGGATTTGGTTGAAAAAGCCCATTTTCCTAAAACTCTTGATGACATTAAGGAAGTTAATCGAAGGACAAAATATGAGGAGTTTTTTTTGTTTGAATTATTAATTAAAGCCTATCAAAAAATGAATCGAGCTACCGATAAGGAGCCTATAAATTATCAAATTGATCAAGTGAAGGACTTTATTAAGACTATCCCCTTTGAACTAACAGATGACCAAAAAAAGGCCGTTAATGATGTTTTTCGTGATATGAAAAATAATTATCCCGCCAATCGTTTGATTCAAGGCGATGTTGGAAGTGGAAAGACAATCGTTGCGAGTATTGCTTTTTATGCGGTTAAAACCGCTTCCTATCAAGGAGCCTTTATGGCTCCAACCGAAATCTTGGCAAATCAACACTATCATAATTTATGCGAAATATATCGAAATGTTGACATGCGGGTTGAGCTTTTAACAAGCTCCATCAAGGGAAAGAAAAGAAAAGATATCTTAGAAAGATTAGCCAAGGGGGAGATTGATGTTTTAGTTGGAACGCATGCTTTAATATCGGATAATATTATTTTTAAAGATTTGCGTTTGGTTATTACGGATGAACAGCATCGATTTGGGGTCAATCAACGAGCCTTGTTAAGGAAGAAGGGTCATAATCCCGATGTTGTATATCTAACCGCAACGCCGATTCCAAGGACCCTGGCCATTAGTGCCTTTGGTGATATGGATATATCTTCAATCAAAGCGATGCCCTCGGGACGCAAGCAAATTGTAACGAAGGTGATAAATAAAGAAAATGAAAATTTAGTTTTTGATTTTATCAAAAAAGAAATATCCCTAAATCATCAAGCATATATTATTGCGCCCTTAGTCGAAAATAGTGAAGCAATGGATTTAGAAAATGTCAATGATTTATTTGAAAGAGTATCATCCTATTTTGATGGTGACTGCCTTTTAGTTCATGGAAAAATGAAGTCGATTGATAAGGATAGTGCGATGGAGGCCTTTAAAAGACATGAAAAGTCGATTTTAGTTTCCACAACCGTTATTGAGGTCGGAGTTGATGTCAAGGATGCGACGGTAATTGCGATTTTTGATGCTCATCGCTTTGGCTTATCGCAAATTCATCAATTAAGAGGGCGTGTTGGCCGCAATTCCCTTCAATCATATTGTTTCCTTTTATCTGACAAGGTCAACAATGAACGTCTTCAAATTTTAGAAAAAATAAGCGATGGCTTTTTACTTAGTGAAGAGGATTTAAAGTTAAGGGGTCCGGGTGATTTTTTTGGAAATAAGCAATCAGGAATGCCAACCTTTATTTATGGAGATATTGTCAAGGATTACAATATTTTAAGTGTTGCGATGGATGATGCGAGCCAGATAATTAATAATGAGCTTTATAAAAAAGAAGAATACCAAATCCTTTATAAATATCTCAAATCGTTTGAATTTTTGAAAAAGGGTATTTTAGATTAGGGTTTATTATGGTATAATATCATAGAGTTATTAGCCTAAAAAAATCCCTTAAAGGAGGAATAAAATATGATTAAAATTGCTGTTGATGCAATGGGTGGCGATAATGCTCCGGATATTACAGTTAAAGGAGCTATGGACGCAATCAAAGAATTTGAGGATATCGAAATTGTCCTCTATGGCGATGAAAATAAAATCAAACCGCTTTTAACAAATAGCGAAAGAATTTCGATTGTTCATACCGATAAATTTATTGATATGGGTGAACATGATCCAGTCGCTAGCATTCGAAATAATAAAGATACCTCATTAGTTATGGCTTTCCAAGCTGGAAAAAATAAAGAGGTCGATGCCGTTGTAAGTGCTGGCCCAACGCAAGCGATTGTTGTTGGTGCCCATTTGATTGTCAAAAAAATGAAATCAATGCACCGGGTGGCTTTGGCTCCAATCATTCCATCATTAGATGGTAATGGGAAGATTTTACTTGACTGTGGAGCTAACGTTGAGCTTCGTCCTGAGCATTTATTAGAATTAGCCCTATATGCCAAAGCTTTAGCGGCTGTGGCTTTAAATAAAACTAATCCGAAGATTGGTTTGATTAATATTGGGGTCGAAGAGGGAAAAGGACGTCAGGTTGATTGTGAAACCTATGATTTATTTAAAAGCTGTGACAAAATCAACTTTGCCGGAAATATTGAACCTAAAGAGGCTTTAACTAGTGATTGTGATATCTTGGTTACTGATGGCTTTACCGGTAATATTTTTATGAAAACAATTGAAGGTACAGCTAAAACAATGGGTATTATGCTAAAGGAAGAAATTAAAAAATCCCTTGGCGGAAAAATTGGCTATCTATTTATGAGAAAAAACCTCAAAAATTATAAAAAACGTTTAGATTCAAGTGAAGTCGGAGGCGCGATGATTTGTGGTGTCCCTGTTCCTATCGTTAAGGCTCATGGATCTTCTGATGCGTATGCCTTTAAAAATGCGATTCGTCAGGTTAGAAAATTAGTTAAGGGTGACGTTATAGCTAAGATTGAAAAAAGCCTAGGTGAGGCTAATGAGTAATATTTTAGACTTCATCAATTCGTTTAAAAATCAAAGCTTATTAAATGAAGCCTTTACGCATTCATCCTATGCTAATGAGCATAATACACCAAATAATGAGCGCTTAGAATATTTGGGTGATGCGGTTTTAGAGTTATGTATGAGTGATTATTTATATAATAATTACTCCTTAAATGAAGGCGAAATGACGAAAAAGAGAGCTCAATCAGTTTGCGAGGATGCCCTTGTGACCTATGCTGATAAAATTGGCCTTCCCAAGTATATTAAGCTTGGTCATGGTGAAGAATTAAGTGGAGGTAGAATGCGCCACGCGATTATTGCGGATGCCTTTGAGGCGTTTTTGGGAGCTATTTATTTAGATCAAGGCTTTTCTCGCGCTAATGAATTCTTTTATATGGCGGTAGTGCCATATATTAATGATGTTGAATTTATCGTCGATTATAAGTCCATTTTGCAGGAAAGAGTTCAAGCTGATAAAAGATCAATCAGCTATTATATTTCCAAAGAGGAAGGTCCTGCTCACAATAAAACCTTTGAGGCAGTTTGTGATATGGAAGGTATTATATTAGGCCGAGGAATTGGCAAAACCAAAAAGGAAGCCGAACAAAATGCGGCCAAGGAAGCCTTGAATAAACAGGCATAGGAGGGAAAATTATGGCATTACATCGTTCAGAAGATAAAATGGTTTTAGGAGTATGTAAAGGAATTGCTGAGGAATACAATTATGATGTTTCTTTGGTTAGAATATTAGTTGTGGTTTTAGGATTAATATCTGCTGGTACAATCTTAGTTGTATATATCGTTCTTGGCATTATTCTACCTTTAGGTGATGAAGCTTCACCAAAGGAAACAGAGGAAGAAAAGAATGATGACGATGATTATAACTTTTAGAGGGTAATTTTATGGATAAGGTTTACGATGGAAGATTGTTAAAGGTTTATACCAAGGAAGTTCATTTACCTAATGGAGTTGTTAAAAAATATGAGATGATTAATCATCCAGGCGCTGTTGGAATCTTAGCCTTTGACGGTGATGATATCATTTTGGTTCGTCAAAATCGACCGGCGGTAGATAAGGCTTTACTTGAAATACCAGCAGGCAAGCTTGAGATTGATGAAAATCCTCTCGATGCGGCCAAAAGAGAATTTAGTGAAGAAACAGGATATGAAGCGAAATCAATTAAATATTTAGGTGCGATGTTACCATCAGTTGGATATACTAATGAGGTTATTCATTTATATTTGGCCTCTGATTTATCAAAGGGTGATATGCATTTAGATGAGGATGAATTTTTAAATGTTGTTTATATGAACAAAAATGAATTTCATCAAATGGTTATGAATAATGAAATTGAGGACGCCAAAACATTAATCGCATATTTAAAATATTTAGCCCTTTAAGGGGCTTTTTTTTCTTTTTTGCATAATTTATATTAGGTGGTAAATAATGAGTATTCAAATATCTGGTATTAATGGGAAAATGGGCTCCTATGTAAAAAAATATCTTGAGGATAAATATGATATTGTTGATGATGGTGATATTTTAATTGATTTTACGAGAGCTGATTATTGTGTTGATGTTATCAAAGAAGCCTTAAAGAAGAAAAAAAAGGTCATATCAGGCACAACCAATATTAATCCTAATGATCTTTATGAAATCAAAAAATACTCGATTGAAAATGAAGCCTCCTTTATTTGGGTTTCCAATTTCTCGAAAGGGGCAGCTTCTTTATTTTCTATTCTTGATGTCTTATCTCCCCATTTTGATAATGTAAAAATTATTGAAACCCATAATAAAAGTAAGATTGATAAGCCCTCCGGTACGGCGAAGGAATATGCGCAAAGACTAGTTGATTGTTCTGTTGAATCGATTAGAAATGACGATACAACCGCAACTCACGAAATTATCTTTGAAAACAAAGGCGAAAAATTAACTATAAGGCACGAAATCTTCAGTAAGGAAGCTTTTATGAATGGGATAATGATTTCAATTGAGCTTTTGACAAAAATCGATTATACGCTAATTGTTGGCCTTGATGATTTTTTAGATTTATTGAAAATAGTTGATTAGGTGTGATATAATTAATCTTAGGTGATGATTAATGCTTAAGGAATTATTAAATGCTAGATCAATTAATATCTATCTTGTATTGCTAAAGGAATATCGAAGGCTAGGTCTTGATGAGGTTGAACTAGTTATCTTAATGAATTTATTTTTAGATAATGAAAACGGAATATATGTTTTGAAGTTTAAAAAGCTAACCCAAAGAATGAGTATTAGTGTTAATGAGTGCGAAGAAAAAATGCAGGGCTTAATGAACAAAGGGTTTGTTGAGATTCGGGTTGAATATGATAAGCAAAATCGAGCAACTGAATATTTTGATTTGAATCCGACTCTAAAAATGTTAGAAAAAATTTATTCTTTAGAGGCTGAGGATGAAAAAAATCAAAAGATTATTTCGATGATCGAGCATCAATTAGGTTCGGCTTTATCTCCGAATGATATCAATGTTGTGTTAAGCTGGAAGAGCTATTCCTATGAGGAAATAATGGAGGCCTATAGTAAGGCTTTAGCTAATGGTGTCGTAAGCGTCAATTATATTAATTCAATCTTGCGAAGCCAGGAACGTCTTGACAGAACTGTTGATGAAGCAAAATCGAAGGCGATTAAGGATTTTGTTAAGGGTATCAAGCGATGATTGATGAAATAATGAAGGCTTTGGATTTGATGTTTCCAAATGCTCATTGTGAATTAATTTATCATAATAGCTATGAGCTTTTAGTTGCGATAATGTTATCTGCCCAAACAACTGATAAAGCCGTTAATAAGGTTACACCAGCTTTGTTTTTAGAATGCCCGACAATTGAGTCTTTAGCTAAGGCTGATTATTCTTTAATTGAAAATTGTATTAGAGCCTTGGGATTATTTCGGAATAAGGCCAAAAATTTAAAGCTTATGGCTAATGATGTAATCACCTATTATAATGGGGAGATTCCTAAGGATTTTACTTCATTGACATCGTTACCAGGAGTAGGAAGAAAAACGGCGAATGTTTTCTTGGCTGAGTTTTATCAAATTCCTAGGGTTCCCGTTGACACACACGTGGAAAGAGTTACAAAAAGATTAGGGATTGTATCACAGGAGGCTTCGGTTTTAGAAACAGAAAAGAAAATTATGGAAGCTTTTCCTACTGATAAATGGATAAAGCTTCATCATCAATTTATTTTTTTAGGAAGATATGTATGCAAGGCCCAAAGGCCTAATTGTTGTGAATGCAAATTACATAATATTTGTCAAAAGGGTGATAAGAATGTATAGGGTAAAAATTTTTGATTTTGAGCATGAATCAGATTTAGAAGAGGAAATTAATAAGTTTTTGCAAAAGGATATTATTTTGAAGGAAATAAAGTATCAAACAAGCCATTTTTTTGATGGTAGAGAGCAAATTTACAGTTTTTCAGCCATGATAATTTTTGAGAAAAAATAGCTTGTTTAAAAATTTATGAAATTTTTCAAACGGTAATATCTTTTTTTTTGTCTCCAAAAGTGATAATGTAAGAGTGAAAATTGCAATTTTCAAAAAGTTTTGAGAAACGCGTGATCACGATAAAGGAAAAATTTATCATTGAAAGGAATTATCTATGGAGGTAGAAAAATTAATTAAGGATTTGAAAAAACGAAAAAATAAGGATAATAAGTTTAGCCGTATTATTGGAATTGAGCTTAAAAAGCTTAGGCTAAAGCTGAATTTAACGCTTCAGGAGGTATGTAGCGGTATTTGTTGTACAAGCTATCTATCGAAGATGGAAAATAATGTGGTGGGAATACGTCCCTCTTATGTTAGCGAGCTTTTTGAGAAGATGAATGGGGAAAATAGTGTCCCTATTATCAATCCTCTTCAATATGAAAATGTTATTAATGCGGCGATTAAGGCGTTTTATTATCAAAATACGGATGTATTAAGAGCAATTGATAATTATACGAAAAATCGTGAAATGGCTTACTATTTGGACATTATTAATATGATAATGGGAATTGCTTATGATGATTTAGATCGAAGTGAGAGGGCCGTTCAAACAATTTTGGGATATAAGGAAACTCTTGAGGATGAGGATTTGATTGTTGTCGCTTTATTTATTGCGATTTATTATTTTAAATCTCGTCATTATTTGGAATGTAAAAGAGTACTTGATTCTTTGGCATCATTTGAACTAAAGGGCGAAAAGGAAATTCTCTATTTGTATTATCGCTTTTATACTTGCTTTAGGTTAAAGAAATATTTAGAAATTGAAGGCTTATTTGAGTCTTTATCAAGGGCGTTATATATGACCTCAAATGATTCTTTACTTAGAAAGGTAAAAAAGGATTATTTACAAATATTGGCGATAATGGGACTTCAAGACAAGGCTAAAGAAATCTATGCAAATTTTAAAGAGATTCATTCAAATGAGATGATGGCTTTTCTTGCATATTACCAAAATATGCCGGAGGATGTTCGAAAAATATTGGCTCCGGTCAAAAATCGAAGCATTAATTATTATTGTTTGATGATTAAGTATTTTGATGATCTTCAAGAGACCGAGGAGGTTGTTTCCTTGCTTAAGGAGATTGATTTTGAACACCTTGATGGTGAAAAGGAGCTAGTTGATTTTCTATTGTATATGCGAATTAAATATTTGAATATAAATGATTTTTCAGCTGTTAAGAATTATTTACGAAATATTGTTCTTCCTATTAAATATGAGGAATGCGATGTTCAAGCATTAGAATTCTATGTTAGGGAGCTATGCCTTATTTTGACTAAGGAGGCTCATTATAAGGAAACCTTGGCAGTGATATCAAAATATAATCGGCTAATGGAAAGCATATAGCAAATTTAAAATAATTTTATCGAGAGCATTTAGCTCTTTGAGAACATTTAGCTTTTTGGGGACTTTTGTCCCCTTTTTTTGAATATAAATCCTATTTATGTATTCACAAATATATCCTTATGATATATAATCAATAGAGGTGGTGAGAAAATGAGAGATATAAAGCTTCTTTGGAAGTGGGGAAAAAGATATATTGTAACGATTTTTGTGGTCGTGTTTCTAGCAATATTTTTACAATATCTTTATTCCTATATTCCATTATTTGTGCAATATGCTATTAAAGTTTTAGAGGATGGAACTTCAAAAGTAAATTTGCCAAAGTTTATAATTGATTTCTTTAATTTTGGAAAAACACCTCTTGAAATTATATTGTATGTCGCAATCGGTATTGTGTTACTTCAGTTTGTCCGTTTGGTTTTACGCTTTATTCATAATTATATGAAGGGTGCCTTAACGGAAGCTATTAGTCGCGATATGCGTGTTGCCCTATACGATCATATTCAAACCCTATCCTATACCTACCACAATAAAGCTGATACCGGAGATTTAATTCAAAGATGTACTTCCGATATCGATACATCGAGCGGGTTTATTAGTAATAAAATTCAAGATTTTATTAATTTAATCGCAACGATTATTATCGGAGCCTATCAGGTTGGGTCAATTAACTTGACCTTGATGTGGGTATCAATGGCCTTAATTCCGATTACGGCTATTTCTTCGGTTATTTATTTCAGGTATGTTAATCGAGCTTTTGATGAGATTGAAAAATCAGAATCTGATATGATGACAATCATTCAAGAAAACTTGGCTAGCTCACGAGTCGTTAGAGCTTTCGCGAATGAAAAATTTGAAATTGATAAGCTTGATAAGCAAAACCTTGATTATTCAAAGAAAAATTATCGCTTTAATAAAAAAATGGCTTTATATTGGGGTATTAGTGATGCGTTAGTTATGCTTCAATATGTTGCGACCTTAACAGTTGGCGTCTTTTTAGCGAAAGAAGGCCATGTTGACCCAAGTGAGATTACCGCTTGCTTGATGCTTATGGGAATGCTTATCTGGCCAATCCGTAGCTTAGGAAGATTAATCAGCGATTATGGAAAAACAATGGTGGCCTTAAGAAGAATTGAAGAGGTTTTAGAAGAACCATCAGAGTATTTGATTAATGGCGATTTAAAACCTGAGATTAAAGGAAATATTGAATTTAAAAATGTTAGCTTTAAATTTGACGATGATGATAAGCATTTTTTAAATGGAGTCTCTTTTGATATCAAGGCTGGGGAAACAGTCGCTATTATTGGGAAGACCGGTAGTGGAAAATCAACAATTGTTAATTTATTAACAAGAATGCTTGAATATCAGGATGGAGAAATTCTATATGATGGCATTCCATTAAAGGATATTGAAAAGCGTTATTTAAGAAAAAATATTGGTATTGTATTACAGAATCCGTTTTTGTTTTCCAAAACTGTATATGATAATATTACAATTGCCGATAAAAAGGCGGGCGAGGAACGAGTATACGATGCAGCAAATGTTGCCTCAATTCATGAGGATATTTTAAAATTTGAAAAAGGATACCATACCTTAGTTGGCGAAAAAGGAACTACTCTTTCCGGAGGACAAAAGCAGCGAGTGGCGATTGCTCGTATTCTAGTTGATGAAAAGCCAATCATTATTTTTGATGATTCCTTGAGTGCTGTCGATACCGAAACTGATATGATGATAAGGCAGGCTTTAAAGAAGAAGACAAAAAGAATTACGACCATTATCATTACCCATCGTATTACAACCGCTAAAGAGGCCGATAAAATTATTGTCTTAGAAGATGGTAGAGTAAGTGCAATTGGTAATCATGAGGAATTGAGTAAAAAACCAGGATTATATCAAAATCTTTGGAGTATTCAAGGATCATTAGAAAAAGAGTTTGAGCAAATTTTTAAGGGAGGTGATGAATAATGGAGGAATTTGAAGAAGAAGATTACGGTCATGAAAAAGCCAGCAAGGGAACTTGGAAAAAAATATTTAAAACTCTATTAGGAAATAAAAAGGCTTTGTTTGGTTTATTGTTTACCGTTATTTTATTAGCGACAATTGATACCTTGTATCCTTTATTAAATGGATATGCGATTGATGTCTTTTTTGATAATTTAGAATTTTCATCATTCCCATTATTTGTGACAATCTACCTTTTATTTGCGGTTGGTTATTTTATCTCAGTTGGCGGCTTTTTGTTATTTGCGTCAAAGCTTGAGGTTTATACAAGCTATGAATTAAAAAAGCAGGCCTATAATAAGCTTCAACAATTGTCATTTAGCTATTTCGATCAAACTCCACAGGGTTGGATAATGGCGAGAATGACGAGTGATTCGCGAAAGCTATCTTCAATTATTTCCTGGGGAATTGTCGATTTCCTTTGGGGTATGTTAAATATGATAGGTATCTTAGTAGTTTTGTATATTAAGAATTGGAAGCTAGCCTTAATTATTACGGCTACTTTACCAATATTAGTTACAGTAGCCTATTTCCTCCGCGTTAAGATTTTAGGCGCTTATCGTAATGCAAGAAAGATAAATTCAAAAATGACGGCCGCCTATAATGAAGGCTTTATGGGAATTAAAACCTCCAAAACCTTAGTTATTGAGGATGAAAATAAAGAGGCCTTCCATGACCTAGCAACAGATTACAGGAAGAGTGCTATTAAAGCTGTTATCTTTTCATCATTATTTGGTCCGACGATTTATTTGATTGGCTATGTGGCAGTTGCGGCGACTCTTTATGCCGGAGCTAATATGTATTTATTAGGAGGAGCGATTACGGTCGGAGGTTTATATGTATTCATTGACTATACGATTCGTTTCTTTGATCCTGTGATGTCGGTTTCCCAAATTATTTCGGATTTCCAACAAGCACAAGCCTCGGCTGAGAGAATTATTTCTTTGATTGAAACCGAACCAGAAATCAAGGATACTCCGGAGGTCATCTCAAAATATGGAACGATATTTGAACCGAAAAAAGAAAACTGGGAGGAGCTTTTAGGCGAGATTGAATTTAAAAATGTAACCTTTAAATATAATAAAGGGGAAACCGTTTTGAAGAATTTCAATTTGCATATTAATAAAGGACAGTCCGTTGCTTTAGTTGGTCATACCGGGTCCGGTAAATCGACAATTGTCAATTTGATTTGCCGTTTTTATGAACCTACTGAGGGTGAGATTTTAATTGATGGTAAAAATTATAAGGAACGTTCGGTTTCGTGGCTTCATTCGAATTTAGGCTATGTTTTACAAACACCAGAATTATTTAGTGGCTCCATAAAGGATAATGTTCGTTATGGAAAGCTCGACGCTACCGATGAAGAAATAATTGAGGCTTGTAAGATTGTTAATGCGGATGAATTCATTTCTAAAATGGATAAAGGCTATGATACTTTAGTTGGTGAAGGTGGCAACCGACTTTCCTTAGGTGAAAAGCAATTAATATCTTTTGCGAGGGCAATTATCGCTGATCCGCGGATTTTGGTTTTAGACGAAGCAACTTCGAGTATCGATACGGAAACTGAATATTTGATTCAAAAGGCGATAAACAAGCTTTTAGAGGGAAGAACAAGCTTTATTATTGCCCATCGTTTATCAACCATTTTCAATTCGGATTTGATTTTGGTTTTAAAGGATGGCGAGGTTGTTGAATCGGGCAATCATTCTGAGCTCTTAGCGAAAAAGGGTTATTATTTCAATTTATATAAGAATCAATTTAAACAAGAGATGGAAGAAAAAACATTAATTTAGCCATGATAAAATTTCATGGCTATTTTTTTTATATTTTGTCTAAATAACATTTTATTTTAGTTTTAATAGGAAATAAACACATCAATAAATGGAAGAAAAAACTTTAATTTCAGTTAACTTTTTTGTATAATAAATACAAGGAGGAATAAAGATATGTCGAGAAAGGGAAGTAGTTCAAATACAATTGGCGTTTTGGCTTTTGTGGCTTTATTGTTAAGTGCTATTTGTATGGTTATTTGTGCTATTAATTCAACAGGCTTGTTAACAATTGGTGGTCAAATCCCAAGCATTCTTCAGTTGATTTCATATGTATGTTTAATCATTGTCGTTATTTTAGCAGGCTGGAGCTATGCAGCTAGTCTTTCAAAAACTTGGCGAATCATCTATATTGTAATTGCTGTAATTGCTATTTTAGGTGCTCTTGGCTTTGTTAATTTCAAAATTTTGTAGTAGAAGGGTCATGATCAATTTCATGACTTTTTTTGTATAGTTCATTGTTATTTAATAATAATAAAAATGGGTGATAAAATTGAAGGAAATGATAGAGCTAGTTAAGTTAATTTTAAATAAAAGATTTTCGACGCTAGCTGGATCAATTTCCTTCTTTTTTTTGATTAATGGCGGTACGGCCTTATATTTGACAGTGATTATTTTAAAAAGCTTTAATGTCAAAATTAATTTAAATCAGGTTGCCTATTTGCCAGAATCGATTTTAAGCTTTTTAGAATATTTTTTAAATCATACAAAGTATAGTAATGGCTATTCTCTTTTTTTTATTGCGACGAGTGTTTGGGGAGCTTCCAATTTATTTTACCAAATGATTGAAACCGCCGAAATCATCTATGAAAGAAGGCGACCACAAACTGGCGTCTTTAAACGAGTAATTAGTATTTTGTTTATGTTAATTTTTATTTTTTTCTTTGTTGGAAGCTGGTTTGTTCTATCGTTTTTTCAAATTATTTTAAGCAATATTCAGGATGGATTTTTTTCTTTATTTGTAAAAAATTTAGTTTTGTTTTTCTTGCCATTTTTACTAATACTATATATTAATGTGTGGATACCACCAATCAAGCCAAATATAAAAAAAGCGATACCAGGAACGATTTTTACGAGCCTTTATTGGTTTATTTCAACCTTTATTTTCGGTATATATGTTAAATATTTTAGTAATTTAACTGAAATATATGGAGCGTTGACACTTTTATTAATTTTTATTTTATATTTGTATATTTTGACAAATGGCTTAATTATTGGCTTTATCATTAATTTTAATATCCATAAAAAGGCAGGTAATATTCCTAAATAAATTTCAAATAATAGTAGTGTATACAAAAGCTTGGAGGAAAATAAAATGAAAAAAATATTGATTCTTTTGCTTTTATTTATCCCATTTAGCTTTAGTGTAAAGGCTAAGGATTATGGTTGGGGTCTTGTGCCATCAAAAAATCATGAAGCCCCAGATCCCGGACCAATTTATCAGAAATTGATTGATGATCATAATGCTTTTTACATTGGAAATACTGATTTAAAGACGATTTATTTGACCTTCGATATGGGCTATGAAAATGGTAATACATCGGCTATTCTCGATTGCCTCAAGGAGGAAAATGTCCCCGCTTGTTTCTTCGTGACTGGACATTATTTAAAGAATAATCCCGAGCTTATTTTAAGAATGTCTAAAGAGGGTCATATTGTCGGAAATCATACATGGAGTCATCCTAAAATCACTAAGCTATCATATGATGAATTGGCATTAGAGCTATCAAAGGTAGAAGACTTGTATACAAAGATTACGGGACGAGAAATGAGTAAATTTGCGCGGGCTCCTGAGGGCTTGATAAGCGATGAGGCTTTGACTAATTTTGATAATCTTGGCTATACAAGCGTTTATTGGAGCTTAGCCTATAAGGATTGGAACCATGACAATGGTTGGGAATATTCCTATAACTATGTAATGGAACACATTCACAATGGAGCAATTATTTTAATGCACGCGGTAAGTGACGATAATACCGAGGCTCTTTTAAAAATCTTAACTGATTTGAAAAAAGAGGGCTATCAATTTTCGAGTCTCGAGAATCTTTATTTAGAATAAAGGAGCATTGCTTCTTTATTTTTTTTGTCATTAATTGTATAATGTCTTTGGTGAATAATGATGAATGAAAAAAATTGTACAATCGAAATAAAAAAGCTTGGAATTAATGGCGAAGGAATCGGCTATTTGAATAAAAAATGCTATTTTGTTGATAAAGCATTACCAGGAGAGGTCGTGAACGCTGTTATTGACAAGGAAGAAGACAAATATGCTTATGCGCATATTGATTCTTTTGTTAAGGAAAGTCCCTTTCGGGTTAAACCATTATGCCCAATTTATGAGAAATGTGGTGCCTGTTCGCTTCAACATTTAGATTATCAAAAAAGTCTAGAATATAAAAGAGAATTGGTTATTGAAGCTTTAGGAAAATATAGTAATGTTAATCCTAAGAGTTTTGAAATCAAAGATACATTAGGCATGGAAAATCCAAATGGCTATCGAAATAAGGCTTCGGTTCCTGTTTTCTTTGATGGGAAAAAGCTCAATGCAGGGCTTTATGAGGCTAACTCAAATAAAATGGTTTTCTTTGATGATTGTTTGGTTCATAATGGTTTAATTAATAAAACGATTAAAGAAGTATTAAAGGTTTTAGATAAATATCGAATAAAGGCTTATAATCCTAAATATAAAAATGGCTTTGTTCGTTATATTGTTTGTCGAATGGGCGTTAACACTAAGGAAATTTCTTTGACGATTGTTTTAGTTAAGAATACCGATTTATCGGTTTGCATTAAGGATATTTTGGCTATTCCTTATGTAAAATCGTTGTATTCTAGTGTTAATAGTGATTATAAGAGTCATGAGATTTTTGGCAATAATATTACGCATTTAGGTGGCGAAAAAACCATTTGTGAGAAGCTTAACGATAAAAACTTTCACCTTTTACCAAATGCTTTTTTTCAATTGAACACAACGCAGACCGTAAAGCTGTATGATGAAATTAAAAAAGCGGCGAAGCTATCAAAAAAAGAAATTGTTCTTGATGCCTATTGTGGAGTTGGAACAATTTCCAAATGGGTTTCCGATTTGGCTTGTCAGGTTATTGGAATCGATAATAATAAAGAAGCTATTATGAGCGCAAATCAAAACAAAGAGGGTAATTGCAAATTTCTTGTTGGCGAGGTTAAGAATGTTTATCCTAAGCTTATCAAGGATAAAGTGATTCCTGATGTTGTGTTAGTTGATCCACCTAGGGTTGGGCTTGGAGAAGAATTTATTTCTTTATTATTAACAAATAAACCGAAAAGGATTGTTTATACTTCATGTAATCCCGCAACATTGGCAAAGGATTTAAATCTATTAAAAGAAAAATATACAATTAAATATATTCAACCGATTGATATGTTTCCATATACAGCCCATGTGGAATGTGTATGTGTTTTAGAAAGGAAATAAGGCAAATAAGCTTTAAAAATAATATAAACCCCACCAAGTTATGTTCGTGGGGTTATTTATTTGGATTTTGATAAAACACTACATTCTGGTTATTAGTATGAGGAAATATATCAAGATTTATGTGGGAACATATCAACGCACCTAATGTCTAGTGTAGATATATCCTATTGATATAGCCAAAAGTTGAACATATCATTTTGGCTAATAATGTTATTTATTTAATATTATTGATAATTTTGAACCATCAAAAGGATCTCCCCAACCATTTTTTTGGTCAATAGTTGAGAATTCTACAAGCTTGATATCTGGTAACTCAATTCCTTCTTGCTTTAGAAAATCAATAGTGTCAAAGATGATATCAATGGATTCTTTAGTGTTCTCAGGTACAACTGTATAAGCGTAAACTTCAGCTTGATCCTTTAGTGTTTCTAGAATACTCTCATCAGTGTCATCTAGTTCTGAAATTAAATTCTTAAATAAATTGTATTGTTCTTTTGTAATGTATAGCCATTCTTGCTTTTCGTAAGTGTCAAATTCAAAGAAACATGATTTGTTTAATTCAATAAGATAACCAGAGAAAGTATCAATGTACATTTCATTAGTTACTTGCCATAGTAGAGAGAATAAGTCTTTGAAATTTTTTTCTGGGTACTTAGCAATAAAGTATTTTTCTACACAAAGTAGTTGATATGCGAGTCTACCACTCATTGAAATATTATTAAAATCTTTTTTATTCATATTTTTAATCCTTCCATTCTGTATTATTTTTTCTAACTCTGCCTTTAAAAGTAGATGTACAATTTTCACATGAGCATTTTTCAATAATATTATGCGAACGTATGTTTTTACGTTTAACATCCAATGTCGTCATATGAAGATGCTCTAGTTTTGCTCCAGCATTTAATGCTTTATTAACAGCATCTACCTCAGAACAATTTCCTAATGGAAATTTATTTAAGCTTGTTTTAGGGAGTATTCCATCATGAGTTTCATCACCAAATAGTATAGCATTTTTCGGGCTATTATGCAATTCTATGCCATGATTCATGCCATAATAGTATTGATCATTTTCTTCATCGTAAACGACTGTAACAGTGTTAATAAAACGCTTCTCAGCAGAGGTTCCATTCTCATAGATATCTTTTGCATATTCAAATGCTTTTTCTTTTTGAAGAGTTGGATTTGTTCTAGATGCAATTATATCGCCTTTAGTACCAGTAAATAATCCACTATGTCCTTTTGCCATTAGTGGTCACCCCCTTATAACTGTTATTTGTTCTACTTTTGTATTGGATTATTGTAATACCCATTTCTTTTGCTTTTAGAAAACAAGGATAATTTGCAGATCTATACACAAGTATTATTTTTGGTGATAATTCATTAATCATATTGAAGAATCCTTCATCAAACATTGGCCTATTAGTTTTTTTTCTTAATCCGCTTGCAACAGTTCCTATAAGTACAATTGAATTTTTAGGAATACCGCAAAAACAATAGTGGTAGTTATTGCTGTAATCCCATCTAACATTGTTGATTACTTTAACGCCACATCTTGTGCCCCATAGACCAAAAGCTCGCATTCGATAAGTGTTATAGTATTTAATTGGTTCAGGCATATCGATATAAGTGCTGTAATCTGGAGTTATAATTCCTCCAAAGTGCCTTATAATTTTTAAAGCTCTTCCTGGATACATCCAAATATCATATTTACCTAAATCAAATTTATAGTCGTCTAAATTGAATGTAATGTAATCATTTCTTTTAAAATCGACTCTTTTTGAAGCTATTTCTTTATTGTAAATGTGGATTGCTTCCTCCCACGTAATAATCGATTCAGGGGTTTCACCTGTAGTAGGACAAAATGGAATATCTTTTTCAAATATCGCATCTTTTACCATAAAAGCATTCCAAATGTCTTTACAACCTTTTCTTACTTGTTGTTTCATAAATTTCACCTCTGTTATAAATAGTTATTCACTTTAATTAGATGCCGAAAAATGGTATAATTAATTAACAAATATCCAGCATCTTGTGAATACAAATTGATTTTATAAGAAAGATAAAATCCTGTAACTTAGCATAACTGGAGGATTATTGGCGGTAAATTGGCGGTGATAAAAAATGAAACAATATGTATTTTCAAATTTAATGGTTGTAATGAAAAAGTATTCTAAAAATCCAAGGCAATCATATCAGTTTTATATGACAGATTTATTCAATAGTTTAGGATGTGATTGTGTCAATTATGAAAGAAATCTTTTACCCACAAACACATCATCTAGAATAATGACAAGAGCTTATGATGTTCCAAAAGACGTAAGATGCATTATTAATGATTATTCAAATGAACAAATTGACAAATTCCTTAAAGCATATATTACTGAATATATGAATATAAATAGATTTGAATCCTTGATTAATGAATTAAAGAACTTTATTATGCAAGCAACAAACCTTACAGACGGTGAAAAGGAGCGCTTATGTAGTTTCACTGTTCCAGCAATAATGATTAGGGAAGCTTTGATTTGTGCTATTAGAATAGATAATAGATTAAGGCTTAATGACGAAGTATGGAGTAATGGGGTAAATAGTATTAATCTAGTTAGCGGTGATATAATTGCATTATCGTTTAATAAAAAAGAATGCATTAATGAAAAAATAGTCGTGATTCCTGTTGATTCTGATTTTCATTTGCATATTTCTGGAGCAAGTGAAGAAAAACCAGAGGTTTCTAAAACAACCTTGCATGGACAATGGCTTATGAGGATGGAAAAAGAAGGATTTACAATAGAAGATATAAGAAGGATGATTAATGAATCAATTATAAATAGTGATAGTATAGGTTCTATTTCGAAATTGGTTTATAAAAGTGTGATTTTCTATCTAGTAGGGCTATCTAAGTTTGACGAGAATAATATTGCACATAGTGATAAAAATGCTATTTCAAAATGTGTTATTAATATATTAGATGAATATAATAAGACAGGTCAGGGAGTTCCATTATATATACCATTAATTGGCACAGGTAGATCAAGAATTGGATTATCAAACGAAGAAGCAATCGATTTGTTAATAGAGGAATGTAAAAAGAATAAAGAAAAAATACAAGGAACAGTGAATATCCTTGTATATATAAAAGATTTAGAAAAAATTATGGAGGTAGTACATGAATTATAGAACTAAAACATATTTAGCTGCAGCATGGGATGAAGACCATGATGCAATTGAAAAATTATATAGTTGGAACGACAATGATTATTATTCTTTAGAATTTAGAAATATTCATGATTTTAAGCAATCAAGAGATGATAGTCTTCCATGTAGTATTAAGGACTCTTTGTCTAAAAGAATGGATATGTGCAAATTATTTATTCTCATTGTTGGTGAAAAAACAAATAAAGTAACCAAAGGGTTTTGTTCACACTGTAGAAATTATCGTTCATGGTCAGCATACTGTTCATCATCAAAAATGCAAGGCAATAAAAGCTATATTGATTTCGAATGTGATCGTGCAAAAAGAGATTATAATGATGGTAAAATTAAAATTTTAGTATTATATAATTCTTCATATGTTTATAGGGATAGATGTCCCGAATCATTAAGGAATATTGGTATTCATCAAGCAATGAAAACAAATGGTTTATATGATTATCAAAAAGTAAAAACGGCATTTTGGACGGCTCAGCTATGAAAACTAATACCTCATGCTACTTAATGTCGCATGTAGTATCCAGTAGACCTGATATAAATGAATAGCAGTTGACATATTCCTTGCATAGGGTGCCTCGTATGAGGTGTTATGTTCCATCTATACAACCGACACATGTGGAGTGTGTTACGTTACTCTCTTTAAAAGAATCTAAAAATTAATAAAACAAGGCTAAAATAATTATTGTTTTTGAGAAAAAGTGGCTACTCTTAAAAATTTTCATTGTTTCCTTAAAGATGAGAAAAGGAATCAGTTCGCAGCTGATTCCTTTTCGTTTACTCTTTAAATGCTTATTGTTTCTTGACATTTATAAGATATTAAAAAAATCAATAATTGAAGATGTGTTTATGAAAAAAATTAGCCTTGTATTAAAATATTATTGCTTATGGATAATATTTCACTATATATGTTAAAGAAGTTGAAATAGTAAAAATATCAGGAGGCTTTTATTTAAATAAATATCCTAATAAAACAGGCAGATATAGAATAAAAGAATCTAGATTATTTAAAACTGAAGTCGAAGCAATAGCTTATCAAGAATGTTAAAAGGAAGAAGCATAAACATATCTTGATAAGGATTCATGTTTTGATGAAAGTATACCAAAATGAAACTTTGTTTGATTTGAATTATGTTTTTTACTATTGAAATTTTTATAATATTATCATATAATAAATATGAAATATATTATTTCAAATTTGTGAGGTGATACAATGATAATTGATTACATAAATAAGACTTTTGAAAATGCAGAACCTATTTTTTTATCTGAATTACCTTGTAATTCACAGGAATCATTAAGACAAGAAATGAAAAAATTGACTGATGAAGGAAAATTAATACGATTATACAGTGGGGTTTATTATAAGCCCTATAAAACAATAATAGGTACAGAAGGAAGAATATCAATTAATAAGTATATTGAAAAAAAGTATATCTATAACAATAAAAAAGTATCAGGATTTATATCTGGTTTAGGATTATATAATAAATATGGTTTTACTTCACAAGTACCATCTTTAATTGAAGTAACGTCTAATGTTGCAACTACTAAACAAAGGAAGATAAATGTTGATGGTTATGATATTATTGTATATAAGCCGATAATTGAAATTACAGATTATAATGTTAATGAACTAGAATTTTTGTCATTAATGGTTGATATTGATCGATTTAGTGAAATAAGTGATGATGAGTTGAAGATGAAATTAAGAGAATATGTTAATAAAAAAAATATTAATTTTAATATTGTTAAGGATTATTTATCTTTATTTCCTGATAAGATATATAAAAATCTTTATAATGGAGGATTAATGAATGAGTTGGTATAAAAGCAATAAAAATGAATGGAAAAAAATTATTGATGCTGTAGCAAATGAATTAAAAAGAAATCCTTTAATGGTTGAAAAAGATACAATCCAATCCATGTTTTTATATAAGCTTTCTTTATCTGAATTACCTTTTGTTTTTAAAGGTGGTACATCATTATCCAAGGCTTTTGATTTAATAGATAGATTCTCTGAGGATATAGATTTATCAATGTCTAGGAATGTAACTGTTAAAGAGAAAAAACAATCAAAAGAAATTATCATTAGCATTGCAGAAGAACTAGGACTAACACTTAAAAATCCTGATAAAATTCAATCAAGATATGATTACAACAAGTATATTTTTGAATATGAATCATTTTATTGTGTTGATAAGCTTGAAATATTAGTAGAAACAAGTTATTACCAGATTTCATATCCTACTGTTAATCATAATGTATCTAGTTTTATAGGAAAATTCTGTCAAATAAATAATCTAACATTGCCTATTGAATTTGATGCTGCTTCATTTAATATGAATGTTCAATCACTTGAAAGAACATTTATTGATAAAGTCTTTGCTGTATGTGATTATAAGCTTCAAAATATGATGGATAGAGACTCTAGACATTTATATGATATAGCAAAAATCTTACCTAACATCAGTTTGGATGAAGCTTTTAAAGAATTAGTTAAGATGGTAAGATTAGATAGAAGTAAATCAAAAAATAATCCTTCTGCAAATAGTAAATATAATATTAATGAAATGCTTAAAGATATAATTGAAACTAGATTTTATGAGGCAGATTATAAAAATATTACCCTTAAGCTTTTATATGACAAAATAAACTATGATGATGCTATTTCAAATGGAATAAAAATTGTAGTATCTACAGAGGTATTTAATTAAGAGGATAAATTTTTTAAAATTAACGTGAATAATGATATATTCTTTTCTTCTTCGCATACTAGATTCAATGTGGTAATTTTTTTGCTACTCCATATTTGGGAAGTGTCACTATGCTCTTTGTGAAAAAACCTAATAATGATAAAAAATAGCATTGAATCGAGGGCTTTCAAATGTTGAATATTTATGAGCAATAAATAAAGATTTTAGCACAATGCATGTGGAGAGTGTTACGTTACTCTCTTTAAAAGAACCTAAAAATTAATAAAACAAGGCTAAAATAATTATTATTTTTGAGAAAAAGTGGCTACTCTTAAAAATGGCAAGATATATAATTGTGATTTAAGTGCATCCTATAATATTGCGGCTAGATATCTTGTTAGAGAGTACTTAAAACCCTTGGATGAGAATTCAAGGTTAGCATTAAAGACAAAAGCTTCTTTAGTGTTAAGTGGAACAAAAGTAACCTATAATACCTTAAAAAGGTTATTATTGGTTATGTAACTAATAGTCTATCAAGTAACCTAATGGTTAGTCTTTCTAGACGCGGTGTAGGCAACTTACCAATACTATTAGGTTGACTATTTTCTTATTGAGAGTAGAAGATAGAAGTTAGAATCTTATGACTTATAGTCATGAGAGGTTCAATTAATTCAAATCTTTAAGGAAGGAAAATTGGTTGAGGTTGAGGAAGCACTTCAGGAAAGAGAAAAGCTATCTAGGAGATACGTATTCCTATACAAGCACTTCCAAAGATATTTCCCTGAACTAGATTCAGTTAAGATTTATGAAGAAGAGGGATATTTAGATCGAAGTAAAATTTTTGATGATGAATTGTTAATCGAGTTTGATAACCTTTCAAAAATCTTTGCTGGAAGAAGGATTTACCGATTTAAAAATGACCGCTTAAATGATTTTATTCAGGATCAAATTGTACAAGAGTTCTACAATAAGTATATTGACCGCCATTTTAAGGAAATAATTATTACCACAACACTTCAAGAAGCAGTAGAATTCAATGAAGAAAGGTTAATCTATTTAGTAAAAAGATACAGACCACTCGATACTAAAGAACTTATTCGCAAAATGATGCAAAAATAAAATCTTTGAATTCAATTGCTGCCATAAACAGGATTGCCTCAAATCTTGAAAATATGCAAAAATTGTTGGCATATAGAAAAATGAAACTGAACCACTAATGGTAAAGATAACCAATTTATAAGAAAATCGCTATGAACTCAATCATAGCGATTTTTTATCAAAATAAGCTCTATTTAATTTCCTCAGTTAATACACACGCACAATAACCTGGCACAGGCTGATAACAATAAATTTTTAACGTCTTACCAATTTCGGGACTATAATCACTGATTGTTCGCTTAACACCGTTTAAGGCAACATCGGCATAAGCCACAAGCCATTTTCGATCACCATTTTTAAAAACCTCATAAAAGGAATGGTTTACCATATTTTCAATAGGAACTCCTTCAATAATTTCCATTTGTTTATTACAATAGCGGAAGATAAAATCAAGACCGTGACCATTCTCATCAAACACAAGCTCAATCACACAAAAGGCAATCTGCATTTCATCTAAAATAGTACATTTCTCGAGAAAGGACATCGGAAGTCTTGGCTGTTCCTTTTTCATTGGCTTGGAAATAACAGTCGAATTATTCAACTGCAAATTAGCTCGAAGCTTTTTATGCTCACTTAAAAACCTTTTTCTTCCTTGGAATTGTTTACCATCAATCATTGTATAGATACCCTCATCGCTGATTGAAAGAATAGCGCTTAGCCTAGCGATTGTTCCCCTTCGCACAGTAATAAATTCATCGGCAGGCAAAAGAGCCTCTAGCTCATATAATAACATACTACAGGAATATTCATCACCATTATCTAAGCAAATGATTAAAGCTTGATTTTTACAATAGGCAGAAATTATATGTTCAACCTCAATATTATTTTTTTTGAAAAAACGATCAATGTTTTTCATATTTATATACCATCCTTTTACTTTATCCAAATCATTCAAAGATTTCTTCACAAATATATTATATACTAAATGCCTTTGAAATGCAAGAAAAATATACACGAAATACAATATGATTTGCACTTTAATCTAAAAAAATGATTAATTAAACGTTTTCAAGATAAATTCTTATCTAAAATGCAATAATAATTTGAGTTTCCCCAAAATTAAATAAGGGTATAAAAAATAAAAATCTGAGGTAA
>CAZWLD010000007.1:0-66518 GCA_964634685.1 uncultured Anaeroplasmatales bacterium
GAATAGAAGATAGAAGTTAGAATCTTATGACTTATAGTCATGAGAGGTTCAAGTGTTTAAAAACTCGCTTGGAAAAACCTATAATATGCTCAGAAAATGGATTTTCAGTATGTTTTTTCAAAATAATGGAAAAGAAATTATATAATATTTTCTCGATTACATATTATTTGGCTTTTCTTTTATAAACTTGATTAAAAATTATTACGATAAGCAATTATACACGCGTTTTGTCAAAATTCATATATAAAACATATGTGCGTATTATCAAAAATAACAGCTTATAGTACAGTATAGTATCGGAAATGATATAGTTCCATTTATACATATGAAAAAAATTTACATACCTGTTTATATGACAATTTGCTTATGATTTAATTAAAAAAATCTAATTAAAATATATATTACTTAAAAAAGTCTTTAAAAAGATAAAAAGGTTACATTTGTAACTGTTGTTAACTTTTTTTATCTTATAAAATAAAGAAAAAGACTCAAATGAGGTGTTAATGTGGCTTTATTGTTCAAGCGAAAACCTAAACATCAAGTATCTGATATCATTTCAATTTCCATATCCTGTTGTCATATGGTGAGAAATTATGGGTATTCCTTTAGTCTGTATAAAAAAGATAAGTGGTATTTAAAATGTCTATGTTTTGTTAACGACCATCGGGATGAAGTTAAAATCGAGAAAATATCTATTAGTGATGATGATGCAAATATGGCTTTGCAAATAATAAATGATGAAAATTTAATACTCGAAGCTGAAAGATTCAAAAAAATAAATCCGCGCTTTTTTGCTCTTGATGCGACGACATATGGATTTAATCTGGAATTTCGTGATGAAATAATAAAAACAACCACCTTTTGTCAATCTAGTCTTGAAAAACTGTTTCATGATTTAGCAAAAAAATATTATAAAGGAGAAATCGAAAAATGAGTATTTTTGACAAATTAAAAAACAATCAAACAACCCAAGCAAAACCTGCTCAAACGAACAAACAGCCTTTAAACCAAAAGGTAACCTTTACCTTTAGAGCTCTTCCTGAAAGTTTAGCTGAACTTCAAGCCTTGAATGAGGCAAGTCTTGATACGCCTTTCAAGACAGCTGCGTTGACCGTTTTAGCCTTGTGCTGCTATGCCGCCGACAAAGAAATTGGTAAGGAAATGCTAAATTGGTTGCGAGGACCACGCCCTTTAAATGCACAAGAAATTTCCTTCTTGAATGATCGTTTCCGTGATGGAAAAACCTATTTACCATTTACCTATTTTGTTGGGTCAACTCCCGAAAATGACTATACACCAAAGGAACCATACACGATAATTGTTGAAAGCATGGAAGTATCTGATGATGAAGAGGGATATATGAAGCTCTTTATCCCATGTGGTGGTGCCGATAGCCCTCGTCCGATTAAGCTTCGAAAACGAGGCAGTGATGGTAAATGGTTCTTGTGGGAACAGTATTTATTAGTAGGAGTTAAATTACCAATCTCTTCAGATCCTTGGGCTTAAAAAATGGGCTTTCGATTTATTCGAAGCCTTTTTATTTGTTAAATAGTATCGTATTTTTTATGTATTTGTGGTAAAATGAAATTAGGAGATGAGGCTTAAAAATGTATGATCAAGCAGATTTAACAGATTTTATTGATGCGGTTTTTGAGTACAATTTATATCCATATATTGGAACAATTATGGGCGATTTATGCTTTTCGGAGGTCCAGGTTATGGAAATAATCGATTTATTATCCTCATATGGTATAATAATGGTCGATGAACATGAATGTATCATTCCCTTAATGCCCTACGAAGAAGCTATTATTTTAGCTCAATCCATTGGGATGGAATGATTTTTTTGAAAGAAGTGTGTTTATGAGAAAAATTAAATTTTTATTTTTAGGACTGTTGTTGCTTGGAATGCTGGCAATACCTTCAATCGATGTTAATGCCATTAGTGTTGAATCCTATTATGCTAGTGTAACGGCCACAACAGGTGAAGCCTTACAAAAGCAGCTAACAAGTGTTATTAGTGCCAATACTATTGACCTTGGCTATGATGGCCTTTTTGATGCCTATGTTACTACCGACTGTAAGCCAGGGACAAATATTATTTGGGATATGTATTCTAATTGTGAGTTTAATGTTTATAATGATCATTCAGGAAACTATTCGAAGGAGGGAGATGTTTATAATCGCGAGCATTCAATTCCTCAATCATGGTTTAATGAAAGATCACCGATGAAAAGTGATTTATTCCACGTTTATCCAACTGATGGCTATGTAAACAATCGTCGAAGCAGCTATCCTTTTGGTGAGGTTAGCTTTGCAACCTACACTTCAAAAAATGGATCAAAGGTTGGATCATCCTCTTTTTCTGGCTATAGTGGTACGGTTTTTGAGCCAATAGATGAATATAAGGGCGATTTCGCTCGGACCTATTTTTATATGGCTACCCGTTATGCCAACCAAGTAGGAAGCTGGACGGCTGGAAATGCAACCGCGGTATTTAAAGGCTCTTATCCATATCTTACTGATTATGCTGTAAATTTGTTTACGAAATGGGCTATCGAAGATCCGGTTTCAGAAAAGGAAATCAATCGAAATAATGCGGTTTATAAGCTTCAAAACAACCGTAATCCGTATATCGATCACCCTGAATATGTTGAAGTTGTTTTCCCAAGCACTTATAATCAAAGTGGTGAGGTTGATGATGCGAAGGTCAATAATGTCATTGCCTTGATAAACAATCTTCCTAGCACGATAACGCTCGAGGATAAATCTTTAGTCAATGCAGCTTATGTTGCTTATATGGCATTAAATGGTCAAGAAAAGCTTTTAGTAACTAATTATTCGGTTTTAAAATCAGCCTTAGATGCTATTGAATCTTTAGAAAATAATACGGGTGGCTCAACTGGCGGTGGCACAAGTAGCGGTGGAGCTATTGATGTTGTCGATGAAATAAATTTTGCATTAAGCAATACAGGTGCCTATAAGAAAAATTATTCCTTTACTGCCGGTGGAGTCAAATTTGTGACAAATGTAGCAGGAGTATTTGAAAGCAATGTCATTCGAGTAGGTGGAAATAGTGGTAATAAACAAATGATCCCATCAGAATTCAAGCTTGATTCCTATGGTGGAGCAATTAAAATGGATACTGATGTTTCTAATACAAGTGGTGTTGTTTTTAATTGGTCGGAGGAAAAGGATATTTCTAAATGGTATATCTACCTATCGACAGATAGTGGCTCAAACTGGAATGTCGTGGCTAAAGGAGACGGAGGTAGCAAGACCAAGGAATATCGCGTAGAATTAGATCGAAATCTTGCGAAGGCTCGTTATGCTTTAGTTGTTACTCCGACAGAAACTGGCTATGCTCGTATTTATTTAAAAGGTATGAGTTTGCTTGCTGGAGGTGGTGAGGCAATTGATTTATCAAGAATGACAACGAATGCTAATCTAGCAGTTGATTATACAATGGTGGAAAATGAATTCACCTCTGTAAAAGCTACAATTAATATCATTGGTCATTTTGGTTCTTTGATTCCTGATGCTAAATATGGAGTTATTTATGGAAATGCAAGTGATATAAGCTTAAAGGAATACACAAGTGGCACCGCTTTGCAATATGCTAATTCCATTGGAGCTAAGGTAAAGGAAGGTACACCTTCTTTAGTGGGGGCCGATTACCGACTAAAGGTTAATTTAGACGATACAGTATTGGGTGTTGATTATTATTGTGTAATTTTTGTTGAATATGATGGTGTCTTGTATCTTGCGAATCCATCAACCTACAAGATTGAGGATATGATTAATTACTATATTGTCGAAGGATTAATTGAGGATGATTTTGAAATGCTTGTCCTTGGACAATTACTTATTTAGAGGAGTAAAGAAATTATGAAAAAAATTTTTACAATAATACTTTTATTGTTAGTTGCTGGTCTTTCAGCTTGTAAAATTGGTGTTGCGACAACTAATCAAGATACAACTACCCATCAAAATACAACAACTAATCAAGGTAGTACAACTAATCAAGCCACAACAACTAGTCAAGATACCACAACCGGTAGCTTTGAAACCCCAGAAATACCGGGGGTATTACCTGATTCGACTTTGAAATTTACGAAGAAAACTTTTAATAATTGCTTAATGCTTGATGGTCCCCTTACAACTAACCATTTACCTTCGGTTGGTTCACCACGTGTTTTAGTAATTCCGATTAATTTAAATGATTCAGAGGCTACTGATGAAAATATTGAAAAAATTGAAAAAACCTTTAATGGTACAAGCGCTGAAACCGGATGGGAGAGTGTCACAACCTTCTATCAAAAAAGCTCATATGGTAAATTAAATTTGAAATTTGAGATTATTAAGGAATGGTATAAGCCAAGTAAAACTTTATCATATTATGAGAAATATGAAAGTGAATATTATTATGCTTCTGATCTAATTGTTCTTGAGGCTTTAAAGCATTATGATAGTGTTTATGATTATTCAGAATATGATTATAATGGTGATGACCGTATTGACGCTGTTTGGTTAGTTTACAATTGCCCAGTTGATTATGAAGGCTCTTCTGAATTGCGATGGGCTTATTGTACTCAATATCCAGAGGATGAATTATTAGATAATAAATATGTTAATATGTATGGTTGGGCCGGAATTGATTTTATCAATGAAGCAGATCCTGTTTATGATAATACGAATATTATTTATGATGCCCATACCTTTATTCATGAAACGGGTCATTTAATGGGCTTAGACGATTATTATGATTATGATGATACAATTGGTGCTGTTGGTGGTACCTATTGGGCTGATATGATGGATGCGAATATTGGCGACCATGGAGCATTTTCCAAATTATTACTTGGTTGGGTAAGCCCAACGATTGTGACGGGTACCGGCCTTGGTAATATTGATCTAAAGTCTTTTGTCAATACAGGCGAATTCTTGTTAATTAGCGATCATGAAATCACTTCGATTTATGATGAATATTTCTTAGTTGAATTTTATACTGATGATAGCTTAAACAAAAATGACAGTCCTTTTTATGGTGAGGACGTTATTGGAATTAAGGTTGTCCATATTGACGCGAAGATTTGTTATGACGAATATGGTGAGCCAGCCTATAATGACGATGAAGCATATTATACTGGATTCCTATATGATAATTCTGGAACTGACTATTTAATCAATCATTTATTACGACAAGATTATTCTAGTAGTATGGAGGAATATGCGACTAGTGATTCTTTATATACGCCATCATCTAAAAAGTTTGGAATTAATATTTGGAATAATTATAAATATCATAGTGGAAGTGCCCTTAATTTTTCAATTATTGTTAATTCTATGAGCTATGATAGTGCCAATATAACCATTGAAATTAAATAATGCAGGGATTTCCTGCATTTTTAGCTTTGATTTTTTGATAGGAGTGAAAAAATGAAGGTTAATGTTGATATAATTAATGAGGGCATCGAAGAGGAGGCTTTGATTAAAGTTCATCGGATGACGGAAGAAATAAAACAAGCAATGTCTCTTTTATCCGATTCAAAAATTAATCTTTTAGGAATTAAGGATGCTAAGAGCTATGTTATTGATCTGGCTAGTATCTATTATATTGAGACAGTTGATAATAGAACCTATATTATTACCAAAAATGATATGTTTGATTCAAAACTTAAGCTTTATGAGCTTGAGGAGATTTTAGATAATCGCTTCCTTCGTTGTTCAAAATCGATGATATGTAATATCAAAAAAATAAAAAATGTTAAGGCGAGCCTAAACGGAAGATTTGACGCGACTTTATTAAATGATGAAAAAATCGTAATCTCCCGAAGCTACGTTAAGGATTTAAAAAAAAGATTAGGATTGGGGGCAAAATAGGTGAAAAATGTTATTAAGCTATTAGCGATTCAAGCCGTTACCGTAAGCTTTTGTATCGTTCTTGGTAATGCCATTATTGGCGTTATTGCTCATTTCGTAGGTCATGAGATAACATATCCTTGGTACTTTCTGGCTTCCGTTATTTTGACAGGAATATTATCCGCACTGCCAACTCTAATTTTCTATATTAAAGGATTACCATTTATTGCGCAAATCATCATTCACTTTGTTTTATTGTTAGGCGTTATTTCACTAGCTCAAATCATATTTGGTCTAGGCTTTGAATTATTAGATATGATTTCTCTATATTCTATTTTTATTATCACCTATGGATTGGTTTGGATTATCAGCTATCAAATAAACAAGCTTGATGAAAAAAATATTAATAGGCTCTTAGAGGAATCAAAGGATACAGAATAAATGCATCTTACTAGATAAAAAATGCAACTTAAGCTTAGTTGCATTTTCTTTTTTCTCCTTTTTTGTATAATAATTCTCGGAAGGTGAGATTAATGAAAGCTATTGAGGTTTCAAATTTAGTAAAAAATTATAAAGATACGAAGGCAGTAGATAATATTTCCTTTGATGTTAATGAGGGTGAGCTCTTTGCTTTTCTTGGGGAGAATGGAGCAGGTAAATCGACAACCATTAATATCATTTGTACAATTTTAAAAAAGACATCAGGAAAAGTTTTGGTTTTTGGACATGAATTGGACAAGGATGATAAAGAGATTCGAAACGATATTGGAATTGTTTTTCAAAATTCAGTTTTAGATAAAAAGCTTAATGTGAGTGAAAATCTTTATACGAGAGCCGCTTATTATGGTTTATCAAAAAAAGAAACCAATGAAAGAATCAAGCCCTTCATTGAGATGTTTGAGTTAGATGAAATTTGGAATAAGCGTTATGAGGAACTATCAGGCGGGCAAAGAAGAAGAGTTGATATCGTCAGAGCCTTGATTAATCATCCGAAGATTTTGTTTTTAGATGAGCCAACAACCGGATTAGATCCAAAGTCTCGACACTTAGTTTGGAAATATATCAATAAGCTCCGTACGGAAGAAAAGCTAACAATTTTTTTGACAACCCATTATATGGAGGAGGTTGTGGATGCCGATCGGGTGGTAATTCTTGATCATGGCCATATTATTGAGAATGATACACCAGCGAATCTTAAAACCAAATACACAACCACAAGGTTATATTGGTATACCGAAATGAATGAAAAAAATACTTCATTAATTGGTGATTATGAATATAAATATGAGGTTGATCATTACATAGTAAAGATGAATCATTCGGAGTTACGAAGCTTTATTTATGAGAATAAAATTGAGGATTTTGAGGTGTATAAGGGAACAATGGATGATGTTTTCTTAACATTAACAGGAAAGGAGCTAAAATAATGAAAAGCTTTATTGGACTTACAATTCGTAATATCAAGGTATATCTAAAGGATCGACAGGCCGTGTTCTTTTCCTTATTAACGCCCTTGATTGTCTTTTGTTTATATGTTTTATTTTTAAGAGGAACCTTTGTTAGTGGTTTAGAAAGCTCGTTAGGTGAAGCTATTAATTACGTATCAAGGGCCAATATCAATATGTTTGCGAATATGCTTTTATTATCGGGAGTAATTGGCTCAAGTGTCATTACGGTATCCTATTCATCATTAACAACCATCGTTTCGGATAAAGAAAATAAAATCGATTATGATATTTCAGTTACGCCTGTAAGCAGACCTTGTATCATTATTTCATATTTGACGGCAGCCTTTGTTTGTTCATTTTTGGTATCAGTTTTATTACTTTTAGGCTCCGTAATGGTTGTTAGCTTTTTAGGAGATACCTATTTAGATTTTATTGACATTATCAAGCTAATTGGACTTACGGCCTTGGGTTCGTTATCCGCAACTGCTCTTTTGATGATTATTGTCATGTTATTTAAAACCTCATCGCAAGCGGGAGCTTTTCAAGGATTATTGTGTGCTGCGGTTGGATTCATCATCGGAGCCTATATCCCAATGTCTCAGTTCAGTGCTTCCGTTCAAACGCTAGCGAATATTTTTCCAGGAAGCCATATAACGGCTATGTATCGCGATATTCTCCTTGGTGGGGTTTTAGAGCATATGGATTTGGCAATGAATGGATTAGATAATCACGTATTAATGAGTACTCTAAAGGAAGTCTTTTCAGTTAACTTGAAAATGTTTAATGAAACAGTAAAAATTAATATAAGCTGTATCTATGTTATTGGCTTCTTTATTTTAAGTGTCGTTGCTTCATCATTAATGTATTCAAAGCTATATAAGAGAAAATAATTAGTCCATTAGAAAATGGGCTCTTTTTCTTTTCAAATGTCGAAAATTAATATATAATATAGTAAGAAGGTTAAAGTGAAGGAGTGGTACTTTATGAAGGTAATTGAAAATAAATGCTTCCCCGAGGAAAGGGATTTATATAATCAAACGGATTTGGTTTTAAATAATTGTCGCTTTGAAGGTGAAGAGGATGGGGAGTCGGCGTTAAAGGAATGTAAAAACATTGAATTAAATAATTGCTATATGGATTTGCGTTATCCTTTGTGGCATGATGATCGAATGGTTTTAAATAATGTTACGCAAACCGAGAATTGCCGGGCCGCTATTTGGTATAGCAATGATATTGTCATCAGAAATTCTAATCTTTTAGGAATTAAGGCCGTCAGAGAGTGTAAGGATATTTTGATTGAAAATTCAACTATTAATTCCTTAGAATTTGGGTGGAAGTCCGTAAATTTCACGGTCAATAATAGCAGTATTACTAGTCAATATATTTTCTTTTTGGCGAAAAATTTGAAAGCTTCAAACTCGAAGTTTTATGGAAAATATGGCTTTCAATACATGGAGAATGTTTATTTTGAAAATTGCTATTTTGATACAAAGGATGCTTTTTGGCATGGAAAAAATATTATTGTTAAGGATTCGGTTGTCAAAGGAGAATATTTAGGCTGGTATTCAACAAATCTAACTTTCATTAATTGCCAAATCATTGGTATTCAGCCTTTATGCTATTGTGAAAATCTAAAGCTTATAAATTGCACCATGGAAGATGCAAATTTTGCCTTTGAATATTCAAGTGTTGAGGCTACGATCAATGGCTTTGTGGAATCAATCAAAAATCCGAAGTTTGGTCATATTGTCGTAGATAGTGTTGGTGAGGTTTTATTAACTTCTGATTCGAAATATGAGTCAAAGGCTTTAATTGAAATCAAAAAACAAGGTGAATAATTTATGCATATTATTAAGCATTTTATTACTATCACCAAGCATCGTCATATGGTCATGCGCTATTGCTTTAAAATTGGCTTAATTAAGCAAGGCTTGTTGCATGATTTGTCAAAATATTCCTTCATCGAATTTTTTAATGGCGCTAAATATTATGAAGGAACGAGATCTCCTCACCATCAGGAAAGAGATGACAAGGGCTATAGTGAGGCTTGGATGCACCATAAGGGAAGAAATCGTCATCACGGTGAATATTGGACAGACTATAATACTATAACTAAATCATATCAACCTGTTCCGATGCCCAAAAAATATGTAGCCGAGATGTTTTGTGATCGGATTGCGGCTTCAAAGAATTATAACAAGGGTCATTTTACAAGTAATATGCCTTTAGATTATTTTTTAAAGGGTGATACCATTCTTCACGAAAAAACAAAAGAGGAGATTTTATTATTGCTTACAATGTATCGTGATAAGGGCGAAAAAGAAACGCTACGATATATTAAAAAAATTTACTTAAAAAAGGTTGACAAAAAATAAAAGTTAGCAAACAATTTATTTTGTTATTGCTAGCTTTTTTTATGACAACATTTAGATGTGATATATATAAAATGTCAAGTAATATTCAAAAAAACTTGACAAAATTATTGATTATTCATATACTAATAATGAAAGGTGATATGATTTTGATGACAAGCAATGCAATTGTAAGAGAGAAAATATTGACATATAAGGAAAATGAAATAATAATGGCAAGCAAATTTTATAGGAAAGAGCTAGCTTGCCAAGTTAGCGAAGAAGCTTTTTATAAAACGTTAGAGAGAATGTGCAAGGAAAATGAACTAGTAAAGATAGCAAAAGGAACATATCATTTACCTAAGATTAGTAAGTATGGTATTGTTCCACCTTCTGATGAAGAGATTGTTTCTTCATTTACAAAAAATAATACTGGAACTATCATTGGATATTCTCTGTATAATGAACTTGGCCTTACAACTCAGGTTCCTAAATCTGTCTTAGTAATATCTAATGCTTTGGATGGCATTACAAAAAATATTAGGAATATTGAAATAAAGCGTGTTAATATCGATTTTTCCAAGGAAATTAAAAATATGATTCGGGGATTAGATGTTCTTCAAAATTTTAACATAATTCAGGATTTAAATTATTCCGCATTTATAAAATTTACAGAACAATTCGCTTTATCATTTAAGGAAAATATTTTTGAAAAGGTTAATGACGCAATCAAATATAAGAAATCAACAATTTCTTTTTTATATGAGATATTAAAATATTATAGAGTAAATAATGATTTAGCTAATCATCTATCTAGCTTATCAGAATATAAGCATCCAAAAATGGAGGAAATATATGAAGCTGCACGAATACAAAGAGGATTTTAAAGAGTTAATAGCGATTGTTGCAAATGTTATTTTAATGAACAGAATTTGAAAATTTACTTAAAAAAGGTTGACAAAAAATAAAAGTTAGCATATACTAATTATATAGTTAGATAGTGCTAACTTTTTTAATTGATATTAAGTTAGTTAATTCTAACTTTTCAAATAAAATATAGTTAGTTATAACTAACAAAAGGAGATGGAGATTATGCCTTTAGTAATTGCCCCTTGTAATAAGGCCTTAAGAATTATTAAAGTTCTTGCTGATGAGAAAACGAAAAAGCACCTTGAATCCTTAGGAATAGGTGTTGATAAGGAAATTGAAATATTATCCCAACAAAAGGGTAGTGTTATTTGTAAGGTTATGGAAGGACGCTTAGCCTTAGACCGCAATATTGCGACGAAGATTATGGTTATGTAAGGAGGAAGATTTAGATGAAATTAAGTGAAATGGAAATTGGAAAACGGGGAATTGTTGTTAGTGTTTTAGGTGAGGGAAGAATTAGAAGAAGGTTATTTGATATGGGAGTAACCCCTAATGCCGAATTCTTAATCCGAAAAAAAGCTCCCCTTGGAGATCCAATCGAAATAACTATCAGGGGATATGAACTAACATTAAGAAAAAGTGAAGCCGAAATAATTTTGGTAGAGGAGAGATAAAATGAAAAAAATTGCTTTAGCTGGCAATCCTAATTGCGGGAAAACGACGCTTTTTAATTGCTTGACTGGCAAAACGGCCCATGTCGGTAATTGGCCAGGAGTTACAGTTGATAAAAAGGAAGGAGTATATAAAAAAACGAAGGAGCCTTTATCCATTGTTGACCTTCCAGGAATATATTCTTTATCACCATATACACCTGAAGAGGTAATAACAAGAAATTTCATTTTAGATGAAGCCCCAGATTGTGTAATTAATATCATTGATGCGACCAATTTAGAGCGAAATCTATATTTAACAACGCAGATTCTTGAAATTGATGTTCCGGTTGTTATTGCGCTAAATATGATGGATGTTTTGGAAAAAAATGGCGATACGATTGATATTTTAGCTCTTGAAAGAAATTTAGGAGTTCCTGTTGTTTCAATATCGGCCCAAAAGGAAACAAACATTATTAAGCTTATGGATACCGTATATAATGAGTCATGTAAAAAAAGAAATGGTATTACGGTCATTAATAATGGAGCCTTATCACATTTGATTAATGATACAAAGGCTACCTTTAAAGGACTTAATGTTACTAGTCCCTTATTTCATGCCATAAAGCTTATTGAAAATGATGAACTAGAGCTAGAAAATCATCCTGATTTAGTCAAAATCATTGATGAATTTAAAAAGAATTACCATGATGATGTCTTTGGGTCGGATTTAGAAGCTGTTGTCACGGATTTAAGATATAAATATATTTCCAAAAATTGTCGGAAAGCTAAAACCTCAAGCCAAAAAGAAGGTTTGACTAAATCGGATAAAATTGACCGTGTTTTAACCAATAAATGGGCTGGTATTCCCATTTTCCTTGGATTTTTATTTTTAATATTTCATTTAACATTCTCCGAAAATTTATTTTATTTAGGAGGATTATTAAACAGTTCGAGCTTTGAAGGAACGACTTTTGAAGGATTATTATGGACAGACGGTGGAATTAATTCCATTGGTGTTATTTTGCAAAATCTTGTTTGTATTCTTACTGATAGTATTACATCTTGGGTGGCTTCATTACTTGAGGCTTCACCTGCTTGGGTCAGTGGTTTAATTTGTGACGGAATTTTAGGCGGCGTTTTTGCGGTTTTATCCTTTGTTCCGCAAATCTTATTATTATTCTTATTTTTCTCAATTTTAGAGGATACAGGATATATGGCACGTGTTGCTTTTATTCTTGACCGTATTTTCCGTAAATTCGGATTATCAGGAAGAGCCTTTATGCCTATGATTATGGGCTTTGGATGTAGTGTTCCCGCAATGATCAACACGAGAACTCTTGCGGATAATGATGAGAGAGTAAAAACGATTAGAGTTATACCTTTTTTTAGTTGTGGTGCTAAGCTTCCGATATTGACGGCCATTGCCGGGGCGATTGTTTCAAGCTTTGGTGTTTCTAATGTTGATGTCATTACCTATGGTATGTATATAATTGGTATTGTGACAGCTATTGTGGCGGTAATTGTGATGCGTCATACCACAATGCGCGGAGATATTCCACCATTTATTATGGAATTACCTACCTACCATTTACCTCAATTTAAATCATTAATGATTCATCTTTGGGATAAATTAAAGCACTTTGTTAAAAAAGCCTTCACCATTATTTTAGCATCGACAATTATTGTTTGGTTTATTTCGCATTTCAGCTTTGATTGGAAATTCTTAAGTGATGAGGAAATGCAATTATCAATTCTAGCAGGCTTTGGAAAATTATTCCAACCGTTGTTTACACCCTTAGGCTTTGGTAGTCAATTAGGGGCCTTTGGCTTTGTTTTTGTGGTGGCGGCGGTAACGGGATTAATTGCCAAGGAAAATGTTATCGCAACCTTTGGCACCCTTGCTTTATGTATTAGGAGCGGCTTTGTCGTTGATGAAGCATTAGAGGGTGTGGATTCAGTTATGGTCATGATTTCCCAAACAGGCATTACAATTCCCGCTTTGATTTCCTTTATTGTCTTCAATATGACGACCATTCCTTGCTTTGCGGCTTTAGCAACTGCCAAAGCTGAGCTTCCAAAAAAGAATTTTAAAACAACCCTTCTTTTCTGGCTTGTCGTTTCCTATTTTGTTTCAATGATGATTTATTTGATTGGTTCATGGTGGTGGACAGCATTCATCTTTATAGTATTAATTACCTTAGCTTGTATTGGCATTCATTTTTATAATAAATATCGTGATCATAAAGAGGTGTTAAATGGATAATGGAATTAATTGAAATTTTATTAATTGTCTTTTGTGTTTTAGTGGTAATATCTGTTATTGGTTCACATGTGTATAAAAAAATTCGACATTTACCAACAGGTGAATGTGCATGTTGTCAAAAGAAAATGAAGAAGGATTTTAACAAAATAAGAAAAGAATTAACATCTACAAATAAATCTCATTGAATATTTGAATATTGGTAATTGTTATTATATAATAAAAGGAAGGAGATGAAACGATGAATTTCTTTTTAATCTTAGCCTTCCTCTTTTTTGTTGGCTCGACAATTGGTTGGGTCATTGAGTTATTTTTCCGAAGATTTTTTTCGGCTAAAAAATGGATTAATCCAGGCTTTTTAGTAGGACCCTATCTTCCTATCTATGGCTTTGGTGTTGTTGGCTTATTTCTGTTATCTAGAATTAATTTTCCGGTTAACAATGAAGCATTAAATATTTGCCTGAAGCTTTTATTAATGGCTCTTGCGATGACCTTGATTGAATATTTGGCGGGTCTTATTTTTATCAAATGTATGAAAATAAAGCTCTGGGATTATTCAGATCGAAAATTTAACATTCAAGGGATTATCTGTCCGTTATTTTCCTTGATATGGGCTTTGGTTGGTGTCCTTTATTACTTTTTAGTTGATCCATATATCATCGGTTCATTGATGTGGCTTGCTAATCATCTCGCCTTTTCTTTTGTCATTGGGTTCTTTTATGGTGTCTTTATCATCGATGTTTGGTATTCTTTAAAGCTCTCAGTTAAGATTCGTAATTTGGCAAATGAATATGATTTAATCATTAAATATGAGCATTTAAAGGAAAGTATCCGGATACGCATTGAGGAAGCCAAGCAAAAAATCGATTTTTTCCATCCTTTGAAAGCAAACGAGTCACCTAAGGATATGATTATGCACTATATTGAGCATATTAAAAATAAGAAAAAATAATTGTTAATCAAGTGCCATTATGATAAAATACTTTTGAGAGGAGCTAACGATATGTTAAATGGTAAACAAAAGGCTTATTTGCGAAGCCTTGCTCATAATATTGATCCGGTTTTTCAAATTGGAAAGGATGGAATTACGGACAATATGCTAAGAGATATTAAAAATTATTTGTTGAAGCATGAACTTATGAAGGTTTCGGTTTTAAATAACTGTATGGAGGACAAGGCCTCCTTGGCAACGATTTTTGAATTGGCAGGAATTGATGTAATTCAAATTATTGGTCACGTTATTGTTCTATATAAAAAGAATCCTAAGCTTGAAAATGGAATTAAGCTTCCAGCAGTCAGTAAAAATTTCATTAAATAAGAGCCTTAAAGGTTCTTTTTTTTTAACATTTTTATATATTTATATTGGTGGTTAGGGTGCATTTAGGGAGATTAATTAAAGGATTAAAATATTATGGTGAGTGGAAGAATATTACAATCAAGAAAATTAGGACAAATTCTAAAGAGGTCGAAGCTGGCGATTTATTTATCGCCATCAAAGGGTATAAATTTGATGGCCATGACTTTATTGATGAGGCTATAAATAGAGGAGCGAGTGTCATTATTTATCAGATTGAGCGAAGCTTTTCTTCGGATATAATTCATTTGCTTGTGGATAATACAAGGATGGCTTTAGGTATAATCGCTAACAATTATTATCATAATATTACTAGAAAAGTAAAGCTAATTGGTATTACCGGAACAAATGGGAAAACGACAATCTCCACCTTGCTTTTTAATTTCTTTGAATATTATAATAAAAAATCCTTATTAATTGGTACGAATGGTATTTATTATAATGATGAAATCTTTGAAAGTATCAACACAACACCAGATTTATTATTAACTATTGAAATGATTTATGTGGCCTATCAAAAGGGTGTTCGCTATGTCATTATGGAGGTTTCTAGCCAAGCCTATGATATGCTTAGAGTGTATGGATTTGATTTTAATATAGCGGTTTTCAGTAATTTGACGCATGAACATTTAGATTATCACAAAACGATGGAAAGATATCTCAATGTCAAAGGAAGCTTTCTTTCAAGTATTTGTAAAAAAAGAGGTAATTTTGTTGTTTTAAATAAGGATGATCAGGCCTATTTTTCTTATATTAAGAATCTTAAAGCCAAATATTACAGCTTTGGAATCAAAAATAAGGCCGATTATGGGGCGATTAATATTAAAAAAACCCTCGAGAAGGGTACGAGCTTTAAGCTAATCTATAAATATCAGAAGATGGATTTTCAAACCTTTCTTTTAGGTGAATTTAATATCTATAATATTTTAGCTTGTATTGCCGTTATCGATAATATGGGAATGAAAATCGAAAATTTCAAGTCATTTTTACGATTCTATGTTTCGATTAGTGGAAGAATGGAGATGCTAAGAATAAATAAGCGATGCTTCATCATCGATTATGCTCATACTCCCGATGGCGTTTTATGTGTTTTAGAAAGTATTAGAGAATATGTCAATAGCAGGATAATTGTTGTGATTGGCTGTGGTGGCAATCGTGATTCTTTAAAAAGGCCATTAATTGGTGATATTACCACAAGCAATGCCGATTATGTTATTTTTACGAACGATAATCCACGAAATGAAGAAGAAAATGATATCATAAGTGATATCCTAACGGGTGTTGTGAAGGATAATTATGAGGTGATTTTAAATCGTGAGGCCGCGATAAGGCGAGCGATTACGCTTAGTAAAGAAAATGATTGTATTGCCATTTTAGGAAAGGGAAATGAAGCGTATCAAATCATAAACAATATTAAATACCCTTTTAATGACAAAGAAATAATCACGAGGATTTATGGAAAGGAGGAAAAACAAAGATGATTTTTGTTTATTCTTTGATTTTAGGAATAATCATTTATAGCTTTTTGATTCCCTTTTTACGGAAGAAAAAATTAGGTCAAGCCATTCGCTCAGAGGGTCCAGAGGCTCACTTAACCAAAAAGGGAACGCCAACGATGGGAGGACTTGGCTTTATTATATCCTCGTTTATTCTTTTTTTGGGATTTGCGGTATATTATTCCTATGATTACCGAATCGTAATTTTATTATTAGGTTCATTACTAATGTTTGGACTAGTTGGCTTTTGTGATGATTTTTTGATCATCAAAAGAGGTAAAAATGATGGGCTTAACGCCAAAACAAAAATTATTTTAGAATTGCTTATTGGCGTTATGTTTTATTATCTCTATCAATATTTTGGCTTTTCAACAAAGCTATTTATTGAATTAGGGATTCTTTATTTGCCTTTTGTTGTTTTGATGCTTATTTCATCATCGAATGCCTTTAATTTAACGGATGGACTTGATGGCCTATTGGGTGGTTTATCAATTATTTGCTTTAGTGCTTTGGGATATATAGCATACCTTAATGAGAATGAAGTGGTGTTTGTTTTTATCCTAAGCCTATTAGGTGGTTTATTTAGCTTTTTGATTTTTAATTATAATCCAGCAAAAATATTTATGGGTGATACTGGGTCCTTAGCTTTAGGAGGAATTGCGGGGGTATTAGCTATATTATTAAAGGTAGAACTCATTTTCGTCATTATGGCATTACCTTTCATATTCGAAACATTAAGCGTTATTATTCAGGTTTTATACTATAAAAAAACGAAAAAGAGGTTTTTTAAAATGGCTCCATTACATCATCATTTTGAGCTAATGGGCTATAGTGAAAAGGCTGTTGTTTTTATTTTTTGGATGTTTGGGTTAATTATGGCTTTAATTGGGCTAATTATTTATGGGGGAATAAGATGAAGGCATTAGTATTAGGTAAGGGTGTAAGTGGAGAAGGAGTTCATCGCTTTTTAAATCATATGGCGATTGAGCATGATTTTCTAAATACGCAGGAGGTCGTAAGCTTTGATTATGATTTAGTTATCAAAAGTCCGGGCTTATCATATCAAAATGATGTTGTGAAGAAATTAAAAAATTGCAAGATGATAACCGATATAGAGCTTATTGGAATGTTATTAAATCGGGAATTCATTGGAATTACGGGAACGAATGGAAAGACAACGACAACTTTACTAGTTAATAATATGTTGAGTCATAAGAAAAAATCTGTTGCTTGTGGAAATATTGGCTATAGTATTTGTGATGCGGCCATCACCAACAATGATGTTTTTGTGGTTGAGCTAAGCTCCTTTCAGCTTTGTGGGGTTAAAAGCTTTCACCCGTATGTTGCGGTTATCTTGAATATGAATAAAGCCCATTTAGATTATCATATAACGGAGGAAGCCTATTATGAGGCCAAAACGAAAATGCTTATTAATCAAAAGGAAAATGAGTATTTAGTTTATAATGGTGATGATGAAAATGTTGTTCGTCACTTAAAGGGCTCGGCTAAAAGGATAAGCTTTGGAATGGATAAAAGGAATGATTATTATTATCAAAAGGGGTATCTATATCACCTGGGAAAAAGAATTATCAAAATCGATTATGATCATTTGATTTATGATAAGATTGCTTCAATTGTTGTGGGAATGATATATAAAGTGCCCGTAAAGGCTATGAAGAAGGAGCTAAAGCGAATGAAGACTTTACCTAATCGACTCGAAAAAATATATGGTAATATTTATAATGATGCCAAATCCACCAATCCTTCATCAACCTTAAATTCAATAAGACAATTTAAGGGGAATATTATTTTAATTTGTGGAGGAATTGATCGAAATGAGGATCTATCTATTTTAAGAAATGATTTATATCGGTTGAAAAAGGTCTATTGTTATGGTGAAACAGCCAATAAGATTTTTAATTATATGGAAAAAAACGATGTCGAGTGCGATATTTCTTCCGATTTAAATGAAGCCTTAGCCAAAATAAAGCTAACAAAAAATGATATTTTATTATTTTCGCCGATGATGGCTTCATGGGATCAATTTCGTAATTTTGAAGAACGAGGAAAAATGTTTTGTCAATTTGTGAAGAGAGAAAAAAAGAATATGTATCAATAATAATAATAAAAAAAACTGACTAAAGTCAGTTTACTAAAGTCAGTTCGACAAATGTTATTTTTCGGGAGTGTAACTAACCTCGTTGTTTTGATTGAAGAAGTCCTCCATAATTTGATGAACCTCATTCAAGGCCTTATCAACAGTTTCGACCTTGCGTTCACATTTAGTAATTGTATAAGGCTTTAAAACGGTTAGATGAAGGGTTGGCTTTTTTTTAAATAGCTTATATAATCCTCTTGGCTTGTGGAAGGTCCAAACCATCGGGATAATTGGTACATCCGACATACAAGCAAATTTGAAGGCTCCCTTTTTAAATTCACGAATGTGGTCGCAATAAGGAATTAAAGCGGCCTCGGGGTAAATTGTGACTAGTTGATGCTTTTCCTCTAGGGTATAAGCCATTTCCTTCATAAATCGCTCTAAGAGATTTTTACGATCAGGAATGGGGATACCACCAACTAAACGAATCACTTTTCCACCCGGAAGACCGAGATTTGTTTGAAGCATTGTTACGAAAACACGTCGCGGATAGAAAGAAGTCGCAAGCATAAACGCATCAAAGGGATGAATGTGATTAGCCACAATAATAGCTCCTTTGATGTTTTTTAAATTTTTTTTGCCTTTGATTTTAAAGCCAAAACGAATTCTTCCAACGAGCTGGGAAAAAATGGTAACGAAAAGCATAATGATTTTATTCAATATTCTTTTGTATAGTGGCTGTTTGAAAAAATAATAATCATCGGGTAAATATACGGGTTTAGCTTCAATGGTTTGATAGGTGTGAAGATTTTTATCGAACTCCGCTTTCTTTTCCTCTTCCATATCATTGACCTCCTTATAAAATCCTATGATTATATTATCATTTTTTTTTATTCATTTCAATTTGTTTTTTTTCAATTAATTTATTTATATAAAATAAATTTATTTTTGCCTAATTTTTGGTATAATAAATAAGAGGATGATAATATGAATGTTGTATATGGTGGAGCGTTTAATCCTCCAACAATTGCCCATTATGAAATTGCGAGAATTTTAAAGAGTCTACCGGGCGTTAGTAATCTAATTATTTTGCCTGTTGGAATGAAATATCAAAAGGATTCCCTAATTAATGATGATATTAGACTTGATATGGTTAAGCTTTTAGCTAAAAGGGTCAATGCTTTAGTTTCCGATTTAGAACTTCATAATGATAAATATTATGGTACTCTTCATACCTTAGATGAATTATCAAAAAGCTTTGATGATATTTACTTTGTGATGGGAGCGGACAATTTATTGCATTTAGATAAATGGATAAATTATGAAACATTGATTGATAAATATAATTTTATCGTTTTTACAAGAGATAATATTGATTGTGAGAAGGTAATTGATGAAAAGTATCGAGAATACAAGGATCATTTTTTATTATATCCCTTGCATATTGATGTTTCATCGACAATGATAAGAGATAATATTGAAATAAATAAAGAGCTATTATTAGATGAAATCTATGAATATATTAAAGAAAAAGGTTTGTATGAGGTGAAGTAGAATGTATAAAAATAAGTTTTTAAAGATTGCGTGTATTTCTCCGGTTTTAGAGGTTGGAAATCCGATGTATAATGTTAAGGAAATGCTAAGTCTATTATCAGATTGTAAGGCGAGTGTTGCTTGTTTCCCAGAGCTAGGCTTAACAGGCTATACGGCAAATGATTTGTTTTTCCAAACGCAGATTTTAGAAGAGACAAAGGAAGCCGTTTTATATTTTTTAACAAATAACCCTTTTAAAGGACTAGTGTTTATCGGATGCCCAATTGACGTTAATGGGGCTTTATATAATTGTGCTTTAGCGATTAAGGAAAATAAAATATTAGGAATCGTTCCAAAAAGCTTTCTTCCAAATACCGATGAATTTTATGAAAAACGTTGGTTCAAGAGTGCCTTAGATAACAAGATTACGTCCATCGACTATTTAGGTCTAGTTCCCTTTGGTAATATCATTTTTGATTTTCAAGATATCAAAATTGGTGTTGAAATTTGTGAGGATATGTGGGCTCCTATTTCACCGGGAAATTTATTAGCCATCAATGGAGCTAATGTGATTGTTAATCTTTCGGCTTCAAATGAATATTTAGGCAAGAGCTTAACAAGACGAAATGCGGTTTTGGATCATTCAAGAAGAAATAGTGGCGCTTATATCTATGTTTCGGCAGGTGTTAATGAATCCACAAGCGAAACTGTTTTCTCGGGGCACAATATCATCGCAAGCCTTGGTGAATTAATTAAGGAAACCGAGAACTTCAGTCAAACTTCTGAAATTATTTATGGTGATATTGATATTTCGAAAATTAATTTTAAAAGGCGAAAGAATTCAAGCTTAAGAGATATTTTAAATACCAATGATTACCATTTTCAAATTGTTAAGGGTCATTTAGAGGAAACTAATGAATTCATTTTTGAGAAGCCAATTGATAACACTCCATTTGTGCCCAAAAAGGATATTCAAGAGCAATTTATGAAAATTGCTTCCTTACAGGAATATGGCCTATATAAGCGCTTAAAGCACATCAATACGAAAAAGATTGTTATTGGAATTTCCGGTGGACTTGATTCAACCTTGGCGATTTTGATTGCTTATCAAGCCTTTATGAAATGTGGATTTGATCCGAAGGGCATCATTGCGGTTACAATGCCAGGTCTTGGGACAAGCGAGAGGACGAAAAGAAATGCTTTAGCTTTAATGGAAGGCTTAGGTGTAACGATTTTAGATATCAATATCAATGATGCAGTATATGATCACTTTAAGCTAATTGGGCATGATCCTAATGTTAAGGACTTGACCTATGAAAACACCCAAGCTCGAATGCGAACAATGATTTTGATGGATCTTGCGACCAAGCATCAAGGCTTTGTTTTAGGTACGGGTGATTTAAGTGAATTGGCCTTAGGCTGGTGTACATATAATGGTGATCAAATGAGTATGTATGGAATAAATGCCGGTATTCCGAAGACAATGGTTCGGTTTATGATTGAAAACTATGCCAAATTTAAATATCCAGAGCTTTATGATTGCTTGATGGATATTGTCCATACGCCGATTTCTCCGGAGCTTGCGGGAAGTGACCAAAAGACGGAGGATGCGATTGGAAAATATGAGATAAACGACTATATTTTATATCGCTTTCTATCTTGTGGAGATAGTGAAGAGCGCATTGTTTATTTAGTAAAGGAAGCCTTTGGATTTGATTTGGAAATGGCTAATAATTATGTTAGAAACTTCTTTAGAAGATTTTATTCGCAACAATTTAAACGTCAAGCTTTACCGGATGGTCCAAAGATTTTAGATATTTCCTTGGCTCCACGTAGTGATTTTAGGATGCCAAGTGATGTTAAAAGAGGTTGATTATGGCAAAGGTAGTTTTAGGACTCTCGGGTGGAGTCGATAGTAGTGTTGCGGCAATCCGTTTATTAGAGGAAGGACACGAGGTTATCGGTGTCTTTATGCGTAATTGGGATAGCGCAACAAATAATGATGTTTTAGGAAATCCGGACATCAATAATGAGGTTTGTCCGCAGGAAATGGATTATAAGGACGCTAAGGCTGTAGCTGACAAGCTTGGTATTCCCCTTTATCGTGTGGATTTTATTAAGGAATATTGGGATTATGTTTTTACGTATTTTTTAGATGAATATAAAAAAGGAAGAACCCCAAACCCGGATATTATGTGCAATAAGGAAATTAAATTTAAGGCTTTTTTGAAATATGCTGAAACCTTAGGTTGCGATTATATTGCGATGGGGCATTATGCGCGGGTTATTCATGATGGCGATAAATCCTATTTGTTGCGCGGGGTTGATAATAACAAGGATCAAACCTACTTTTTATGTCAACTAACCGCAAAGCAATTGCATAATAGTCTTTTTCCGATTGGTGATATGGTCAAGCCCGAGGTTAGAGCTCTAGCCCAAAAATATGATCTAGCAACCGCAACGAAAAAGGATTCAACGGGTATTTGCTTTATTGGTGAAAGAAATTTTGCGCAATTTTTGAGTAATTATCTTCCGGCAAAGGAGGGTGATATGATGACCCTTGATGGTAAAAAAATTGGTCGCCACCAAGGATTAATGTATTATACCATTGGTCAAAGAAAGGGCTTAGGAATCGGCGGATCAAATGAATTTGATAATGAGCCTTGGTTTGTTTTGGGTAAGGATTTAGAAAGAAATATTTTGTTTGTCGGACAAGGCTTTCATAACCCTTATCTTTACAGTAATCGTTGTTATGTTTCTTCGATTAACTGGATCAATGAAAGACCACAGGGCTTATTTGAGTGTACCTGTAAGTTCCGTTACCGTCAGGCCGATGTTCCTTGCAAAATTGAATTTTTAGATAGCGATAAGCTAGTTGTGTATTACGATCATGTGCGAGCTGTAACCCCAGGACAAGCTGCCGTTTTCTATGATGGTGAATACTGTCTTGGCGGCGGAAGTATTGATTATGTTTATCAGGATGATGAGTTAAGAAAATATTAGAGGATGATTAAATGGAAACGATAAGTGGTTCGGTCGTTGTTGTTTTATTTTTTGATGAAAAATCAAGTTATCAAATAGCCAAAATCAAAACTGCTTCTGGTGATATAACCGTTAGCGGTTATTTTCCATTGCTTTCAAAGGAGCTAGAATACAGCTTTGGCGGCGAATATGTCAATCACCCGAAATATGGTCGTCAATTTAAGGTCCAAACATTTTCGCGAAGTCAAGAAAATTCAAAGGAAGGAATTATTAATTATTTATCTAGTGATTTGTTTTTAGGAATTGGCGAAAAAACCGCCACCAAAATTGTGGATGCCTTCGGACTTGATTGTATTAGTAAGATTATGGAAAATAAAAGCATTTTAAAGCAAATTGGATTTTCAGACAGTAAGATTGAATTATTTTATACGGAGCTTATCAATAATAAATTAATTGAAGAAACAATTATTGAGCTTTTAAAATATGAAATTACCCCGAAAATGGCAATGAAGCTTTTTAATAAATATGGTGAATTGACAACGAAGGTTGTTTTATCTAACCCTTATCGATTGATTACCGAGGTTGAGGGCTATGGCTTTAAAAAGGCCGATGCTTTAGCCCTACGGATTGGTTTTAAGCCTAATGATCCAATTCGCATTCGTTCCGCCATCATTTATGTTATGCAGCTAATTGTCAGGAATTATGGCTATACCTTCGCCTATTTCGAGCAATTATTAGATACTGTTTTTGATTTTATCAAAAATGAACTAGTTTCGAAGGATTTAATCAAGGAAGAAATAGAATATTTGATTAATAATAATGCTTTAATTAAAGAAAGTGATAAGCTTTATCAAGCATTTATTTATAAAGCGGAAATAGAGTTAGCTAATAAAATCAAATGCCTTGCCTCCTCCGACGAAAATCATTTTGATTATCAAATTTATGAGGAATATTTAAATGATATTTGCCGAGAAAATGGTATTTATTACAATGAAATGCAGAATAAAGCTATTTATGAATCCTTAGCTAATCCTTTTGTGATTATAACGGGAGGACCGGGTACGGGAAAGACAACTGTCATCAAGGGAATCTTGCAAATGTATGCCCGCTTCAACGGCTTGGATTTAAAAAATCCGTCTGTCAGTAAAAAAATCGCTTTGATGGCCCCGACCGGAAGAGCAGCTAAGCGAATGTATGAGTCGACTCATGTTTTGGCAATGACAATCCATCGCCATTTGGGCTATAATTATGAAGGTGAGTTTGAATATGACAATACGAATCCCTTAACCTATGATTTGATTATCATCGATGAGGCTTCAATGATTGATTTGTTATTGGCAAATAATTTGTTTAAGGCGATTACTCCGCAAACGAAGGTTATTATGGTTGGCGATTTAGACCAACTACCATCGGTTGGACCGGGGCAGGTTTTAAAGGATTTGATTGATTCTAATGCCTTTAAAACAATTAGATTAGAGGAGATTCATCGCCAAGCTAAGGATTCTTCAATTATAAAGTTGGCTGATGCCATTAGAAGAGGAGAGCTCACCTGGGATTTAATGGATTACCATGATGATTTGGCCTTTTATCGTTACAGCGGAGGAGAAATTCAAAAGCATTTAATTGAATTATATGATTCCTTACAGAAGAATGGGTTTGATCCTTTATTAGATATTCAGGTTTTATCGCCAATGTATAAGGGTGATGTTGGAATTGATGAATTAAATCAAAAAATTCAAAATTTAGTCAATCATAATACCGGGGTTAATTATGGGACAAAGGAATTTCGCATCAATGATAAAATCTTACAATTAGTTAATTCACCAGAGCTCGGGATTATGAATGGCGATATTGGAATTATTAAGGACATTATCAAGGGTGATGAGGAATATTTATTAGTTGATTTTGATTCTAATATGGTCAAAATACCAAGAAGCTTATTTGATAATATTACCTTAGCCTATGCTATAAGCATTCATAAATCGCAGGGAGGAGAATTTCCAATTGTGATTTTACCAATCACCAAGGCTCATATGCATATGCTTAAGCGAAAATTGCTTTATACCGCCGTTACCAGGGCCAAAGCTAAGCTTTTTGTTTTGGGTGATTTAGATGCCTTTAAATATGGTATTAATATGCTTGATGAGGCTCGTCAAACGACATTAGTTAATCGATTAGTCAATAAAAATGTGGTAAAAATCAATATTGAGGGTTGTCCATTTACTTATTTAGGAGAAATCGATATGGAAAATATTTCGCCTTATGATTTTATGGAGTCGGAGGACACTACTAAATAGGTGGTGATATGATGAAAATGGCTCTTTTTTATATGACCTTAGGCGCAGCTTTTCTAATGGGAACGGAATATTATATGCTTAAAAAGGATGATATTAATAAGACTATGAAGAAGCTTGCGAAAAACCCTGATAAGGCCTTGAGCTGGTTGAAATCAAATATGTAAGCTCTAAAACTACCTTTTTGGTAGTTTTTTTGTCTTTTTGGCCATAATATAAATGGTGGTTTTTTTGAAGCAGAAATATATTAATAATTGCTTACTGATTTTAATTTCAATTTTAAGTATATACTTTTTTTTAGGAATAATTGATCCTTTGTCGACCTTTTTATCAAGAATTTATTATTTATTATTGCCCTTTATTGTTGGAATCATTCTCGCTTATTTGATTAATCCTTATGTATTAAAATTGCGAAAAAGAGGGGTTCCTAAAACTATAAGCATCGGGATTTGCTTGTTGGTCATTTTCTATTTGGCTGTTTTTTTGGTTATTAATTTGATTCCTATCATCGTCATTCAAATCGAGGAATTAAATCAAAATATCCCAATCTATCTAAATAAAATTCAAGAATTTATCAAGCAAATAAAGGAGAATGCTAGCTTTATTGATATTGATGAAAGCAAATTAAAGCTTGAGGGCTTGAAGCTTTTCTCGAATATTGGCAAATATATAAATGTGTTTTTTCTATCGCCAATAATTACGCTATATATTTTAAGCGAGTATGATAATATCATAAACTTTATCCGAAAAAAAACGATGAGGCATCCCTATTTACAAGGTTATCTTAATGAATTAAATCATCATTTTCTCTTATATTTTGAATCGGTTATCCTTGTGATGGGATTATTATCCTTAACAAGTGCTTTTCTATTTGCATTGATCGGTCTTGATTATTCGTTGATTTTAGGATTTATTGTTGGAATAACGAATATTATTCCTTTTATTGGACCCTATATTGGCTGTTTGATTGTTGTGGTATATGCCTTGACGATTAGCCCGATCAAGGCTTTATATGCGTTTATAATTGTGTGGATTCTTCAAACAATTGAATCGAATTTTTTTACACCCTATCTTCAAGGAAAAAGATCATCTCAGCCTCCTTTATTGATCTTATTGTCATTTAGCTTGTTTGGGTCGATATTAGGAATAATTGGAATGATATTAGCGGTTCCTATATTATCGATTATTTCTTTAGGAATAAAGTATTATCTTGAATATAGAAAAAATAGAAATGCAGAAAAAACTACGAGTGATTGAGAAAAAATCTCATTTGATGATTGATTTTTTGTTATTGTTCGCATATAATATATTTGAAAGGTTTGGTGATGTATATGCTATTACAGTTTAATTTTAAAAACTATAAGTCTTTTAGAGATGATACAACTTTAGATTTGACAGCTACTAAAATTAGCGAATATGAAAAACATATTGTAAAGGTTGGTGGAGAACAGGTGTTACCTATTGCCGCAATTTTTGGGGCTAATGCTTCTGGCAAATCGAATGTTATTGAAGCCTTTAGATATATGTATGAATATGTGCTTTTCTCTTTTAATTATGGCGGCGATGGAAAAGGAGGATTTGTAAAGCCTACCCCTTTCATCTTTGATACAAATTCCAAGGATGCAGAATCGCAATTCGAGGTATATTTTATCGATGATAAGGATCCAAGACAAAGAACGTATAATTATGGTTTTACGATTGATTCAATTGGTGTACTAGAAGAATGGCTTAATATCAAATCCAAAACCGCGAAGGATTCAACAAAGATTTTTTATCGAAATCGAAATAATAATGAATTAGATTTATCTGGATTTTCGAATAAAATAAAAGAAAATATCTTGATATCCTTAGAAAAGGAAACTTTATTAGTTTCACTCGGATCAAAATTAAAAATTGAAAAATTGAAATTAATTAGGGATTGGTTTAAAAATAATGCCTTTGCTGATTTTGGAAGGCCAGGAGAAAATTTCTTCTTATCTAGCGTTGTTCCTAAAAATTTGGGAACAGATGAAAATGTTAGAAGAAATGTCTTAAAGTATCTTCAAGTATTTGATAGCTCCATTGTTGACTTAAATGTAGAAGTCACACTAGATGATGATGTTGAAAAAGTTAAAATTGATGCCATTCATAAAATGGCAGATGGAAAAGGTTATGCTTCAATTCCTTTTCAAAATGAATCTGCGGGTACACTTAAGATGTTTGCCTTATATCCATGGCTAAATGATATTTTGCAATCTGGTGGAGTGTTATTTATTGATGAACTAAATTCGAAGCTTCATCCATTATTAGTTAGGGTGTTTATTCAAACTTTTTTAAATCAAGATTTAAACCCGAATAATGCACAATTAATACTAACAACTCATGATTCATGGTTGCTAAATGCAAATATATTTAGAAGAGATGAAATCTGGCTTACTGAAAAACAAGATAACGGGGTTTCTCAATTGTATTCATTAGCGGATTTTATCGATGAGGATGGAGATAAGATTAGGAAAGATGAAAATTATGAAAAGAATTATTTATTAGGAAAGTATGGAGCAATTCCTAGCTTAAAGTGCATTGATTTCTTTGAGGAGGAGTAATATTGAGCTTATGTAGAAATGGAAAAAGGAAAACTAGAAAGGAAATCACTAATAGAAGAAGGCCTGAATTAGGATATTATCTTATTGTGACAGATACTGAAGGAACAGAAAGACTATATTTTAATGGTATTAGAGATTCAATTAGGGATAAAGTTGGAGAAAAATTAATAATTAAAGTTGTTGAAACAAAAAATAGAAATATGATAAGTGAAGCTCGTGATTTCTTATCGGAATTGCCCCAATATGCTGAACCATGGATTGTATTTGATCGAGATAAAAATCAAAATTTCGATAAAATAATAAGTAATGCTCAAGATTCATCAATCAATGTAGCTTGGTCAAATCCTTGCATAGAAATATGGTTTAATGCTTATTTTGGGAAGATTCCTAATTATCAAGACTCAGTATCTTGTTGTAAAAATTTTGCTCGTGAATTTAATAAAATAGTTGGGCAAGAATACCATAAATCAGATGATAGGCTCTATGCAAAGCTATTTGAAAATGGGGATGAGAAAAAAGCTATAGAACTAGCTCATCGAAAAATTAATGATCATCTTAGAAATGGGAGAAGCATACCCTCTGATATGGTTCCAGGGACAACAGTTCATTTATTGGTGGAAGAGATAAAATCAAAAAGTGAATAAATACGATTTCATCTTGGTCATTCGATAAGTTTTGAGCATCTATAGAAATACTATTTTGTATATAAAACACTATAAAAATGGTTACCAAATAATTTTTCCTTATTGTATTTTTATATATATATGGTAAAATAATAGAGAAATCGAAGAAAAAGATAAGTAAATTATTACCCCTATTTAGAGAGTCTATGGTTGGTGAAAATAGATTATGAGTAATGATTGAAGCTACTTTGGAGTGATACTAATCATATCCGTTGCTCGCGTTAAGAGTATGAGTGCCTAGAATTATCTAGGAATTAAGGTGGTACCACGCCAATAGCGTCCTTATTTGAGGTCGCTTTTTTATTTTCTTAGAAATATTAAGGAGTGAAAAATTATGAAACATTTATCAGGTAATGAAATCCGCCAAATGTGGCTTGATTTCTTTAAAGAAAAGGGACATAGTGTTGAGCCAAGTGCCCCGCTTGTTCCGATTAATGACCCAACATTATTATGGATTAATGCTGGAGTTGCGCCATTAAAAAAATATTTTGATGGAACCGAGAAGCCAAGAAATCCTCGTATAACTAATGCTCAAAAATGTATTCGAACTAACGATATCGAAAATGTTGGTAAAACGGCGCGTCATCATACATTTTTTGAAATGCTTGGAAATTTTTCCATTGGTGATTATTTTAAGGAAACGGCAATTGAATATGGCTTTGAATTGCTTACAAGCCCTAAATGGTTTGCGTTTGAGCTAGATAAGCTATACATTACTGTATATACAGACGATACCGTTGCTTATAATAAGTGGGTTAGCCTTGGTGTTGATCCAACTCATTTAATTAAGCTTGAGGATAATTTCTGGTGTATCGGTGAAGGTCCATCTGGTCCAGATACGGAAATTTTCTATGACCGCGGGGAAAAATATGATAAGCGTGGCAAGGAATTAATTGAACAGGATATTGAAAATGACCGCTTTATTGAGATTTGGAATATTGTTTTCTCTCAATACAATGCTAAGGCTGACTTGCCAAGAAGTGAATATCCAGAGCTTCCAAGCAAGAACATTGATACCGGAAGTGGACTTGAGCGTGTAGCTTGTGTTATGCAAGAGGTTCCAACCAATTACGATACCGATTTATTCATGCCGATAATTAAAGAAATTGAAAGAATTAGTGGCGTTAAATACGAAGGTCAAATGGCTTTTAAGGTTATTGCTGATCATATTCGTACCGTAACCTTTGCGATTAGCGATGGTGCCGTTTTATCAAACGAGGGCCGTGGCTATGTTCTTCGTCGTGTTTTGCGTCGAGCTACGAAATATGGTAAAAAGCTAGGTATTGATAAACCATTTATGTACAACCTAGTTGATGTGGTTATTGAAATAATGGATGGCTTCTATCCTTATCTTCATGAAAAGAAGGACATTGTGAAAAAAATTGTTTTCCAAGAGGAACAAAAATTCTTAGAAACCTTATCCCAAGGTGAAAAGAAGCTTGATGAAATTATCAAGGAATCGAATGGAATTATTGGTGGTGATGCTTGCTTCATGCTTTATGATACCTTTGGCTTCCCAATTGAATTGACGGAGGAAATTGCGGATGAAGCTGGCTATAGTGTTGATTTAGAAGGCTTCAAGGCATGCATGCAGGAACAAAAGAATCGTGCTCGTAATGCTCGCTCTAATCAAGAAAGTATGAATATTCAAAATGAAGAATATTTGAATTTCAAGGAAAAATCAACCTTTGTTGGATATGACCAACTTTCAGTTGAAAGCAAAGTAATTGGTGTTTTTGCCGAAGGAATTGTTCTTGAGGAAACGCCTTTCTATGCGACATCAGGAGGTCAGGTTGCGGACACGGGAACCATTAATGGTAAAGAGGTTTTAGATGTTAAGAAAATGCCTAATGGTCAATTCCTTCATGTTTTAGAAAATAATTCCTTCTCATTAAATGACAAGGTTTTGGCCATCGTTGATGCCAAGGAAAGACAAAAAACGACATGTAATCACTCATCTGCTCACCTTTTACATAAGTCATTAAAGCTTGTTTTAGGTAATCATGTTCATCAACAGGGATCATTAGTTTGTCCTTCCTATATGCGTTTTGATTTTAATAATTACAATAGCTTAACAGACGAAGAAATTTTGCGTGTTGAAGCTTTAGTTAACGAAAATATTGTGAATAATCATCCGGTCATTACCAAAGAAATGCCAATTGAGGAAGCTAAGAAAACAGGAGCTGAGGCCTTATTTGGTGAAAAATATGGTGATGTTGTTCGAGTTGTAAATATGGAGTATAGCGTTGAGTTCTGTGGTGGTACCCATGTCAAGAATACTAGTGAAATCAACCATTTGGCGATCGCAAGTGTTGAATCAATTGGTTCTGGTGTCTTTAGATGCTTAGCATATACTGGTGATGAAATCGAAAAGCATTTAGTTGAATTTATGCATAATACAAATAATGAAATTAATCAAATTATGGAAAAAGGTAATCGTTTAGCAAATGAGGCCTTCCAAAATGGTATTGATATTAAATTTAATTTAGAATTAAAGAATTCTAAGCCAGATAGTTATCAATATGTTTTAGATTGTAAAGAAAACTTGGTAAATGCGAAGGAAGCCTTAAAGAATTTAGAAAAGGAAATCAAACGTTTAACAGCTAAGAATGCTCTTTCTAATCTTGATTATTATGATCAGTATCTTGATCAAAATAAATTGATTTGTTGTGTTAGTGATATTGAGGTTGATGTTTTAAAGCAATTAGTCGATGCTTTATTAAATAAATTAGGTAAAGGTTTAGTCTTTATGGCATCAATCATTGGTGAAAAGGTTATTTTTGTCGCAAAGAATAATATTGGTCTTCATTGCGGAAATTTAGTTAAGGAAGCAGCCTTAATCACTAAGGGTAATGGTGGTGGAAAGCCTGATATGGCGCAAGCAGGCGGAAAAGACATCACGAAGGTTAGTGAAGCCCTAAATCATATTAGAGATTTGGTTAAATGAAATATTTAGGCTTAGATTTAGGAAGTAAAACCTTAGGAGTCGCGATAAGCGATTCCTTAGGAATGATTGCGCGTGTTTATGATACCTTTCGTTTTCCTGATGATTGTTACCTTGAGGCCTGCGATTATACAATTTCGGTTATCAAGAAAGAAAAAATTGATGCGGTTGTTCTAGGCTATCCTAAGCATATGAATGGCGATATTGGAATTCGGGGAAAAATTAGCGAGGATTTCAAGGCAATGCTGGAAGAAAAAACGGATGTTCCCATTATTTTATTAGACGAAAGATTATCAACCGTTGTGGCTAATAATGCGATGCTAATGGGCGATGTTTCTCGGAAAAAGCGAAAAGAAAAAAAGGATGAATTAGCGGCGGTTGTTATTTTACAAAATTATTTAGATAGGAGGTAAAAGAAATGGAAGATAATCAAATAATGATTACCCTTGAGGATGGTAGTGAATTATTATGTGAGGTTATTTTAACCTATCACAGTGATGAAACTGGCTATGATTATGTGGTTTTTGAAATGCCTGATGGTAATGTTTCAGCGGCTCGTTATGATGAAGGTGATACCGAGGGCGGTGCTCTAAGTGATATTGAAACCGACGAGGAATGGGATATTATCAATGAAGTTTTAGAGGATTACTATGACTCTTTAGACGAAGAGGACGACTTTGATGGAGAGTAAGGAATATTTAGATAGCATTAATAAATTATCCTATACGGAGGATGAATTGTATCTCCATGAATATGCTAAAGCTAATGATGTGCCGATTATTCAGGATGAAGGAGTGGCGTTATTGCGCCAATTAGTGCAAATTAAAAATCCAATCCGGATTTTAGAAATTGGGACAGCAATCGGCTATTCAGCTTTAAATATGGCTCGTTTTTCGAATGCTATCATCGATACAATTGAGATTAATCCTGAAAGCTATCAATTTGCTTCGGAGTTTATATCTAAAACTATTTACAAGGATCGAATTAATCTCATTTTAGGTGATGCTTTAGACGTTGATTTAGATAATCAATATGACTTTATTTTTATTGATGCGGCTAAGGCTCAATACATTAAATTCTTTGAAAAATTTAAAAGAAATTTAAATCAATCGGGAATTATCTTTACCGATAATTTGATTTTTCATGGCCTTGTGACCGAGGAAATCCATTCCCGTAATTTACGTCAATTAGTTACGAAAATTAAAAAATACAATGAATGGGTTGTAGAACAAGAGGACTTTGATACATACATTTATAATATTGGTGATGGAATTGCCATTAGCATTAAGAAATAGTCATTAGGCTATTTCTTTTGCGCTAAAATAGGAGGTAATTTTTCTGTGAAAATAATTAAGAATTGTGGTCTTTTCGGTGATTATATTGCTTATTATCCTAAAGATTTATCCATTAATATCAAATTCGATGAGATTATATATGATGATAAAGCAATCATTGTTTTGAATCGCGTTTATCATGATAGTGATTTAACTAATTTGGATGCATTTTTGGAATCATTAAAGGATAAAGAATTCTTTGGTATCATTTTTAGTGATTTGGCGGTTTATGAGCTTTCTTTAAAATATAATCTTACGAATAAACTAATTTATGATCCTAACACTTTAATAACAAATTATGAGGATTTTAATTTTTGGAGTGAATTTAATATTTTAGGGGTCTTTGTGTCTCCCTTTGTGTTAAAGGATGACTTGATAAGGATTGGAAAAGAAAAAAAACTAAAGCTCTTTTTTCAAGGCTACGGGCATTTAAATATGTTTTATTCAAGAAGACCTTTAATTACGAACTTTATGAAATTTAATCAAATTGATCAAAAAAAGTACTTAAATCGTGTATTATATTTAGAGGAAGAAACAAGAAATGAGCGCTACCCGATTATGGAGATTAATGGGGAGACCCTAATTTATTCTCCTTATATCTTTTCTTGTCTTGATGAATTAGAGGAGCTTAAGGATTATATTGATTATTTGTATATTGATAATTCCTTGGATGATTTAAGTCCCATCACTGATGGATTTTTCTGTAAAAAAACCGTTTATAGGAGGTAGCTATGAAAAGAGTCGAATTATTAGCTCCAGCTGGAGATTTAGAAAAATTAAAGATTGCGATTTTATATGGCGCTGATGCGGTTTTTTTAGGAGGAGAAGAATTTTCCTTGCGAGCTCGGGCTTCAAATTTTACCATCGAGGATATCAAGGAAGCTTGTTCATTTGCACATAAGCATAAGGCTCGAGTCCATGTCACGACTAATATTTTGCCGCACAATGAAAATCTTCCACATTTAATCGAATATTTAAAGCAATTAGAGGAATGTGGAGTTGATTGTATTATCGCTGCCTCTCCTTATATTATTAAGACAGCTTTAGAAAACACCAAGCTTGAGGTTCATGTTTCCACTCAACAGTCGATTACCAATTATGAGGCGGTAAAATTTTATGAAAAATTAGGCTGTAAAAGAGTAGTACTTGCTAGAGAGGCCACTATTGAAGAGATTAAAGAAATCAAAGCTCATTCAAATGTCGAAATTGAGGCCTTTATTCATGGTGGTATGTGTGCATCGATAAGTGGAAGATGTATGTTATCAAATGTCATGACTGATCGCGATGCGAATCGAGGAGGCTGCGCGCATAGCTGTCGTTGGAATTATGACCTTTATGATGGTGAGACTAAAGTCAATGAAAATGGGTATTTTCAAATGAGCTCGAAGGATTTAGCTTCGATTAGAGAAATTCCTCGTTTGATTGATGCGAATGTTGATTCATTTAAAATTGAGGGACGAATGAAATCAATTCATTATATTGCGACCGTTGTTTCTAATTATCGAAAAATAATCGATGATTATTTAACAACTGGTGTTGTCGATTTTGAATATTATGAGCGGGAAATGAAAAAAGCCGCAAATAGGCTTACCTCAACTGGCTTTTTAGAGGGGATAGTTACACCTAATGAGCAGCTTTATAATCTTCGTAGCGAAGAGCCTACTAAGGAATTCATTGGAATTATTTTGGATTACGATGAGGAAACAAAGACGGCGATTGTCGAGCAAAGAAATTATTTTTTACCAAATGATACCATTGAGGTTTTTGGACCTTCGATCAAGACAACAAAATTTGTTGTTGGTGAAATCAAGGATATCAATGGAATTTCTCTAGATGCGGCTCGCCATCCTCGTCAGCTTTTACAAATAACAATTCCTTTTAAAGTAAATAAAAATGATATGCTAAGACTCGTAAAATAGAGAAGGATCATAATTATTATAGCGATTTGATACGACCTTCCAATCGATGATGTTTAAAAGGGCATTTAAATATTGACCCCGGTTTATATACTGACAATAATAGCTATGCTCCCAAACATCAATGGCTAATAAGGGAATGAGGCCGTCTGTGAGCGGATTTTGGTGAAGAGGATAGTTGATGATAACTAAGTTGTGATAGATATCTAAAGCTAAAAAACACCACCCTGAGCCAAAGATATTCATTGCTTTGCTTTTGAGTTCAATTTTGAGGTTTTCGAGGGAACCAAAGGCGTTATTGATAGCATTTTGAAGATTGCTATCGGGAAGGGTTGTATTTTTGGTTAGGTTTTCAAAAAAGAGGGTGTGGTTATAATAGCCTCCCCCATTTTTTAAAAAGCTTTTTTTAAAGCTAATATCTAAGTAAGGATTGGCAAATAGCCTTTCAATGGGCTCTTTGTTTTGATGTGTGGAAAGAAGCTTTGATAATTCATCACGATAATTCTCATATAATTTAAGATGTCGAAACAAATTTTCATCGCTGATAGTAGGAGCTAAGCTCCCAGGATTTACAAGTGGTAATTGCATTTTATCTTTCTCCTTTTTTTGTGACTAATTTACAATATGATGGTGGTGATATGAATATGAATAAAATAACAAGAAAAATTAATAAAAACGGTTTAGAGCTTTCATATATCATCCAATTTAAAAATATCAAGGGAATTTATCTAAGGATTAAGGAAGGAGTACCATTCGTGACATCACGATATGGTGTTTCCCTAGACTATCTCGATGATTTTGTTTATGAAAATTATGAGACGCTTAAAAAAGGCTTAGATAATTGGGAAAGCTTAGATTATAAAGGCAATGAGAAAAATATTCGTTATTTTGGTAAGCTTTATCCTTTGGTTGTAAATAAGGGTGTTGATAATGTCTATTTTGATGACGCATTATATGTTTTTGCAAGTCGTGATAATCAAGTAGTAAATCTTATTGATGAATTCTATCGTCATGAAACAGCTTGTTTGATTCAAAAATTATATGAAGAAAATTATTTTCTATTTTCAAAATATAAACTTATACCTAAAAGTATAAGCTATAAAAAAATGAAAGGAAAATGGGGATATTGTAAGGTTTCGAGCAAAGAAATTGTTTTGAATATTAGCTTATCAAAGCTTGATGAGATATTCTGCTATTATGTTTTATGCCATGAGCTTTGTCATATTAAATATCCTAATCACGGCAAAGCCTTTCATAGTCTTTTAGAGGTTTTATGTCCAAACCACCAAAAAGTTAATAAACTCGCAAAAGATAAGAGACTGTAATTTATTTGAAATTGTAAAAAAAATATTTTTTTGAAATCGAAAAAATATCTATTATTTTATTTAAAAATATAGTATAATATCATAGATAGTAATGGAGGTTATTACATGAAAAAAGAAGTTTTTAAATTAACTGAAGAAGGTAAGAAGAAATTAGAACTTGAATACGAGGATTTAATTAGTGTTCAACGTCCACGAAATATTGAAGCCATCAAGGAGGCTCGTGCTCAAGGTGACTTATCAGAAAATGCCGATTATGATGCGGCTCGTGATGAGCAAGCTCGTATCGAGGGTCGTATCGTTGAGATTGAAACAATTTTAAAAAATTGTGTTATTATCAAGGGTGAGGCCGATGCGGATGCTGTTGAGGTTGGTAAAACAGTTGAAATTGAATTTGTAGGAATGAATTTGGTTAAAAAATATACAATTGTTGGTACAATTGAGGCTAACCCATTTGAAAATAAGATTTCTGATGCTTCACCAATTGGGGCTGAGTTAACAAAAACAATTACTGTTGATGGTAAACAAGTTCCTAAATATCGTAAGGGTGATGTCGCAACCTATACTACCGAGCAAGGAAAACAATTAACAATTAAGATTTTAAATGTTTCTTTAGCTGAATAAAAAAATACCACGTGGTGGTATTTTATTCTAAAAGCTCAAGATATAGCTTCATGAGCGCTCTCTTTTCAATTCTTGAGACATAGGAACGGGAAATTTTCATTTTCGACGCAATTTCCTTTTGGGTTTCGGCTTCTCTTTGATTTAAGCCATAGCGTCTACTGATGATTTCATATTCGCGTTTCGATAACAATTTCAAGGCTTTGTTTAGCTTGGTAATTGATTCATCAAGAATCATCGAATCCATAACACCGACAGCTTCATCCTTAACGATATCAATTAATTTGATATCATTCCCGTCTTTATCAAGACCAATTGAGGAATTGAGACTGCCGACGTTTTTTTTGTTTTTGTTACTGCGGATATGCATGAGAATCTCGTTTTCGATGCATCTTGCCGCATAGGTCGCTAATTTATTGTTCGCGTTATGGTTAAAGGTATCGACTCCTTTTATCAATCCGATAATTCCAATTGATAAAAGATCATCGCGATCGTCATTTAAATTTTCATATTTTTTAACAATATGAGCGACTAACCGTAAATTGTGTTCAATGAGCTTTCCTCGGGCCGCTTGGTCTCCGTTCTTGTAGGCTTTTAGATATTTTTCTTCCTCCTCACTCGATAGTTTCTCGGGATAGGATTCACTTTTTAGGCTTCCTAAAAAGGGAAAAAGAAGAAATAAAAATAAATCAAACATTAAAATAACTCCCTTAAGTTGGATTGGAGGTTTATTATGATTGCTGGATTACTTATGCTAATATTTGGAAGAAAAAAATTTATTCCTTATCAATATAATAAGACAATTTTTGATGTCGATTACAGTAAATTATATGAGATAGGATGTCGATATATTCTAACAGATTTAGACAATACCCTCGTTTCCTATATTGAAAGAAATCCTAGTGAAAAGCTCATATCCTGGCGGGACGAGCTTAAAAAATTAGGCTTTACTTTAATGATTGTTTCTAATTCACATAGTAATCGCGTTAAGGAATTTGCCGAAGCTATTGCTTTACCTTGTCAATATGGGTCTCTTAAACCAACAAAAAAGGGATTTAAAAAAGCCGTAAGGGCTTTAGGTATTACTGATTATAGCCAGGTTGTTGTCCTCGGAGATCAAATATTAACAGATATCTTAGGAGGAAATCGAATGGGCTTTAAAACGATCTTAATTGAGGCTATAGATCGTGAAAGTGAGTTTTTTTCAACACGTTTTAATCGGCGCTTTGAAAGAAAAATTGTTAAAAGGATTAAAAAGAAGGATCCTGATGGAGTGTTAAAGGATTATGAGTGATTTAAGATGTATTGGCTGTGGTTCCTTAATTCAAACTGTTGATAAAAACAAACATGGATATGTTAAGGAAAGTGTTTTAAGCCAAGATAAGGATATTTATTGTGAGCGTTGCTTTCGCTTAAAAAATTATTCAAAAATTGAAAATGAAACGAAGGACCCCGACCTTTATTTAAAGGTTATTCAAAAAATCGCTAAAACGGATTCCTTGGTTGTAAGCTTAGTCGACGTTTTTGATTTTTCGGGAACCTTTATTTCATCGATGAAAAGACACACTGGACAAAATGATATAATTTTAGTTGGCAATAAAGCGGATATTTTGCCGCAAAGTGTCAAGGAGGATAAAATTATTCGTTGGATGCGTCATATGGCTAATTTGGAAGGATTTAAGGTTTTGGATTGCCTATTAGTTTCGGCTAAAAGTGGCAAAAATATTGATGCTCTAATGGATTCAATTGATAAATATAAGAAAAATCGGGATTGCTATGTTGTCGGCTGTAGTAATGTTGGGAAATCGACCCTAATCAATACGATTATCAAAAAATATACAGATTGTAAGCGTGATATCATCACAACCTCGATGATTCCAGGAACGACCTTAGATTTCATTAATATTCCTTATGAGGATCATTTTATTATCGATACTCCGGGTTTGATTAATGAATCACAAATGGTTAATTATGTTGATGTTTTAGATTTAAAAACGATTATGCCGAAGAAGGAAATAAAGCCAACAGTTTTTCAGCTAAATTCTGGGCAAACGATCTTTTTGGGTGGACTTGCCATTTTTGATTTCTTAAGTGGTGAGAAAACAAATTTTGTTTTCCATTTTTCGAATGAGCTTTATTTACATCGAACCAAAATGGATAATAAGGACCATATATTAGAGACACAATATAATGTTCTCCTTAAGCCTTGCTTTAAAAATGTTGATTACAATTCGTTTGTTAAGTCAACCTTTAATCTTAAGGATGACAAAAAATATGATATCGTTATTTCGGGGTTGGGCTTTATAACTGTTAAGGGTCGCGTCAATATCTCAATTGAGACAATGAAGGGAATTGGCGTCTATCTAAGAGAGGCGATTATCTAATGGAAATACTAGAGATAAAAGAGAAATTGATTGAAAAATATGGGGAAAATGACAATCGTTATAAGCATATTATTGGTGTCTATAATCTAGCCACCAAATTGGCTATAAAATACAATGTCGATGTAAGAAAGGCGCAAATCGCAGCGCTCCTTCATGATTATTATAAAAAGGAATCAGTAGAAGAAATGTGTAGGGTTATTGATGATCCTTATATTATTGAAAAGTATAAAAATAATACAGCTATTTATCATGCCTATGCAAGTGGGGCCGCTTTAAAAAAGGAATTTCACATTGATGATGAGGAAATATATAGAGCGATTGTTCATCATGTTTATGGGGCAATGAATATGTCAAGACTTGAGGAAATCATTCTAATTTCAGATTATTGTGAAGAAAACAGAACCTATCCTTCGTGCGTTGAGGTTCGTGGAATTTTGGAAAAATCGTTCAATAAAGCTATTTTTATGTGTTTGGAATATACACTAAAATTTTTAGAAAAGAAAGGTGTTAAGCCTTTATCAGAACAATTTGATATTTGTGAACAATATCGAGGAAAGGAAGACTAATTTATGGAATTATTAAATGTCGTTGTGAAGGCCTTAGATGATGTTAAGGCTAATGATATTAAGGTTTTAGATATGAAGGGAATTTCGCCTTTATTTGATTATATGGTTATTGCGACCTCAACAAATAGCCGCCAAAGCAGTGCTCTTATTCAAAATGTTAAGGAAGAATGTGAAAAGAATGGCTTTGATATCCGCGGCGTTGAGGGTAAGGATGAGGCCTGGGTTTTAATCGATTGTAAGGATATTATTGTTAATGTTTTTACTAAGGAAGAACGCGAGCATTATGGATTAGAAAAGCTTTATCTTGATGTTAAGCGTGTTGATGTTTCTGAGCTTTTAGGAGAATAAGATGATTTATGATATGTTTGCCTATTATTATGACCAAATGATGGCGGATATTGATTATGATATCTTTCTTGATTTAGTCTTAAAATATATTCCTAAGGATAAATATATTTTAGATGCTGGCTGTGGGACCGGCATTATTACAATGGCCTTAAAGAAGATGGGATATCAAATATCTGGTTTGGATATAAGCAATGATATGCTTATGATTTTGCGTCATAAAATGGATATGGAGAATGTTTATTTTCCTCTTTACGAAAATGATTTATGTGATGAGCTTCCCAAAAATTCCTTTGGAGCGGTGATTAGCTTTCTCGATGTAATTAATTATATTATTGATTATAAAAAGGCCTTAAGGAATATTTATGACTCCTTAATTCCGGGCGGAATCTTCATTTTTGATATTAGCACTGTTAATTATTTTAAGGAATTAATTGGTTATAATGAGGATGATGATTATGATGATTTTTCCTATCATTGGGAAATTGAAGCTGGAAAAGAGGAAAATAGTGTTGTCCATCATTTAGCTATTAAAAATAAGCAGGGTAAGGTCTTTATTGAGAATCATTATCAAAAAACTTATGATGATCAGGTTTATCTTGATTATTTAGAGAGTTTAGGTTTTCGCGTTATTAAGGAAACCGGCTTTGATAATTTAAAAACTTTTTTCATTTGTTATAAGTAAAATCGATACTCCTCATCTAATATATAGGATGAAGGAGGTTTTTTTATTATGAAAAAATATTGGAAATTTGTAGTTTTTGGATTTGTAGTAATTGCGTTTATTTTTGGTGGTTTTTTGATTGACTTTAACCAGTCAAAGGCTGATGATGAGGTGGTTGATAATAGCTACACAGTATCTTATATCTATGTTGATATCAAGGGAGCTATCAAAAATCCAAGCGTTTATCGCGTTACCGCCGGAACACGGCTTTTCCAATTAATTGAGATTGCTGGTGGGTTAACATCTGATTGTGATACGAAAAGTATCAATCTATCAAAAAAGCTAAGTGATGAGGAATCAATATACATTCCTTTTTTAGGTGATGAGATAAGCTCTATTAGTGATAATTTGATTAATATCAATACAGCTACGAAGGATGAATTAGATTCTTTACCGGGAATTGGTGCCGTGACTGCAGAGGCTATAATTAATTATCGAACTAATATTGGGGTTTTTAAGAAAATTGAGGATATCATGAATGTTAGTGGAATTGGTGAATCAAGCTTTGAAAAAATTAAAGACTATATTACAGTCTGATTTATTGGTTGGGAAAATCCATTATATCGCAATGTCTTTAACGGTTTTTTTGCTTTGCTTTAGTAACTGGTATTTTGGATTATTGTTTATTCCGTTAATTTATTTATTAAGGCGTGAAAAAATTATTTTGATTATTTCAGGCCTTTCTTTATTTATTATTTCTATCAATTATGGATTAAGAGAAATCAGAATTTCATCATTAGATGATAGTGGAAAATATGTTGGAATTGTGAATGAGGTTTTAGATGATAAAATATATTTAAAAATCAATAATGAATATTTATTAGTAAGAGGAGATTATGATGTTAGGCCAGGTGATAAAATAATCGTTTATGGAAAGCTAAGATCACCTTATCAATCAAAGGATTCCTTTGCCTTTGATTATAAAAGCTATTTAAAAAGGGAAAATATCTTTTTTTATATTTACCCTTATCGGGTTGAGGTGATTGGAGGTAGCTTTAATATTAATATTATTCGGTATAATATCAATCAATATTTTAAAAGTCATTTTGATAATTATGGCTACCTTTCAGCTTTGATTTTAGGCGATAAGAATTATTTAGATGAGGATTTTAGTGAAGCTTTGAGTCGGGTTGGTGTATCTCATCTTTTCGCAATATCCGGTCTTCATATTGCATTATTGGTTCTTTTATTAAACAAACTATTAGGATGGTTTAAATATAAGGATTTGTTTATTTTTCTTTTTTTGGGAATGATGATGCTTATCACTGGCTTTTCACCGAGTGTGATGAGGGCTGTTTTATTAGTTTTGTTCAAAAGAATAGTCGAAAAGCTTGATTTACCTTATGATTCATTAGATATTTTGAGCTTTATCTATATCTTATTATTGCTTATAAATCCATATTATTTTTTTAATATCGGCTTTGAATTGTCTTTTATTGTGGCCTTTTCCTTTATTTTATCTAATGATTTAACAGATGGAAATTATGTAGTAAGCACCTTAAAAACAAGCTTGATTTCGATTTTGACAACTTTACCGATTGTGGTGAATTTATCTAATCAAATCAATTTAATAACGCCACTTGCGAATGTTATTTTGATTCTTTTGTTTTCGAATATCTTTTTGCCTATCACGTTTATGGTGGCCTTTCTTCCCGTGTTAAATAGCCCATACAATTTATTAGTGAAGGCCTTTGAGGTAATTATTGATTTTATTAATCATTATGGGGTCATTATTAATTTACCTAATTTCCACCCAATTGAAGGATTGATTTATTATGTATTATTGTATTTCTTATTGTGCAAAATAGATATTAAACGGATTGTTATTTTTTTATTATTTATCATTTTATTCAATTGTAAATATATCCTCAAGCCTTATGGAGAGATTGTGATTTTTGATGTTGGTCAAGGTGATACAACACTCGTGAGCTTGCCCTTTAATCAAGGAAATATGGTAATTGATTGTTTTGGAGAAGGTCCTAGTTATTTGGTAAAAAGAGGAGTTAAGCATATCGATTATTTAGTAATAACTCATAGTCATGATGATCATATTGGGGGCGCAATTGAATTAGTCGAAAGGATTTCGGTTGGAAACTTGATTATATCAAGGTACGATAAATCCTCTTTACTAAATGATTTAATTAAGGTGGCGAAACAAAAAGAAATTAAAATATATTATTTGAGCAAGGGCTCATCCTTTAAGCTTGGAAACATCAAAATAAATGTTTTAGGCCCTAGTAGTGATGATGATAATTTAAATAACATTTCATTAGTTCTGTATTTTACCATAGGAAAAAGAAGTTTTCTCTTTATGGGAGATATGGAGGATAAGGAAAAGGAAATTATTGATTATAATATTAAGGTTGATTATTTGAAAATTGGACATCATGGGTCTAAAACCTCCTCAAGCAATGAGTTTGTAAGAGCCGTAAGCCCAGAATACGCTATTGTTTCGGTTGGTGAAGGTAATAAATATGATTTACCAGATGAAATTGTTGTTAATCGTTATCAAGAAGTAGGCTCCAAGCTTCATTTTACGAATCAAGATGGGTCGTTTTGTTTTCGCTTTTTTGCATAGTTTGAATTTATAAAACATATAATATTTATGGTCACTAGGTACCTCGAGAAACCTAGTGTAAATATAGATGGGCGCATTTTTTAGTGCGCTCTTTTATTTTTTTTGTCTTTGTAGTATACTTAAGGTGGTGATATATATGGATAATCTAATAACCGTTATGGGCTCTTGTGATTTTTTAGTTAAAGACAAGATTGATGAGCTATTAAATACTTTAGAAGCCAATGACGATAATTTTACTGTTTATGATTTGGAAGAAAATTCCTTTTTTGAGATGATAGAGGATTTAAATACCTTTCCTTTTTTTGGTGATAAAAAAATTATTTTAGCTAATAATCCAGTTTTTTTAGAGGAAAATAACGGCTATGATGATCTAATAAATTATTTAAAAAAGCCTCTAGAGACAAGCTTTTTGATTATCAATGCGTCGAATATAAAATGGAGTAAGCAAAATAAATATTGTAAGGCCTTAGATCTTTATACAAGAATAATTGATATCAAGGAGGCTGAATCAAAAGAAGAGTACGCTCTTATGTATCTAGAAAAGAATCAAACGACGATTGATAAGGATGCCTTAGAGGAACTATTAAATCGAGTTTCGGATATTAATTTACTTTGTAATGAAATAAATAAATTAGTTTTATATAAGGATTATCAAAATATTTGTTTAGAGGATGTTTGTTTATTGGTTTCGAATAGTATTGAGGATGATGTTTACGAATTGTCAACGGCTTTTTTAGAAAAAAATAAAAAAAGAGCCTTTGAGATTTATCAAAATCTCACAGCTCATAATGAAGATCCGATTGGAATAATGAATGTGTTAATTCGAAAATTTATTGAAATCTTAAATACCAAGCTTTTAGTTAATAAAAATGCGACCAAGGAAGAAGTGGCAAAATATTTTAATGTTTCGGCGGGTCGGGCTTATTATATGATTAAAGCCGCCAAAAAAATTTCTTTGGAGGACTTGAAGAAAAATATTGATAATTTATCGAAGCTTGATTTTGATATTAAATCGGGCAACATTGATAAGAATTTAGGACTTGAGATGTTTCTACTTCGGTAGAAGCATTTTTTTTGTAAAAAAAAACACGAGTTGACTCGTGATTTTCGACTAAAGAGCATTAACCTTACATGCTAGTCTTGATTTGTTTCTTGAAACAAAGTTAGCGTGTACTACACCTTTAGCTAAAGCCTTATCTAATTTCTTGCACGCGAATGCGTAAGCTTCAAGGGCTTTTTCTTTATTGTTAGCTTCTACAGCTGCTTCAACTGCTTTGATAGCTGTCTTCATTGAAGATTTGAATGAAGCGTTTCTTTGTCTTCTTTTTTCATTAGTTTTAATACGTTTTACTTGTTGTTTAATGTTTGCCATCTGATTCACCTCCATAACAATGCATTAATATTTTATATCATAATGAAGAAAAAAGCAAGAAAAAGTATGAATAATTTTTAAAGATTAATACTAGTAAAGAGGTGAAATCGAATAATGAGCATTGATTTAACGAAATATGACACAAGAACGGACTTAATTTTGGAGGAAATCAAGGATAGTGATGGCATTGTGACGGATATTTTAAACCCTTATTCGCATACAAAAATCACAAAGGTTTCCATTTTAAATGATATGTATAATAAGAAGAAGGGTGAATATTATACGATTGAAACGAGGGCCTTAGAAAGTCATGACCATGATTTATTACAAGAATTAGAGGGTTGCGTCATTGATTGTTTAAAGGAAATATTAAAGAAGAATAATTTATTTTTAAATCATAAGGCTTTAGTAGTAGGATTAGGTAATAGCTTAGTGACACCTGATGCTTTAGGCCCTAGTGTTTTAGAGAATATTTTAGTTACGAGACATTTGTTTTTGCTAGAAGAGCCTGTAAGCGAAGGCTTCCGCAATGTTAGCTCCTTAACTCCTGGCGTGATGGGGCAAACCGGAATGGAAACCAAGGATATTATTTTAGGAGTTGTTAAGGAAACAAAACCAGATTTTATTTTGGCTGTTGATGCATTGGCTTCAAAATCAATGGATCATCTTTGTAAAAGCATTCAAATTACCGATGCCGGAATTAATCCCGGCAGTGGTATTGGAAATAATCGTTCAGAAATGTCTTTTGAAACCTTAGGAATTCCGGTTATTGCGATTGGGGTACCGACTGTTTTAGATGTGGTTTCCATTGTCTCTGATTCTTTGGAGTTTATTTTAAAGAGCTTTCAGCAGGAAATGATTGGGGGAAATCCTTTGGTTGTTAAAGCAAAGGAGGAAAAGGATTATGATGATATATCATTGCCAAGTATGGAAATGCGAGAAAAGGTAATGGGTGATATTGGCTTATTAGATAATAATCAAAAAAGAATGCTTTTGCATGAAGCCTTAGGCACGAACTATAATTTGTTTGTGTGTCCTAAGGAAATTGACGTTTATCTTAACGATTTAAGACATCTTTTAGCTGAAGCTATCAATGTTGCTTTAAGTCCTTCCTATAATCGACAAAAATAAGATAAACTTTTTTGTATAATCAAGCTGGTGATATCTATGAATCGAAGAATCGTAAATTGTCTAATCATAATCATTATTTTTTTTGTTGGTGTATCCTTAGGTCAAACGGGGTCAAAGGAACCGTTAGTTTCGGATTTAGAGGATGATGAGCGGGAGGTTATAAATGTCGAGGAGTGTAATAAAGGCTTAGCTACAAATTTAGCTAAAATGGGAGAAGAAATGATTGATAGCATAGTTGGATTTGTTTTTGAAATGATTGGTGGTGGCATCAAAATTATTCTTGGTTTTTAAAATAAAGTCTAAAAAAAAAGACTTTTTTTGTAGTATAATGAAAATGAGGTGAAGAAGTTGGTTACATTTGGAAGTGTTTTAAAAAATGAGGAAATAAATATTTTAATTAAACAGGCTGATTTGTCGCTTAAGGCTATAGGCTATACTGAGCATTCCTTTGCCCATGTTGGAAAATGCGTCAATACAGCGGCTTATATTTTAAGTGAGCTTGGATATGATGAGGAAGAAATTGAGATTGCGAAAATTGCGGCCTATATGCATGATATTGGTAATGTGGTGAATAGAAGTGATCATGCGCAAAGTGGAGCCTTGATGGCTTTTCAAATTCTTACGAAAATGGGGATGGATGCCCAATCAGTAGCGAAGGTTGTGACGGCAATTGGAAACCATGATGAAAATACTGCATATCCGGTAAATGCCATTACCGCCGCCTTAATTTTGGCTGATAAAACTGATGTTAGAAGATCACGCGTTCGAAATATTGATTTGTCGAGCTTTGATATTCATGATCGCGTTAATTATGCGGTTGTGGAATCGCGGGTTGAACTCAATAAAGAGAATAAGACATTTTCTTTGATTTTAAAAATTGATACTTCAATTTGTGCGGTTATGGATTATTTTGAAATCTTTTTAGTCCGAATGAAGCTTTGTCGCTTGGCTAGTAAATTCTTTGATCTAACTTTTAAACTTTTTATTAATGAATCGGTTTTAATATAATAATATATATGATATAATAAACCTCGGAGGTCGAATTATTTATGACATTACCTAATAAATTAACGCTTATGCGTATTGTATTAATTCCTGTAATGGTTATTATCGCTTATATTGATTTTTTAAATACAAATTATCTTTTTGGCAATGTAACGATTGGTAATTTTATTATGGTTTTAATTTTTATTGTGGCGTCCTTAACGGATTTCTTAGATGGCTTTATTGCCAGAAAATATAATCTTGTCACAACCTTTGGTAAATTTGCGGACCCGCTTGCGGATAAGCTTTTAGTTATGGCCGCAATGCTTATTTTATCAATGCAGGGTGTGTTGCCAATGTTTATTCCAATTATTATTCTATCACGCGAATTCATTGTGACAGGTGTCAGATTAGTTGCGGTTGAAAGAGGCAAGGTTATTGCGGCTTCAAAGCTTGGAAAATATAAAACTGCAACGACAATGGTTGGTATTATTGTTTTATTCTTCCATAATATTTCTTCAATTGATTTAGAATATCAAAATTATCATGTTTTTGATTTTGCTAATCCGGTTTACAGTATTGGAAGCATTATTATGTATGTAGCATTGATATTGACAATTGTGTCAGGAATTGATTATATTATCAAGAATCGTAAAATAATTTTCGAAAGTATTTAGTAAAATAGTGTTTTTTTCCTTATTATAAGGATAGGAGGTACAAAAAATGGATAAGAGAGAACAAGCATTGAGCGAAGCCTTTAAGGCGATTGAAAAGCAATTTGGTAAAGGCTCAATTATGAAGCTAGGTGATGAAGCAGATCACAAAATAGATTTTGTTTCGACCGGATCATTAGCATTGAATTCAGCTTTAGGAATTGGTGGTTATCCTAGAGGAAGAATTATTGAAATTTATGGACATGAGAGCTCAGGTAAAACAACCCTTGCCCTTCACGCCATTGCGGAGGTTCAAAAGGCGGGAGGATATGCCGCTTTTATTGATGCCGAGCATGCCCTAGATCCGAATTATGCTAAAAATTTAGGAGTAGATATTGATAATTTGATTTTATCACAGCCTGATACTGGTGAACAAGCTCTAGAGATTACTGAGGCCTTGATTAGAAGTGGAGCTGTTGAGATTGTTGTTATTGACTCGGTTGCGGCTTTAGTTCCACAAGCTGAAATTGATGGTGATATGGGACAAGCTCAGGTTGGAGCCCAAGCCCGTCTAATGTCACAAGCAATGCGAAAATTATCAGGTATTATCAATAAGACTAATTGTATTGCCATTTTCATCAACCAAATTCGTGAAAAGGTGGGAATTGCCTATGGAAATCCTGAAACAACAACGGGTGGAAAGGCTCTTAAGTTTTATTCATCAATTCGTCTTGAGGTAAGAAAGGGCGAGGCTATTAAGAATGGAACCGAAATTGTTGGAAACAAGGTTGCAATAAAGGTTGTTAAAAATAAAGTTGCTCCACCATTTAAGGTTGCGAATGTTGATGTTATTTATGGTTCCGGTATTTCTAAATGTGGCGAGCTTATTGATTTTGCGGTTGAAAACAATGTTATTGTTAAGTCTGGTTCCTGGTTTAGCTACAATGGCGAAAAAATCGGTCAAGGAAGAGAAAATGTTAAGGAATATTTAAATAATAACCAGGGAATTTATTTAGAAATCGAAGCTAAAATTAAAGAAATTCTTCATATCTAATTAAAAAAAGCTATCGTTTTGATAGCCTTTTTTATAGTCTTTTGGATAAAATGTTATTAATATTTCTAACATTTAATTAATATTAACATTCTCGTCAAAGAAGAGATGGTAAGGGCATAGCCCATTGGGTAATTGAATTATTTGTCTTTTTCATCGCTTGTAAAAATGGTAATGTGCTTTTAAAAAAAACCTCAGTTCATAAACCGAGGTTTTTTGTTAATCTTCTTTATTTGTCGTAGTTGTTATAGTAGTCGTAGTAGCAGTCGTAGTTGTTGGTTTAGTTGTTGTAGTAGTTGTCGAAGCTTCGTAATCCTTAATGCTTTGAAGGTATGTCTTTGGCTTGATTTTTAAATATACAGTTCGATTTTCGGTAGTTTGTCCTGGAATTTTTGAATCGACTTCATAAGATACACGGACATAAATTGTTGGATTCTTGACACTTACTAATGGTACTGATTTTAAAGGAAAGACCGTATTGCAGGTAATAATGTGGGTTGATGTATATTTTGGATCAGATGCACTTAAGATCTTTTTACCATTGTTTATCTTGTGGTCGGCACTAGTGGCGCTGACAGCGGCCCAATCACTTCCTAGATCATATTTGATTTTTAAGTTTGAAACATTTATTTTGAAATTGGAAACTGTTATTCCTACTCGAATTTTACCAGCCTCAACGTGCTTGTGGTCATGATCATCCTCTTCATCTTTGTCGGTAGAGTAGCTTGCTTCAACGTAGCTTTTGAATTGAAAATCAAGATCGAAATCTTCAACCTTTTCCGAAATTTTTAGTTTAATTTGCTTTGATTCACCGAAGCTAGCATGATCAGTATGAGTTTGATAGCATACTAAATATGAAATAGGAATACAAAGTAAAAGAAAAGATATTAAGATAATCATAAATATCATTAAATAATTTAAATGGCGTTTTGAACCATTTTTATTTTTTTGTTTTTTCATATAAATCATCCTTCTATTATAAAGTTCACGTATATTATAACAAATTTGAAATGTAAAATAAAGAAAAAATACAAAAAGCAATAAATTTATAAGTAAAGCGCTTTTATTTTTCAAAATAATATGATAAAATAAATTGAAGTAGGTGTTTAAGCATGATCAATAATTTTCGAATGTTAAAGGAAAAATATAATATTGATATTTTTATTGACTTCATTTTACATAATGATGATACTTTTTATTTTTATCTTGATTTGAATGAAGACACATTATTTGAAGCTAATTTTCATCCAATCAAAGGCGTTTTTCCTCTTGATTTGAAAGTTGGAAATGAACTAAATCTTAATGAAATGTTTAATCACATTAACAAAAGATGTGAGAAGATTGAGGTTTGGGGTGAAGAAAATTTTCTAAGTAGCCTCCATTCAGATTTGAATAAAGTTTTTGAAGGCGAAAAAGCTAGTGTAATTTTTCCTTTGAAGATTGATAATAATCCCTATTTTTTAGAAGTTAAAATCTTATATTTTAAAGAATCAAATATTGTTGTTGGAACATTTTTAGATGTTACAGAGGAAAGTAAAATCTCTGAGGAATTATATGTTAAATCATACAAAGATAAATTAACTGGTTTATTTAACCGAAATACTTGTATGGTCCATTTACGTACCATTCCTAAGAATTCAAATAAATACATTATTATGGCTGATTTGAATAGATTTAAATTAGTTAATGACATTTATGGGCATGATAAAGGTGATGAGGTTCTTCATAATTTTGGCCAAAATATAAAGAAATTAGCTAATGAAAAAATCATTTTTTATCGCTTAGCTGGTGATGAGTTCATTTGTCAGACTACGGATATGTCGTTAAAGGAAGTAATCGAATTATCAAAAAAAATCAATGAATGTGCCAAAAATACTTCATTTTTAGATATGAATATAAGTGCTTCGATTGGAATTATTAAAGTTGAAAATGATATGGATGAATCGGATATTTTAAGATATGTGGATTTTGCTATGTATGAGGCAAAAAGAACGCCAAATAAGTTTTATTCATATTTAGATCGAGAAGATTTGAAGCTTATTGAGAAGAGACTACACTAGTAGTCTTTTTTTATAATTCGTAATTTTATTAAAATCGACAATTTCTTTATATTAATTTTGTAAATGGTTTCATTGACTAATTGTCATTAATAATGTATAATAGTTTTGTGAAACTTTTTGATTTACTCAATCAATTCAATGTTTATATTATTTTTTAGGAAAATGGAGGAATTTATATGGTAGAAATGCCTATGTGGCAGTTTTTACTAACTCTCGTTTTGCTAACAATTTTAAGTGTAATTTTAGGATATATTGTTAGAGTCATACAATATGAGCATGGCTTAAAGAAAACTAATAATATGCTCAAGCAAATAATCAGTGATGGTGAAAAAGAGGCCGAAAAGCTTAAAAAGGATTATCTTGCTGAGGGAAAACAGGAAATTGCTAACTTAAAGAATGAAGCTGAAAAGGAAATTAAGGATCGTAAACAAGTTGTTGTTGATTTGGAGCATAAATTAAATCAACGTGAAGATAATCTTGAACGCCGTTCAAGTAATCTCGATCGCCGCGAGGAAATGCTAGATCATAAGGAAAGTAAACTTGACGATAGAAAATTAGAATTAGATGCTTTAGGTAGTAAAGCTGAAGAATTAGTAAATGCTCAAGAAGCAAAATTAATTGAAATTAGTAATTTAACCTACGAGGAAGCTCGTAACATTATTATGACAAAGGTTCGAGATGATATGAGTGTTGAAATCTCAACCTACATCAAGGATGAAGAAGAAAAAGCAAAATCAGAAATTCACAATCGAGCTAAGAATATGTTAGCCTTAGCTATTCAAAAATATGCAAGCGAGACAACGAGCGAAAAAACCGTTACCGTTGTTGATTTGCCTAGTGATGAGATGAAGGGTCGTATCATCGGTCGTGAGGGTAGAAATATTCGAACAATTGAATCCTTAACTGGTGTTGATTTAATTGTTGATGATACTCCAGATGCAGTAGTATTAAGTGGATTTGATCCAATTAGAAGAGAAATTGCTAGTAAAGCCTTACAATCTTTAGTTTCTGATGGAAGAATTCATCCATCAAGAATTGAAGAGGTTGTTGACAGAGCACGCGCTGAGGTCGAAACATATATTCGTGAATGTGGAGAGGAAGCTGTTTTTACAGCTAATATTGGTCGTGTTCACCCTGATCTAATCAAATTATTAGGACGCTTAAATTACCGTACTAGTTATGGTCAAAATGTATTAAAGCACTCAATTGAAACGGCATATTTAGCTGGAAAGCTTGCAGCTGAGCTTGGAGAAAATGAAACCCTAGCTCGTCGTGCTGGTTTATTGCATGATATTGGAAAAGCAGTCGACCATGAAGTTGAAGGAAGCCATGTTGAAATTGGTGTTGATATTGCCAATCGTTACCGTGAACCAAAAGAGGTTGTTGATGCGATTGCTTCTCACCATGGTGATAAGGAGCCAGAATACATTATTTCGGTACTAGTTGCTGCTGCTGATGCTTTATCTGCGGCTCGACCAGGAGCACGTAGTGAATCACTAGATAATTACGTTAAACGTCTTGAGCAATTAGAAAAGATTAGTGACAGTGTTCCGGGTGTTGAAAAATCCTTTGCTGTTCAGGCTGGTCGTGAAATTCGGGTTATGGTTAAGCCGCAAGAGGTTGATGATTTGTCTACATTCACTGTAGCTCGAAAAATCAAAGAGGAAATCGAACAAAACTTAAGCTATCCGGGTACGGTTAAGGTTACTGTTATTCGTGAGACTAGAGCAGTTGATGTTGCAAAATAAGGAGCTATATGCTCCTTTTTTTAGAAGGAGGTTTTATGAAAATATTATTTATTGGTGATGTTTTTGGCGATGTTGGTCGCAAAATTCTTTATGATAATATTGGACGTATAAAAAAGGAATATGGTATAAACTTAGTTATAGCTAATGGCGAAAATGCCGCTCATGGCCGAGGAATTACCACCAAAATATATAAAGAATTTATGGAAGCAGGTATTAATGTTATTACAATGGGCAATCATACCTGGGGTAATAAGGATATTTTTGAATTGTTAGATAATAATGCTAATATTGTTATTCCGGCTAATTATCCTAATAATCCCAAGCAAGGATATCAAACGATAAATTACAATGGCAAGAAAATAACTATAATTAATTTATTAGGACGTGTATATATGAATAATATTTCTTTAGACTGTCCTTTTAAAATGGTAGATAAAATTTTAGAAACTGTGAATAGTGATTATTATATTGTTGATATGCATGCGGAGGCGACAAGTGAAAAGATTGCCTTAGGATTATATTTAGATGGACGTGTGGATGCCGTTTTAGGAACACATACTCATGTTCAAACAGCTGATGAGAGAACCCTTCCTAAGGGAACTTTATATATTAGTGATGTGGGGATGACAGGCCCTCTAAATGGCGTAATTGGCGTTGATGCAAGTATTGTTATTAATAAATTTGTAAAGGGCGTCATTGAGCCAAATAAAACCGCTACAGGTGATGCTCAGTTTAATGCTGTTGTTCTTGACTTAAATGGCACAAAAAATACGATTACAAGAATCCATTTTTAGTTCTATTCTAATATTTTTCTAATATAATGTAGTAATGAATTATAGGAGGAAAAATATATGGAAATATTAAAAGTTTCATCAAAATCAAAACCAAACTCGGTGGCTGGTGCTCTTGCCAATGCTTTTCGTGACAGAACTCTTGTGGAAATTCAAGCCATTGGAGCAGGAGCCCTTAATCAAGCCATCAAGGCAATTGCTATTGCTCGAGGCTATGTTGCGCCAACGGGAAAGGATTTGTTTTGTATTCCGGCATTTCAGGATATTTTGATTGATGGAGAAGAAAGAACAGCAATAAAATTAATTGTTAAAGCCGAATAATGGAGCGAAAGCTTCATTATTTTTTTCTAGAGAATTTACGTATTTGTTAAAACTTCACGTGTTGTAATATTGTTTTTCTTTGTTATACATTTGTCTGATTTTACATATGATGATAAATAAAAAAAGTTCTGAAGTGTCCAGAACTTATGATTTATAAATGTGTAATAACCCGCTCGTTGATATATTGAACTACTGAAAACGGAAATGGTGCATTTATTTTTCTTAACAAGAAAATCTTTAATCCTTGAGAGCTGTTATCGGTACAACAAATACGCCGTCGGGGCGAATGTATGCAGCATTCGATAGTCCGCATATTACGCACTTAATGATTGGTGCTTTCCCACCGTTTGCTTCTATATCATTGCACACTTTTATTAAATTTTCCGCGCCCTCATCTATCTTCTTAGCGCCGAGTTTGATTTCGAATGCACACCAATCACCATTTTCAAGTTCTATAACGGCATCGATTTCGTTGTTTTTATAATCTTGATAATGGTACAGCCTTGCGCCAAAAGCGGCGGCGTAAATAGAAAGATCGCGTTCGACCAATGCCTCAAATAAAAAGCCGTACGTATTTAAGTCACCAAGGAGTTTTTCAGGAGTAATGTTTAATAAAGCGCACGCCATTGCAGGATCGGAAAAGTGCCTCTTTTCTGATTGCTTTACACGAAGAGATGAGCGCAGATTGGGAGAAAACGGGGGCTGATTGTTAAACAAGAACAGGCGATCCAAAGCTTCAAGATATTTTGCAATTGTATTTCGGCTCATGGATTCGTTATCTTGCTCGATAATATCTTTTAATAACGAAGAATCCGAAACCGTGGTAGATTCATTTCTTGCCAAAGAACGAAGAAGGAGTTGTACCTTGTGTTGATTGTACTCCACGCCGTCATCAAGACTGTTCAAGCTTTCTCCAACTACGGTGTCCATATATGCTCTTGGCATTAAATGCGCCACCTTTGCATCAACCGTAATATTCTCGGGCCAACCTCCACGGACAATGTACTCCGCTAATTTTTCAAGAGATACCTCTTCTAACATTTGCATTGGGAGATTGCCCTTGCATAGCTCGGAAAGACTGATTTTTCCTGAAGAATCTCCAGATTCAAATAAAGACATCGTGTTCATTCGAAGTCTTACAATTCTACCAGCTCCGCTATGCATAATTCCTTTTGTCTTTGGTGTGGATGAACCGGTTAGTATAATTTGTCCTTTTTTGTGTCTCTTATCGACCTCGGCTCTTGTGGCATCCCATATAGATGGCACCTCTTGCCACTCATCGATCATTCTGGGGGTATCCCCTTGCAACACGAATGAGGGATTTAATTCTGCAAGCTGTCTGTTTGAAAAATTGTTGGAAGGGTCACCAATCAAAAATTCACTATTGGAATGGTAGGCGGATGTCCATGTCTTGCCGCACCATTTTGGTCCTTCAATGCAGATTGCACCGCTTACTTTTAAATATGTTTCTATGGATTTATCGATAACCCTTCTTCGATAATCTTTTTTATCGGTTAATACGCTCATACATTACCTCCGATTTTTTTTATTATTATAACAGACTAAGCAGGTTTTGTCAATATAAGTGAGCAATATTTTCTAATTTGATTGAGCAACATTCTTTACATTTCTTGAACAGTTTTATAATGCTATATTTAACGTAGATTATCTGGTTTTAATTTGTTGTTTATCAATATTTGATATTTATTATGCTTATAAAATTCCAACTACTATTCTTTTGGATATTATCAACAAATATTCAAAAAAAGATTCATCATTGTCCATTGCTAAAAAAATGATAATGCTGCTAAGAGAAATGGCATCTGATAATATTATTACCGACATTACAGATAAATTAGGATTTTAATCTAACAAAAAAAGTTCTGAAGTGTCCAGAACTTATGATTTATAAATGGTCGGAAAGAAGGGATTTGAACCCTCGACCTCTAACTCCCGAAGCTAGCGCTCTACCAAGCTAAGCTACTTTCCGATACCATATATAATTTTACTCTATTAAATATTTTTTTTCAATATAAATGTTTTTAATCTTTTATTTGCGTTTAGCAACATTTTATTGTATACTTTCATTGGTGATAAAAATGAAAATAGATTATGAAAAATTTATTAAACCTAATTTAAAACAGGCAAGAAAAAGAGTATCTAATAATACTGAATATATAAAGTTTTCTTTAGATAGTAAATATGCTGGATTGGGCCAGGATAAAAAATATTGTCTTCAAACCTATGGATGTCAGGGTAATGAAGCTGATAGTGAAATAATGGCTGGTATTCTTGAAAAGATGGGCTTTACACCTGTCGAGGAAGCCAAGGATGCGGATATTGTTATTATCAATACCTGCGCCATTCGCGAAAATGCCGAGCAACGTATTTGGGGTGAGCTTGGAAGATTAAAGCAATACAAAAATACGAATCCTGATCTCTTGCTTGGGGTTTGTGGCTGTATGCCCCAAGAGGAAAAGGTTTTTAATCATATTTTAGAAAAATTTCCTTATGTCGATATTGTTTTTGGAACCCATAATATTTATCGTCTTCCTGAATATATTTATGAAGCCTATATGAATAAGGAAAGAGTTCTTCAAGTATTCTCAAATGAAGGGGCAATTATCGAAAATCTTCCGCATGTTCGGGTTAATAACCGTAAGGCTTGGGTTAATATTATGTATGGCTGTGATGAATTCTGTACCTATTGTATTGTCCCATATACAAGAGGAAGAGAAAGATCGCGTCTTCCATTAGATATTATTGAAGAGGTTCAAGGATTAGTTCGGGATGGATTTTATGAGATAACCTTACTTGGACAAAATGTTAATGCCTATGGTAAAGACTTCAAAGAAGTGAATTACACATTTGGTGATTTATTAACTGATTTAGATCAAACAGGAATAAAGAGAATTCGCTTTACAACGAGCCATCCTCGTGATTTAGATGATAAAACAATTATGGCAATGGCAAATTGCAAATCCGTTATGCCGGCTATTCATCTTCCTGTTCAATCCGGAAATAATGAGGTTTTGCATCGAATGAATCGAAAATATACAAAAGAGGAATATTTAGTTTTAATTGATAAATTAAAGAAAAATATCCCAGGTATTTCGATTACAACCGATATTATTGTGGCTTTCCCAGGGGAAACAAATGAACAATTTTTAGACACCTTAGATTTAGTTGATCGTGTCCAATATGAGGGTGCCTTTACGTTCATCTATTCACCTCGCGAAGGAACACCCGCTGCCACTTACGAAAACCCAATGACCGAAGAGGAAAAGCATGAAAGATTATTAGAGCTTAATAAGCATATTAATGATGGCTATCTTAAAGGAAACCAAAGATTCTTAGGAAAAACTGTTAAGGTTTTAGTTGATGGTGAATCGAAAAACGACCCATCAATTTTAGCTGGATATTCTGAACATAATAAGCTCGTTAATTTCAAGGGAGATAAATCCTTAATTGGGCAAATTGTCAATGTCAAAATCACTGAAGCTAAAACTTGGTTTTTGTTAGGTGAATATGATGGAGAATAAAGAATTTTTAGAGGCTGTTAAAAATCAAAGCTTTGTTATTAGATATAAAGAATTATCTAATATAATAAATAATAATATAAATATACGTGAGAAATACCATAAGCTCTTAGCCCTTCAAAAGAAAATGCTTTTATATAAGGATAATGATTTGGAAAGAGAATATCAAGCTTTATATAATGAGATTTTAAGCTTTCCTTTTATGGAGGAATATTTTGAACTTGTCAATGAAATTGAGTCATTTTTGAATGAGGTCAAGAATATAATAGAAATGGAATTATAGGACTATCGTATTTTGTGGCACGATATCTTAAACTAGAATATATTAAACATAGGGAGGGATATTGTGAATCAAATACGCGAAATTGTAACAAAGGCTGTCGTAGCTAAAGGTAAAAAAAAGATTAGACTTAAAGAAACTATTAAACCTGAAAATACCGTATATAGTATCTTGGGATGTTGGATAATTAATCATGAATTTGAAGCTACCAAGGATGATCAGTATGTAACTATTGATGGTTCATTTGAGGTTAATATTTGGTATTCATTACAAAATAATTCGAAGACTGATGTTACGAGAAAAAGGATAACCTATCAAGAGAAAATCAAGACCAAGCAGATTGTAAATGACTACATTGAGGATAGCGATGATATCATGGCTCGGATAGTCGAACATCCAACCTGTACCAATGCATTTATTGAGGATAATGTAATTCATATCGACATTTCATTAGAAATATTAGCGGAAATAATTGGCGAAACTAAAATGCAGGTTACAGTTTTTCAATCGGATGAAATAGTGGATGATGAGGAAGATTTTGAGAATCAAATCAATGAAAATTTCCTTAATGAGTGACCAATAAGTGGCATTTGTTGCCACTTTTTTAATAGGTATAAAAATAAATAAATGGCTTAGTTGAGCCATTTTTTGATATATATGTCAAGAAAATTAATAAAAAACGGGAAATCTATTTGATACGGTATATTTCAATTTTTGGCCCTTTTCGCTATTTGTCAAAATAGAGGTGATTTTCCTTTAATGGTGCCGTTTTCAGTATAAATTCAAAAAGTTGTGTATAAAATACTTGTAAAATAAATTATTATAGTATATAATAGTAATGAACAAAAGAAAACATTTACATAGTGAGGTGGAGAATGTGAAAGTACTTACTAGAAAATCAGACATTACTATTAACAACAGAAAAATGCGTGTCGGTGAGTTGATCACAAATCTTAAGAGTTTACCTTCAACAGAAGTTCGTGACTTTTTTATCAAACAAAAGAAGATGATTCCAAGACAAGTTCGTATGGATGTATTAAAGGGAATCATTGATACTCAGCTTAAGGATAAAAAGGTAGCTGGTACTTTAACTGATGAGATGAACTATCGTATGAATTGGTATAACAAATTCAGTGAATACCAATATGAAAATTTATTAGCATACTTCAATAATCCTACTTTAACAGATTTATTCAAGGAGGAGCTTTGGTTAGCCATTGTTTGTCGTCATGACGATTTATCAATTGATGACATTACTCTTTTCACACTTTACCAAAAGAGTATCAACTTCAAAATTCAATCAGATAATAATGAGGATTTGAAGGAATATAATCGTACAATGGATTGTATCTTCTATGATGAACCAGGTGCTATTGACGGTTTAAAATATGATGATTTCCGTGAAAATTTATTGCAAAGCTCTACTCTTGTTGAGCTAAGAGAGATTGGTACAAAATATGGAATTGATGTTCCTCGTCGTATCAAGAAAAATGAGCTTATGGATATCATTATTGACGAGCTTAAGCAAGCTGGTAAAATGAATGATGAATTAGAAGAAAAGATCAAAAAGATGTCAGTAGTAGGACTTCAAAGATTGGCTAAGGATAATGATATCAAGGCTTCAATTGAATTGAAGAAGGGTGACATCATTGAATATATCATTAAATTTATGAGTGTTCCTGAGGTACCAGGCGCTGAAAAAGCAACAATTACTGAACCAGTTCTTCAAGAGGAAGAAGAGGTTGAGGAGACTCAAGAGGCTCAGCCAGATGCAATGGAAGAGGTTGATTACAGTAAGATTGATATTGCTGATTTATTTGCCCCTGAGGTTGAGGAAACAAAGACAAAGGATCCAGATGTTATTGTTCCTGACGCTATCGTAAATGATGAACCAATTTATGATGATGGTGGAATGATGGATATGCCTTTTGATGATGTCGATATGGGCATTGAAATGGGTATGGATATGGATACTGGTAGTATGATGGACGATACTCCTGCAGCAGATTCATCATCTGATCAAACTGTTAATGAGGGTGCTGATCCACTTGATGGCATTGATGCCGCTGACCTCGATATCTTTATGGATACTCCAAGCAATGGACCAGACGCTGTATTCCAATTTGAAAATACAAATTATGAAGAGCCAAGTGTTACGGCTGCTCCTAACACAAATATGTTTGATGAATCTCCATCTTCTAATCAAGCGCAAATGAATGGCTTCAAGAGCGAATTAAATGAATTTAACCGTAAGCTTGAAAGCTTATTAGCCTTCCAAATGAAGATGCTTGAAAAGAATCAAAATCAAGCTAGTTCTTCTGGTGAAAAGAAAGCAGATAATAAAAGTACTAAGGAAAGTGCTGGTGGCGATTTATTTACAATTGTTCAAAACGAGGTTAAGGAAGAAAAAATCAACCAAGCTCGTGGTCTTGATGAATTAAGAAAGATGGCTGAAGCAAACGGTGGTGTAATGCCAGGTGTTAAGGGTGCTCCAATTGTTCAGGATTCTTATTTACCAAGCAAGAAAGAACAAGAAAAAGAAAATAAACGTAAGGCTAAGGAAAGAGAAAGAGCAAAGAAGTTCATGTCTAAGGAAGAGCTTGAATTTACTCTTGAACAAGAAAGAAGAGAAAAAGAAGCAGCTAAGCGTCTTCGTGATGCTGAAAAGGCTAAAAAGGAAAATACAATGGGTTCTGGACACAAGTCACCTCTTGTAAAAGTCGTTATTGCTTTAGCAGTTATCTTGATTGTTATTTTAATCTTCTTATTAGTTGTTTACTTCTTATGTCATGAAGGAATTGTCAAGGATGGAATTTTAAGAGATATTTATAACTTCTTCCGCGATATCCGTGATACCTTATCAGGTAAAAAATAAATATAATGTGGCGCTAGAAATAGCGCCTCTTATTTGTATAAAAGGAGCGTTTTTATGGATTATAAGGATATAGATCGAGAACAATATACTCCGATGATGCAACAATATTTGGATATTAAAAAGGATTATTTAGATACAATTGTTTTTTTTCGTCTTGGTGATTTTTATGAAATGTTTTTTAATGATGCAATAGTGGCATCAAAGGAGCTAGAAATCGCTTTGACGGGAAAGGATGCCGGAGCTAAAGAGCGTGTTCCGATGTGTGGTATTCCTCACCATGCCGCAACCCTATATATTGAGAGATTGATTGAAAAGGGCTATAAAATTGCCATTGTTGAGCAGGTTGAGGATCCAAAAGAGGCTAAGGGTATTGTTAAAAGAGATGTCGTTAAGCTGATTACGCCTGGAACAATTATTGAGGATGGTAGTATCAAGGAAAATGAAAATAATTATTTAGTGGCTGTCAAAGAGGCAAGAGGATTTTTCATTTTGGCATATTCCGATTTTTCAACGGGTGAAAATTATATTACCACAATTCCTTATGATTTGGATTATTTGGTTAGTGAATTAAATTCATTAAAAACGAAAGAAATTATTGTTTCCTCGAGCTTTGATAAAAAGACGATTGAAAGATTACAAAAAAATTATTATATCTTGGTTTCTTTCTGTGATGAATCAAAAATTCCTAGTTATCTCGAAGGCTTGGTTTCTGATATTGATAATAAGGAAATGATTGAAACCTTTGGAATGCTTTTGAATTATATTTTGAAAACGCAAAAACGAGAATTGATGCATTTACAAAAGCTAGCAATTTATCAATCATCACAGTTTCTTAGAATTGATGTTCATTCGAAAAGAAACCTGGAGATTTTTACAACCCTAAGAAACAACCAAAAAATGGGTTCTTTATTATGGCTTATCGATCATTGTAATACCGCTATGGGATCGCGTGAGCTTCATAAGTGGCTTGAAAGACCTCTTTTGAATAAAAAGGATATTGTTGATCGCCAAGATATAATTGAAGACATTATGAAGAATTATTTGATCAAGGAGGATATTAAGGAAAACCTTAAAAATGTCTATGACCTTGAAAGAATTGTTGGGCGAATTTCTTATGGTAATGCTAATGCTAAGGATTTAGTTCAGCTTCGTCATTCCTTAGAAAATATCCCTAAGCTTAAGGAATTAGTATTAAGCTTAAGCTCCAATGTTGCCCAAGAATTAGGGCAAAAGATTAATCCACTTCGAGATTTATATGATTTATTAATGAAGGCCGTTGTTGATAATCCACCTTTAACAATTAAGGAGGGAGGTATTATCAAGGATGGATTTAATGAAGAGCTTGATAATATTAGGATTGCTAAACACAATGGAAAGAATTGGATCATTGACCTCGAACAAAAGGAAAAAGAAAGAACGGGAATCAAAAATTTAAAGATTGGCTACAACCGTGTTTTTGGTTATTATATTGAAATTTCGAAAGGAAACTTAGATTTGCTTCCGGAGGATTCATCTTATGAGCGTAAGCAAACCTTAGCTAACGCCGAAAGATTTGTGACGAAGGAGCTAAAGGAACAAGAGGCTTTAATTTTAGGTGCAGATGATAAAATCATTAAGCTTGAATATGAAATCTTTTTGTCTTTGCGTGATTTTGTTTCGGAAAAAATTTCTGACCTTCAGGCTTTAGCTAAAATCATTAGTCAGATTGATGTCTATTGTTCGTTAGCTGATGTATCGGAAAAAAATGGCTATGTACGGCCAATTATCACTGATGGAAGAGACATAAATATTGTTAATGGGCGTCATCCTGTCATTGAAAAGGTAATGGATAAAACCTTTGTGGCGAATGATGTCGTTGTTAATAAGTATAATACATTGCTTATTACCGGCCCTAATATGAGCGGTAAATCGACCTATATGCGTATGCTTGCCGTGATAGCGATTATGACCCAAATCGGAATGTTTGTCCCAGCTGATTACGCTTTGATGCCGATTTTTGATCAAATATTTACAAGAATTGGCGCATCCGATGACTTAGTAAGTGGTCAATCGACCTTTATGGTTGAGATGCTTGAGGCGAATAATGCTATTAGCAATGCGACGAAAAATAGCTTGATTTTATTTGATGAAATTGGACGTGGTACCGCTACCTATGATGGTATGGCCTTGGCTCAAGCTATTATTGAATATGTTCATGAAAAGATTGGCTGCACGACCCTCTTTTCAACGCATTATCATGAATTAATTCAATTAGAAAATACCTTAAAGCGTTTAAAAAATGTCCATGTAACCGCAAAGGAAGAAAATAAGGGAGTTGTTTTCCTTCATAAGGTTTTAGATGGACCAACCGACAAATCATATGGAATTAATGTTGCTCAGCTTGCGCATTTGCCAAGAGCTTTAATTGAGCGTAGTAAGCAAATTTTAGAGCATTTGCAGGCTAATAATAAGCAAACTGTCGAGCTTGATTTATTTAATTTTGATGATTATGAGGAAAAGAAAGAGGAAGAAATCAATCCAATTATTAAGGAAATAAGTTCACTTGATGTGGATAGTCTTTCTCCGATTCAGGCTTTAAATTATTTATATGAGCTTAAGAAAAAGATTTCTAATTAGAATTTATACAATGTTTGTGTAAGTATTTATTTTAAAGAATATTACTATTATTGAATATTATTTATTAAGGTTTTATAGTTAGGGTGTCAATAAAATTGGTATTGCTAAAAAAAATATATTATGCTAAAATTACTTTGATAGGAGTGTTAATATGGCAAAGAATAATGATAAGATTGTCATTGATGAAAAGACCATTCGTAGGGAAATGAAGCAAAGACAACTTAGTAATGATAAAGAATATATTAAAAAAACAAGTATTATAAGGATTGTAATCGCAAGCATAATTGCCTTAGCTTCCATTGCTTTAATGATTGTGGTAATTTGCTTTACTCACGATAAGCCATACTTCGGATTTGGCTATTGGGCTGGTATTTTAGCATTTTATTTATGCCATAAATCGCGAAAGGTGATTATGAAGGCTTTAGGTGAGATTAAAAAATTAAATAATCCATTTAATTTTGTTTAAAATATTTACAAAAAAATTTTTTTGTGATAAACTTAATATAGTAGTACAGGTTGTACAACGAGTATAAATTTAATATTGTTTATACTCGTTTTATTTTTTTGGAGGTTTTATTCATGGATGAAATGTTAAGTAATTTACAAAAGATTGGTTTTACAAAGCTCGAATCAGAAATCTATTTAGATTTAATAAAGAACTCTGGCCTTACAGGCTATCAAATTGCCAAAAATTTAAATATCAGCCGTTCATCTGTTTATCCAACGCTTGATGCAATGTATAAGAAAGGCTATATTTTATTAGTTCAGGGTGATGCCCAAACTTATGTTGCGGAGGATTCTGAGGTTTTAATTAGCAGACTAAAAAGAGATTTTAAGACAAGTGCGGATTCCTTAGATGCCCAGCTTAAAAGCATCAAGGTCGGAAATATTGAAGAGAGATTTATCAATATTAGTGGGTTTGATCAAATGATTACCAAGACCAAGGAGCTAATGCGTCAAGCTCAAAAGGAAGTAATAATGAACATTAACGGTGGAATCAGCTATCTTCGTGATGAGATTATTGCTCTTAGGAAAAGAAATGTTCGCGTTGTCATTTTTTCCTTTATGGATTTAGATGTCAAGGGCTTGGATGTTGAATTTTATACGCATAAAATGGTTTCAAGAAACGATTTATCGCGTATTATGATTGTTGTTGATTATAAACAAACATTAGTTGCGGATATTTATGATGAAAGACCAATTTGGCTAGGTGTTTTGACGAATAACCCATTAATGACATCAATTGTTAATGAGCATATTCATCATGATATATATTTATTATTATATGAACAAAAAAACGGAACGAGCTTATTTGATAATCACAAGCTTTATACTTTGATGGAAAAAGAAAGGAATGTGAAGAAGTGTGGACTTTAATCGGGTTGTAGAAGGATTAAAAAAGAATCCAAATGTATTGGCAATTTGTTTAGGTGGTTCAAGGGCTAGTGGTCTTAATGATGCTAAATCGGATTATGATGTTTATGTTTATTATCAAAATCCCATTGCTTTAGATGATCGTCAGAAAATTCTTTCTCCTAATTGCTCGTATATGGAAATTGGAGTTAATTATTTTGAGGAGGAAGATGATTGCGTTTTAAATAATGGTGTCATTATTGAATTAATTTATCGTGATTATAATTACTTTAATAATTATATTAATGATTTATTGACAAATAGTAATGCAAGCTTAGGATATACAACTTGTTTCTTTGATAATATTTTAAATGCCAAGATTTTATATGATAAAGAGGGATTATATGAAAAAATGGCAAATAAATTGAAGGATTATCCAGAGGAATTGCGTTTAAATATTATTAAGAAAAATATGGAAATGTTGCATGGGGTTATTGCTTCGTATGACACGCAAATTATCAAGGCGCATCATCGAGGTGATTTAGTTTCGGTTAATCATCGCATCGCGGCCTATTTAGCTTCATATTTTGATATAATTTTTGCGGTAAATAAGCTCTATCATCCAGGTGAAAAAAGATTAGTTGAGATTGTGAAGAAGCGTTGTCACATTATTCCTGTTGACTTCCAAGAGAATATTGAAAAGCTTCTTCGAATCGAGGATGTCGAAGATACTCTTGATAGGATGTATAATAATTTAAAAGCAATTGTTAAATAAGCACCAAAAATGGTGTATTTCATAGGGATTTTGAAAAACAAATTAAAATCAATAGGAATACACTAATTCGGTTTCATCAAAGAAAGTTAGAACTTAGACGTAAAAATTTAGGTTCTTTTTCTTTGGTAAAAAATCTATATCATTTTAATGATAATTTTTGATTTTCGGGGCATAATATATTGATAAGATGACATTTTAATGATATAATGTTGGCAAGGATGGTGAAGTATTATGATTATTTATCACGGTTCAAAAGATATTATTGAAAAACCCGAATTCGGCAAAGGCAATAAAAAGAATGATTACGGTTTAGGCTTTTACTGTACTGAAAACGTTGAAATTGCAAAAGAATGGGCTTGTTCTAACAATGAAACAAACGGATATGCCAATCAATACGAGATTGATTTAAGTGCATACAAGGTTTTAGATTTAAGAGAAGAAACATACTCTATTCTTAATTGGATGGCGCTTTTATTAAAGTTTAGAACGTTTGACGTTAATACTCCTATTTCCGCGCAAGCAAAAGAATATATATTAGAAAACTTTTACGTTGACGTGGAAGAATACGACGTAATTATAGGTTATCGTGCAGATGACTCTTATTTTAGTTTTGCAAAGGATTTTATCAACAACACGATTTCCGTTGAACAACTTGCCGAAGCTATGTGTTTAGGTGAATTGGGTATTCAAATCGTATTAAAGTCTAAAAAAGCATTTAATGCGGTAAAATTTATTAGTTATGAATTAGCCGAATGTAAGGAATATTACGTAAAACGTGTTAGCCGTGATAAAAAAGCAAGAGAAACTTATTTAAGCGGTTATAGACAAAACTTAGTAACTGACGGCTTATTTGTAATGGATATTATTAGAAAGGGGCTTAAAAATGGCGATAAAATCTTATGACGTTAGATATTTAGATAGCGTTGCTACAAATATAGGTACAATGTTTGAATATGCAGTAGCCTGTGGTTACGAGCCAAAAGTATATTGGAATATGTTTGCTTCTTCCGAAGTGGCAAAACAAATAGAAAAAGGCAATCCAAGATTTTTAGTAGGATTTTCTGCAATAGATTTGTTAGACCACGTTGTAAACACTACTGCATCCAATGGTAAACTACTTGCGCCGAAGCCGTTTTTTAGCCGTTCCGAATTTTATTGGGCAGGTTGGGCTTTAGCGCAATATCAAAATTATAAAGTAACTTCTTTCTTTAACATAAGCAAAGCCCTCCCTATTGAAAAAGTTTTGGCGTTATACGATACTCTTCACGAAGCAGATATTACAAAGTTTTTCTCTATTGCAGACGAATATGTTGATTCTCATAAGAAGGAAACAAATCTTAAAAGAATCCGTACTGCGGCGGGATTATCTCAAAAACAACTTGCTGAAAAAGCAGAAGTATCTATTCGTAATATACAGATGTACGAACAACGACATAACGATATTAACAAAGCGCAAGCAGATATACTGTTTAGATTATCTAAAACGCTTGGTTGCAATATAGAAGATCTATTTGAAGAGTAATAACTTTTATAAATATGACGCAAGTTGTCATATTTAGTTGGCGAACGTCAAATTTTTTAAGGAAGCTCTATCAAATATTTTGACTAAAACAAATAAAAATAATTACATATAAAGTGACGTTCTACAGAAAATCTCTATTGAACACACCCTAATAGGTGTTTTTTTAATGATAACGATTTCTTCAATATTTTCAAAAAATGAGTTGACAAGAGGAAGAAAGGTGCGTATAATAATAGAAGTGTGCTGC
>CAZWLD010000008.1:0-65748 GCA_964634685.1 uncultured Anaeroplasmatales bacterium
TATTCTGTCATTGTTTATAGCATAGCCATTTAAAAGGTATTGCTTAAGAACACAACTAGCCCATTTTCTAAATTTTATTCCCCTTTTAGATTTTACTCTATAACCAACGGAAATAATTATATCTAGATTATAATATTCTATAGGCTTATCCGAATTTGCAACGTGCATTTTTTGCACATTACTATAATCACATTCTAATTCTTCAAAAATATTTTTTATATGTTTTGATATTACAGACCTATCTCTATCAAACAATGCTGCAATCTGATTTTTTGAGAGCCAAACAGTTTCCTCATCCGGACTAACATTTACATCCAAAGTAAAATCACCATCCTCAAATTTTATTAATTCATAGCTTTTCTTTTGATTCATTATTAAAAATTCCTCCTATTTTTATCAAAAATAAAAGGTCATCTGCGTTTTGCAAATGGCCTTGAAAAGTTTTATATTAAGTTGTAGGATTAATTGAATTATTAACACAACTTCCACCAACCTTATACACGTCAATTATATCAGATTTTATATTATTTGGGAATAATAAATTTAAATATATCAATGTTCATATTAAAAAATACAAAATTTCCCAATAACATTGAATCTGAAGATTGAGAAACACATCTTCAATATAAAAAAAGATAGATAATTCAACTCTGGAAAGTTACTTTATCTATCTACCATAATTATATTAGTAAAGTGGTTTTTTAAACATAAATAGACTTCAATGTAGCCTTAATTCTTACTCCTTTTTGGATGGCTTAACCTTTTTATCTAATTCAACACGAGACATCATAACAATGCGCCCACAGCCAACACATTTGATTTTAAAATCAGCCCCAACACGGATCACTTCCCATTTATTATTACCACATACATGTTGCTTCTTCGTTTCAATAATATCACCAATCTGATACATATCTATTCCCCCATAAGCTTTGATATTAATTCTTTTATTTTTTCTTCATCATCACATTTAAAGGTTACACGATTATTCTTAATCGAAACCTGATAACCATAACGCTTTTCTAATGACTTTTCATATTTCTTTAAATGTGGATTTTTTTCGGTTGTTTTAATCTGCTTTACCTTTTTCTCTTGTTTACCTAATTCTTCAATTTGACGAACTGATAGTCCCTTAGTAATAATTAAAGAAGCCAAATATTGAATTCTCTTTTCATCCTCAAGCTTACTTAAAACCCGAGCATGGCCCATCGAAATATCACCATCTAATATCATCTTTTGAATATTCTCCGGTAAATTAAGTAAACCCAATACATTAGTCACATAGCTTCGACTTTTGCCAATTCGATCAGCTAGATCCTTTTGCGTATATCCGATTTGCTCAATGATATTTTTATAGGCATTAGCTTCCTCAATTGGCGTTAAATCCTCACGCTGAAGATTTTCAAGCAAAGCAATTTCCGCAACTCTACTTGGATCATATTGACGAACGATGGCGGGAATTGTCTCTAAGCCAACCTGTTTCGAGGCCCGGTAGCGACGCTCACCAGAGACAATGATGTAGCCATCAGAAGTGGCCTTCAAGATAATGGGTTGAAAAACACCATATTCTTTAATTGATTGCGCTAAATCATCAATCTTTTCTTGATTAAAAATTGTTCTTGGTTGAAAGGGATTAGGCTTAATTTCATCAAGAGGGATATTAACAATAACCTCCCCTTCCAGAATTTCATCAACATCAAAGCTATTTTCATTTAATAAATCCTTGAGCCCTCGGCCTAAAATTTTCTCACTCATTTTTTCTAATCAACTCCTTTGCCAAATCAAGGTATTGCTTGGCTGCCTTCGATTTTTTATCATAAACAACAATCGGCATCCCATAGGTTGGGGCAATTTGCGCCGCCACATTCGTTGTGATGATTGTATTATATACCTTCTCGTGGAAATATTCTTTAATTTCATTAACAATTTCCCAGCCACCAGTCGTTCTTTTATCAAGCATTGTTAATAATACACCCTCGATGGATAAGCTTCGATTATTGACCTTCTTTTGAATTTGAACCAAACGAATCGTATTATATAGCTGCGTCAAACCATCGACAGCCAAAAAATGACATTGAACAGGAATCAAAACCGAATCAGCGGCATAGAAGGCATTCAAAGTAATCAATCCTAAGGATGGTGGACAGTCAATCAAAACATAGTCATATTCATTTTTAATTTTATTTAGCTTCAAATCAAGCTTATATTGTTTAAAATCATCATTGATAAGCTTAACCTCAACACTAGCTAAATCAACCGTTGCGGGCACAACATCAATATTCGCAAATTTTGGCCTAATAATCATATTTCCCAAATCAACATTATGAATAAATAAATCATAAATTGAAGCCTTCAACGCCCCACGATTAATTCCAAGACACGCCGATGTGCTTCCTTGAGGGTCAACATCCAATAACAATACCTTCTTGCCAAGATTACCTAATGACGCCGCTAAATTAACGCTTGTGGTTGTTTTACCAACACCACCCTTTTGATTGGCAATTGCTATAACACGTCCCATTGTAAATACCTCCTATAATGGTGACTTTTTAATACTCGCAAACTTACGGGGATACTTGAGGGGAGTATCCTTAATTTTTTTAACAACTAAAATATTACGCAAGCTTTTTTCAATCGGAAGTTCAAAGCTAATAACCTCCTCAATTTTTCCGCCAAGAATCGAAATTCCTTGCTTAGCCTCTTTGATTTCCTCCTCTAAAGAAGCACTTTTCATCGCAATAAAATAGCCATCCTTTTTAACTAACGGAAGACAAAGCTCATCTAAGATATTTAAACGTGCAACCGCACGAGCCGTCACAATGTCAAAATCTTTATTTGAAACCTCTTCCGCTCTCCCCCAAATAATAGTAACGTCACTAAGCCCTAATTTTTTAACTAATTCTTTTAAAAATACCGTTCTTTTTTGAAGGCTATCCACAATGGTAATCTTTAAAGAAGGATAAGCAATTTTTAAAGGAATTGATGGAAACCCAGCTCCCGCACCAATATCACAAATATGGGCATCTTTTGAAATATTAGCTTTAACAATCGTCAATGAATCATAAAAATGCTTAAGATAAACACCATCAAGATCCACGATTCCGGTTAGATTAATCTTTTCATTTTCTGAAATCAAAAATTCATAATAGGTTTGGTATTGATGAAGCATTTCACTAGTCAATTCAATTCCTAATTCTTTAGCTAATCCAACAAAATCAATCATCTTCTTTTATTCCTCTCTAAATATATCATCAAAACCGCAATATCAGCCGGATTTACACCGCTAATACGCGTAGCCTGTCCAATTGTCAAAGGACGAACCTTCATTAATTTTTCGCGAGCCTCTAAAGCAAGATTAGGTACATCCTTATAATCAATATCCTCGGGTATCCTATGAGCCTCCATCTCAAGCATTTTCGAAGCCTGTTTATAGGCTTTATTGATATAGCCCTCATATTTTATTTGAATTTCCGCTTGCTCAATAACATCATCGTCATAATCTAAATTTAAGAAATCCTTTAAAATTAAATAATCGATTTCTGGTCTTTTAACAATTTCAATAGCCTTAACTCCTTCAACTAAAGGTGAAGAATTATGCAATGCTAAAAATTCATTATTCTCTTTACTAGGCGATATTTTGGTTGTTTCTAATAGAGATTTTAATTCATCAATTTTCGCTAATTTAACTAAAAATTTATTATATTCACCATCATTAACTAAACCAACTCGATGGCCATACTCTCGCAATCTAATATCCGCATTATCATTTCTTAATAACAATCGAAACTCCGACCTTGAGGTTAATAAACGATATGGTTCCTTCGTTCCTTTAGTAATTAGATCATCAATTAAAACTCCAATATAAGCTTCATTACGTTTAAGAATCAAAGGCTCCTCTCCTTTGATTTTTAAACTTGCATTAATTCCCGCCATCAAGCCCTGACAAGCTGCCTCCTCATATCCACTCGTACCATTAATCTGCCCCGCAAGAAATAAATTTTTCAAAATCTTGCTTTCTAAGGTTGGCTTTAAATCCATCGGATTAAAGGCATCATATTCAATAGCATAAGCATAGCGAAGGATTTCACAATTCTCTAATCCAGGGAGTGTTCTTATCATCAAATCCTGAATTTCCTCCGGCATGCTCGTGGAAAAGCCCTGGATATATATTGAATCATTATGAACACTTTCGGGCTCAAGGAATATTTGATGACGCTCCTTGTCACTAAAGCGCACAACCTTATCCTCGATTGATGGACAATAACGAGGACCTACGCCCTCGACAACACCACCATACATCGCCGATTTATCTAAATTGGCCCTAATAATTTCATGAGTTCTAGCATTAGTATAGGTCAAATAACAAGGAACCTGGCAAGAAACATCATGATAATGAATTTTATCAAAGCTAAATAGCCACGGAATATCATCACCTGGCTCTAAAGAGGTTTTACTAAAATCAATACTATCTCTTTTAACACGTTGGGGTGTACCCGTCTTTAAACGCATTAAATCTAAGCCCTCTTCGACTAATTGCTCGGAAATACCGAATGATGCCTTTTGACCATCTGGTCCTTCAACCTTCGTCTTATGTCCTCGCAAAATGCGGCTTCGCAAATAGGTACCAGTTGTAAGAATAACCGCCTTAGATTCATAGCTTCTTCCATCCTCTAAAACAACGCCATGAACAACCTTATCATCAATCAACAAATTTTTAACATATGCCTCAATAACATCTAAATTTTCTTGATTTAAAATCGTTTTTTGCATAGCTAAGGGATAATCAACCTTATCTCCCTGTGCTCTTAGGGCTCTTACAGCTGGGCCCTTACTCATATTAAGCATCTTCATTTGGATGCTGGCCTTATCGGCGCATCTTCCCATTTCTCCACCTAAGGCATCAATTTCTCTGACGACAATACCCTTAGCTGGACCGCCAATTGAGGGATTACAAGGCATCGAAGAAATCATTTTAATATTTCCCGTAACTAATAAGGTTTTTAAACCTAAACGACTCGACGCAAGACAAGCCTCAGCCCCTGCATGTCCTCCTCCGACAACAATACAATCGTACATTTTTATCACCATTCTTTGGAAACAAAAACCCACATAAAGTGAGTTTTATTTCATATTCTTATAAACATTAACAATATTTTGAACTGTAAATCCATACGAATTAATCAATTCATCCATTGGTGCACTCGCACCAAAGGTATCAATACCAAAGACATTTTGAGCATATTTATACCAACCCAAGCTTGAGCCCATCTCAATAGCCAAGGTCTTGCAATCCTTAGGAATAACACTTTCGCGGTAACTAGAAGATGCACGGTCAAACAAATTGCTTGATGGCATATTAACAACACGAACATAGATTTCTTCCTTTTCAAGCTCAGCTTGAACCTTTAAAGCGAGGCTAACCTCACTACCACAGGCAATCAAGCAGCCATCTAATTCACCCTTTTCAGGACTCATGACATATCCACCCTTAACTAAGCCCTCATAAGAAACATTTTCTAAAACCGGAAGCTTTTGACGAGTAGTGACAATCGTAATTGGAAGATTTGCTTGCATAGCATAGCACCAAGCATTGACCGTTTCATTCGCATCACAAGGACGAATAACAATCATATTCGGAATTGATCTTAATCCCGTTAATTGCTCAATTGGTTCATGGGTTGGACCATCCTCACCAACCGCAATACTATCGTGTGAGAAAACAAAGATTGAAGGAATTGACATCAACGCCGCCATTCTCATCGCCGGCTTCATATAATCACTGAAGACAAAGAAGCCACCTGAAAAGGCCTTCATTCCGCCATGTAATACTAAACCATTAGTAATAGCTCCCATCGCATGCTCACGAACGCCATAATTGATATTTCTTCCCAAACGATTAGAAGCTGAATAATTACCATCAGCGCCCTTAGCCATACATGATGAAGCCAAATCAGCCGAGCCGCCAATCAATGTCGGATATAAAATGGATAACTGGCTTATTGCTTCCCCAGAGGCATTTCTTGTCGCAAGGGAAGTGCCACTCTCATATCTCTTTAGTAAACTAAAATCAATTCGATATTGATTATACATTAAATCACGTAATTCTTGGCCCTCTTTCGGATATGCCTGTAAATATTGTTCAAATAAAAGATTCCATTTTTCATAGGCTTCTTTTCCGCGCTTTTGGGCAGCTTTAAAATAATCATAAACATCAACAGGAATGTCAAAAGGCTCATTTTCCCATCCTAAAGCTTGACGCAAAGATACAGTTTTCTCTTCTAATAAAGGAGCTCCATGGACCTTATTCATGCCAGCTAAAGGTGAACCATAGCCAATAATCGTCTTAATTTCCACAATTGTTGGCTTATCTAAGCAAAGCTTTGCCTCTTTAATAGCCTCATCAATCGCAACATAATCATTACCATCAGAAACTAACAAATATTGCCAACCCATAGCCTCATATTTATTTTTAACATTTTCGGTATTTGATAGGGCAACCTCACCATCTAACTGAATATCATTTGAATCATATAATACGATAAGCTTTCCAAGCTTTAAATGACCAGCTAAGCTCATCGCTTCCTGGGTAACACCCTCCTGAAGGTCACCATCACCGCATATTACATAAGTGTAATGATTGATTAAATCAAAATATTCCTTATTATAGCGAGCGCTTAATTGTGTTTCCGCAATCGCCATACCACAAGCCATCGCAATACCTTGTCCTAGAGGTCCGCTTGTCGCGTCAATTCCTCTACTTCCAAATTCCGGATGACCTGGTGTTTTACTATGAAGCTGTCTTAATTCCTTTAAATCATCTAAATCATAATATCCAAAAAAATGAAGAATTGAATATAGTAACGCTGAGCCATGTCCAGCCGCTAGAACAAAACGATCACGATTAAACCAAGAATCATTAGTTGCGGTTATATTTAAATGCTTGGTAAATAAAGCTTCAATGATTGGGGCCGCTCCAAGAACAATACCTGGGTGCCCGCTTTTAGCCTTATTTATCGCATCGACGCCTAAAATTCTTAACGCATTAATTGATTTTTCCTCGATATTCATAAAATTATTTCTCCTCTTTCTTTATTTCATCTACTTCTTTCGAATCATTTATTTCATCATTAGGAATTGAATCACTCACTAATTCCTCTTTATTTTCCAAAGGCTTTTCTAAAGCAGGAGCTTCCATTACTTCTTTGGTAGCTGCCTCTAAAGGCTCTTCAACCTTGAAGAAATCCGCGCAATATTGTCTTTGCTTTTTGATTAAAGCTTCAAATTTTTTAGCTCCTGTTACCTTTTTAATATGAGCAAGAACCTCGCGGTTTAAATCCTTAATCTTTTTCGTTAAAACTCTTTTCCCAAAAGAAAAAATTCCAAAAACACCAACTAAACCTAATATTAGCATAATAGTTGAGGCCGACTGATTACCTGATTGAAGTAATAAAGTTCCAACAATAAATAAAATACCATAATATAAAACAATTATCGGTAACATTACCTTAAAAAAGAAGCTTCTTCTTGCTTTATCACAATCAGCCCAATATTTCACCCAATATCCATCAATTTTTGTTGAAAATAATTCCTTCATAATTTGATAATAACCTTCCTCAAGGAAAACACGATAAAGGTTAGAGTCATCGACCGACCAAACCGAAAATTGTCCTTGATTAATGACCTTTTCATAAAATGGATTGTCATTCATAATATGGATTTCCACAATCGATCCATCATCCATTTTTTGGACATCTACTGGTTCTGTTGCACATTGACGAAAATATTTTTCGTTAAGTCGCATTAAATATCACCTCATTATATTATTATATAACAAGTAGCGCTAGTAAACAAGCGAAAAATATCTTCTCCCGTTTTCATAAATTGAACAAAAAAACACTTATACAATCCTATGCAATCAATTTTCACATTTTCCTCAAACAATTTGTCAAAAATAATGGTAAAATAAACCTATAAAGAGTGGAGTTGAAGAAAATGAATCAAAAAAGTATTCTCATTATTGAAGATGAATTAACAATCCTACGTGTCGTAAAGGCCTATTTTCAAAAGGATGGATATATCACATATACCGCTGATAATGGTTTTGATGGCTTAAGCATTTTTAACAAAGAAAAAATCGATGTCGTTTGCCTAGACATTATGATGCCAAAAATTGATGGCTGGACCGTTGCGAAAACAATCAGAGAGACCTCAAATATTCCAATCATTATGATGACAGCCCTCTCAGCTGAAGAGGATATGCTCAAAGGCTATAAGCTTAAGGTTGATGATTATATCGTTAAACCCTTTAGTCCCAAGGTCTTAGTCGCCAAGGTCAACAATCTTTTATCTCGCCTTCAGGTTGAAGTCAAGGAAGCTCCATCAACACTAGAGGCTGGCGCTGTCAAAGTTGATCTTGATGCGCATAAGGTTTATATCGATAATGAAGAAAAAACCTTGTCAAAAACAGAGTTTGAGCTCTTGGCTTATTTCATCAAGAACAGTGGAAAGATTTGCTCAAGAGAAACCCTATTAGATGATGTTTGGGGCTATGAAATTTATGTTGAGGACCGAATCGTCGACACCTACATTAAAAATCTACGAAAATATTTAGGCGACCATAAATACATCAAAACAATCTTTGGTGTTGGCTATCGCTTTGAGGTATCTGATGAAGAGGATTAAAAGCTTTCTAAGTAAAATCAAAATAATATTTCACTTCCACGAATGGCCTCTCTCAATTCATATCTTCTCCTTAATTACTGTCCTTTTTCTATTATTAATTCTTCTCCAACAAGGAGTAAGCTATAATATCTTCAATAACTTTTATTTAAAAACCCAAATAAAATCCTTAGATGAGGAAGTTATTACTCCCTATATCAATGATTTAAAGAACAATGAAACAACAATTGAAGAATTCAATCAAAATCACTTTGCCTTTTCATTCCTATACTATGAGGGCGCACCAATTCCCAATAACGTTGAATCTATTATCCCTTTAATTGACTTTGAAAAGGAAAGTGGATCCTATATGACTGAAGGTGATACCAAATACGCAAATAACGTTGCCTTTGTTAATAAAATCGATGATGAAAATTATGTTATTACCATTTTCTCAATTCAAACGACTGATAAAATGCTTAATACCCTAAACACCTATAACTTTTATGTTTATGTCTTTATCTTTATCGTTATTTGTTTATCAGCCTGGTATATTGGTAAATTTATTGCCAAGCCAATTGAAAATATCACCGAAGTAGCTAATGATATTTCCAATCTTGACTTTTCGCAAAAGGCCAATGAATTTGGCAATAGAGAAACAACCCAATTATCCAAAAGTATTAATCTCTTAAATGATAATCTAAAACAAACCATTGAGGAATTAAACATCAAAAATCAAGAGGCTAATGAACTCGCCCAAAGCCAACAAAAGCAGTTCCAAATGAAAAAGCAATTAGTTTCTTCGATTTCTCATGAATTAAAAACCCCGCTTGCGATTATGCAGGCCTCAATTTCGGGAATCCTCGATGGAGTCTTTGAACCTGAAGAAAATGAAGCAGAGTTACAAAATGTCTTAAAGGAAATCAATCACACGAATGAAATTGTTCAAGAGGTTCTTGATGTTTACCGCTTAGATAATGATTCCTTCAGCCTTGAAATTGAAACCCTTGATTTAGTCTTCTTCACCCAAAAGATTATTAACTCATTTGAAACTGTCCTAAAAAATGCTAATGCCAAAATCAGCTTTTTCTATGATGAGCGAAACATCAAAATTGATGGTGACTATCGTCAACTAAAGCGTGTCATTTCCAATCTATTTGTCAATGCCATTAAATATTCGCCTGAATACCAAACAGTCGATGTTTCAATTACCCGGCAAGGCGAAAAAATCCTCTTTTCAGTTACTAATTACGGCGTAACCATTCCAGAAGAGGATATTAAAAATGTCTTTGAGCCCTTCTATCGCGTTGATAAAACCGGGAATCGAACCGAAAAGAGAAAGGGCAGCGGACTTGGATTATATATTGTAAGAGAAATCTTAGAAAAGCATCATTTTGAATATGGAATCAAAAACATTGAAAATGGTGTCACCTTCTACTTTATCGCCAATGAAAAAAAATAGGAAAACCGCGCTGTTTTCCTTTTTTTTGTAAAAATAAATCTCCTATCAACCATCCCCACCCACATAACTAGAAAGCTTAAGGCTGCTACCTCTCGATCCTGACCTGGTTCACTACTAGCTATTGAATGAAGATGATTCATAGGAGATTTGCATATTAATAATACCACAATACAGAAAGATAATCAAGATAATGTTTTCGACATTTTATCTAATCAATCATCCTGTTGCTTTTTCTTTAATCTTATTTCCTTAAAAAACTGTTGAAGTAATTCCTTTGCTTCTGCTTCCATCTCGCCACCCGTTACGATTACCCGATGATTAAATGGATAAGAAAACATATCAAAGACCGATCCTGCACATCCAGCCTTTTGATCATAAGCTCCAAATACTACTTCCTTTATCCGAGCCTGAATAATAGCCCCACTGCACATCGGACAAGGCTCTAAGGTTACATAGAGCGTGCATTCCTCTAAACGCCAGCTTCCAATTTTTTTGGAGGCCTTTTCGATTGCTATTATTTCGGCATGGGCCGTAACCTTTTGTTTATCCTGCCTTAGATTATGAGCTCGAGCAATGATTTTGCCTTCATGAACTATTATAGCTCCAACTGGAACTTCACCCTTTAAATAGGCCTTCTTAGCCTCCTTCAAGGCTTCCTTCATAAAATTCATAGTTTTATTACCGGCTTATTTAAGACCTTATGACAATAACGACAACGAGGCTCATAGGCCTCAACAGCTCCAACTAATATTAAAGGATCATCATAGGAAGCAGGGTTACCATTAATTATACGTTGAGTTCTCGTCGCATTCGCCCCACAAACCGGGCAAATAGCCGTCAATTTAGTTACTTCTTCAGCCCGAGCAAGCAAAACTGGCATTACGCCAAAGGGTTCTCCTCGGAAGTCCATATCAAGTCCAGCACAAATAACTCTCTTGCCATTATGTGCAAGGATTTCGACGATGCTTACGACTTCTTTGTCCATAAATTGAATTTCATCGATTACAACCGCATCTGTTTTCTTATCTATATACTGCAAAATATCACTTGAACGGTCAATGATAATTGAATTAACCCGTGAATTTGCATGTGATACAATTTCATCATCAGAATAACGATTATCAATTCGAGGTTTTAAAACCACAACATTTTTCTTTGCATAAACTAGTCTTTTAACTCTTCTTATCAATTCTTCTGTTTTTCCCGCAAACATCGGCCCACAAATTACTTCAATTGAGCCCCTTGAACTATTTTCCATCATTACAACACCCACCAATTAATTCTTTTAACTCTTCGATATTTCTAACAACCATATTATCAACCACATTTAAAACATCATAAGCCTGATGTCCATTTGAAACTAAAATACAATCAATTCCCAAGGCATCCGCAACCTCTTTATCGTGTAGGGTATCCCCAATCATAACAGCGTATGACCGATCAATTTGATTATTTTCAATATAGTCTTGTCCAATTTCAATTTTACTAGTCGCATGAATATTATCCAATCCTAAACACGCATCAAAATAACTATCTATTTCAAAATGCTTAACCTGATCTAATAAATTATTGATTTCTGATGCCGATAATAAAATTTGTTTAATTCCTTTTTCTTTATTAAAAGCTAATAATTCTTTAATACCTGAATATAAGGAACAAGCATAGCTAGCCGGCTGATATTTATCAATAAAATCAACAGCCATTGACTCGAAGGATTCATTTTCAAAGGTCAAGCCTGCTCTTTTATAATATTCGATGACTGGAAATCCAAAAATATGGAGATATTTGTCCTTAGAAACAATCGGAAGATTTCTTTTTTTAAGCATGCCATTCAATAAATTCAAGCATAGCTCGACATCATCTAAGATTGTTCCATTGAAATCCCAAAATATATATTTATACTTCATTTCCCACCTCTAAAAAAAAAACCGTTTTTTTGAAACGGATTATTTTTTGTCAATACCATAACGCTTTTTGAATTTATCAACGCGTCCATCAGCTTGAGTAAATGTTTGTTTTCCTGTATAGAATGGATGACAATTTGAACATGTATCAACACGTACCTCATTTAAAACTGATCCGCTTTCGAATTCATTTCCGCAAGTAGTACAAACAACCTTAACTTTTTTGTAATTTGGATGTATTCCTTGTTTCATGGTTTTCACTCCTTCCGCCATAGTTCTTTTAAACCATAGTAAGTTCATAGCGTCTAAATTATATCATTTATAAAAACTAAACGCAATACCTATTTTTTAAAATGACAGTGTTTTTGATTGAAATCTATCCCTTGTTATATTAAAGAAAAAATTCAATTATAAAGATAAATCAATATTATAAATCGTATTTATTTTTTAACTCCTTTAATGAACTTATACCATCCTTTATTTTGCCTTCTTTTAAATTAGAAAGTCCATCAAGGATTGCCTCAAACATTTCAAATTTTTCTAATTTTTCCTCATAAGTTTTTATATTCATGATTACCATATCACTATTGCCATTTTTTGTTATAAAAATAGGCTCATTTGATTCATTACATAAATTTAAAATTTTATTAGTGTCTCTTAAATCTTCAAGCGTAATTATTGACATTATTTAGCCTCACTTTCTGACATAATTGTTTCATAATTGTGTTTTAAAATCAATCCTATTTTATGTATTTTATTAATTTATATTAATACATTTGCTCTAACTATTAAAACAAATATTTCAAAATCCACCAAAGCATAAAAAACTACTCACCAAGGAGTAGTCAACTTCTATTCCAAAATCTTATCCACAAATTCCAATTTACCCCCAATTTTTCTTATCTTCTCATAGATATTTTCATATCCTCTTTCAATATATAAATAGCCATCTAAATAAGTATTTCCTTGAGCAATTAATCCCGCAATCAATAAACTGGCGGCTCCTCTTAAATCTGTTCCCTTAACATACGTTCCCACTAAATTTGATGGTTCAAAAACGGCCTTTTGATCTTCTACAATAATATTCGCGCCCATTTTTTCTAACATTAAGCAATTTGATAAACGATTTTCAAAAATCGTTTCAATAATCTTTCCCCCGTATTTTGCAAGAATTGGCGCAAATATTTGTTCTAGATCTGTTGGAAATCCAGGATAATAATCTGTTTTAATCTCCATAGGCTCTAAAACAGAAGGATAAACAATTATTTTATCATCCATAATTTCAATTCTAGCATTTGCCTTTATTAACGGATAAATAACACTTTTTAAATTCTTATAATTAGCGTTTCGGATAATCAAAGGTCCCTTAATTAATCCTAAGGCTAAATATGTTCCCGCTTCAATCCGATCATACATTACGTCATATGAAAAGCTCTTTTTAATAATATTCTTTTCCCCATAAATCACAATTGTATCGACAATGACATCAATCGTAAAGCCTCCACATCGTAAAAAGGAAATAACATCAATAACCTCTGGCTCAATACTAGCATTGATAATTGTCGTTTTCCCAAGGCTATAACAAGCAGCCATAATTATATTCACGGTAGCTCCTAATGATTTTTTTGGTAATTCAATAATCGTTCCCTTTAATTCATCTACCTTGAGCCTGATGGAATCATCTAAAAAGAGAATACCTGCACCTAAAGCTTCAAAGCCCATCAAATGAAAATCAATCGGCCTTTTGCCAATTTGACAGCCGCCTGGATACAAAATTTCAAGCTCATGATATCTTCCAAGTAACGCTCCCATAAAATAATAAGAGGCGCGAAATTCTCGGCAATTAGCGTGCATAACCCTTGTTGAAATAAGGTCAGTTGAATTAATAATAACGGTGTTTTTTTCCATCTCATAACTAATATTTAAATCATCGAAAATCTCTAGCACCATTCTAATATCCTTAATATTTGGCACATTATTAATCGTTATTCTTCCATCAAATAATAAGGAAGCTACTAAAATACATAAAGCACTATTTTTAGAGCCACTAATAAAGACCTCACCTGTCAAATTGTGACCGCCTTCAATTTTTAATAAAGGCATAGATTTTCCTCCCCAAAATTAATTGTTTTTTTACTATTTTCCATATATAATTATATTGAGACGGAGGTAAATATATGCGTACCATTCAATCATCAAAAATTAAAGATGAATGCATTAAACTCATCTTAAAAGCCAACGTTTGCGTTGATAAAAAAACCTTAGATAAAATTATGATTCAAAAAGAAAAGGAAACTGGCCTCGCTAGGGAAATATTAACGCAAATAATCGAAAACGATAATCTTGCCCAAAAGGAAAACATCCCTCTTTGCCAGGATACCGGCATCGCGATTTTCTTTTTAGAAATTGGACAAGATGTCCATATCGAGGGAAATCTAAATGACGCAATTAACGAAGCTGTAAAAATTGCCTACACCGAAGGCTATTTCCGAAAATCAGTTGTAAAGCATCCTTTAGATCGTATTAATACAAATGATAATACCAAAGCAATTATCCATACAAATATTGTGTCTGGAGATAAAATGAAAATTACCTTTGCCCCTAAGGGTGCAGGATCAGAAAATATGAGTCAAATCAAAATGCTTGTCCCGAGTGACGGTATTGAGGGCGTCAAAAAATTTGTCATCGACACCGTCAAAAAGGCCGGCGGAAAGCCATGTCCTCCAATCATTGTTGGTGTAGGCATTGGTGGAAATTTTGAAAAATGTGCACTTCTTGCGAAGGAAGCTGTCCTAAGAGATATTGATGATATAAGCGCTGATCCAATCAATGCCTCTTTAGAAAAGGAATTATTAGAAGAAATCAATAAATTAAACATCGGTCCGATGGGTTTAGGCGGAAAAACAACTGCTCTTGCGGTCAAGGTTAATTCTTATCCTTGTCACATCGCATCGTTACCGGTAGCGGTAAATATTCAATGCCATGCCGCAAGACATGAGGTGATCATCCTATGATAAAGCTTACTACTCCTTTAAAGAAAGAGGACATCATCAACCTAAAGGCTGGAGATGTTGTTTATTTAACTGGAACCATCTATACAGCTCGTGACGCCGCCCACAAAAGAATTCTCTCTCTTATCGAGAACAATGAACCCACTCCCTTTGACCTAATGAATTCCATCATCTACTATACCGGTCCAACCCCAGCTAAGCCTGGGCATGTAATTGGATCATGCGGCCCAACCTCGAGCTACCGAATGGATACCTTTATGGATGCCTTTGGGAAAAAAGGACAATTAGCCTCAATTGGAAAGGGTGACCGTAATGATAGTGTCATTGAAGCTTGTAAAAAATACCAAATGATTTATTTTCTAGCCACTGGAGGTTTAGGAGCTAAATTATCAACCTGTGTCAAGAAATGTGAAATCATCGCCTTTACAGACCTTGGGGCTGAGGCAGTACGGGAATTATATGTCGAAGATTTTCCATTAATCGTCGGATATGATACATATGGAAATAGTGTTTTTGGAGGAAAAGAAAATGATTAAAGATGAAGCATTAAAGCTCCACCGTGAGCTCAAAGGAAAATTTGAAATCAAATCCAAGGTGGAAATTAATAGTCCCAAGGATTTAACCTTAGCCTATACTCCCGGTGTTGCGGAGCCATGTCTAAAGATTAAAGAAAACCCTAATGATGTTTATACATACACAACCAAAGGAAACATTGTGGCTGTAATAACGGATGGTACTGCGGTTTTAGGATTAGGTGATATCGGACCAAAGGCCGCCCTTCCGGTTATGGAAGGAAAATCAATTCTTTTAAAAAGATTTGCGGATATTGATTCTTTCCCTCTTTGTCTAGATACAAAGGATCCTGAAGAAATCATTAAAACATGTAAATATTTAGCTCCATCCTTAGGTGCGATTAATCTCGAGGATATTTCCGCTCCTCGCTGTGTTACAATTGAAAGAAGATTAAAGGATGAATTAGATATCCCGGTCTTCCATGATGATCAACATGGAACGGCGATTGTTGTCGGAGCAGCCTTATTAAATTCATGTCGCTTAACCAAAAAGAAAATGAGCGATTTAACAGTTGTATTAAGTGGAACCGGAGCTGCTGGTTCTTCGATTGCTAGAATGCTAAAAAAACTAGGTGTTGGTAGATTATACGCCATCAATATCAATGGCGTTGTCGATAAGAAAAATTATGATTCCTATGATTTCTTAGTCAAGGAATTAATTGATGATGGAATAATTGATACAAAAGAGGGCCACGATAACACTTTAGCTTCGCTAATGAAGGACAGCAATGCTTTTATTGGTGTCAGTGCCCCCAATCTTGTTTCTATCGAAATGGTAAAATCAATGGCTAAGGATCCCTTCATCTTCGCTCTTGCCAATCCAACTCCGGAGATTTCATACGAGGATGCCAAATTAGCTAATGCTTATGTAATAGGTACAGGACGTAGCGATCACCCAAATCAAATCAACAATCTTTTAGCTTTCCCTGGTATTTTTAGAGGAGCCTTAGACAGCCACGCCACAAAAATTACCGAGGAAATGAAAATGGCTGCATCCTTGGCTATTGCCAGCTTGATTTCTGATAATGAATTAACTCCTGACTATGTCATTCCATCTCCTTTTGATAGTCGTGTTGTTAAAGCAGTCAGCCAAGCCGTTATGGAGGAAGCCCAAAAGTCTGGAGTTATTCGAAAAGATAAATAAAAAATATTTTTCTCCTCACGAGGATTTATTCGACGACTTATTAAGTCATTTACCTAACACCATTCATATCAGCAAGGATAAATATTCTATGACCATTACAGTATTTAGTCCAAAGTCGTCAAAATAACTAGTTCAGTTACCTCTCATTATCTCCATTTTTTACGTCGATTTTATTGACATTTAAGTTCCAAATAAAAAGTGTGTAATTTATTCAACTCATAAACGAAAGTTATAAACTACACACCAATAAATATATAATATCCTATTATTATGTTAATGATACGTTATTACATACCATTGCTTGCACAGATTGTTACTTACTTTCTGTGCTATTTTTAAACCATTTATACATATCTAAACCTATCTTTATTACTACACTTAACAGTTCACCTATAACCTCATTTCTTTAAGTAACAAAATGACAAAAGTTTTTATTCACCTTTATATCGAGTTTTTTCAAATTAAAGATATTGGGCAATACCAACAATTCCTATTATAAGGAATCAATTCATCAGAAAGACAAATAATCAAGCCTGGCTTAACATTCATTTTAAATTTATTTAATACTTCAAAATTTTTATCTGCATGATTAGGAGATTTATTTTTCTTAATCTCAATAGGATAAATATTTTCCGCATCCACAATTAATAAATCTATTTCTTTTTTATCTATATCACGATAATAATATAAATTATTTACCGGATGTCCGCTATTATAATAACTTTTAACTATTTCGCTTACAACATAAGTTTCCAAAAAAGCTCCATCCATATTTCCATTTTCAAGAGTCTCATAATTAGGCCATCGACATAAATATGCCGCTAATCCGGTATCCATAAAATAAACCTTTGGCGTCTTCACCAATCTATCAGTCAAATTATTAGAATAAGGGTGGAGAATAAAAATAACTCCTGACCTTTCAAGAATTGAAACCCATGACTTAGCAGTAGGTGCAGATATTCCAATAGATTTGGCTATTTCATCATAATGTAACTCCTGAGCAGTGCGAGCTGCCATATATACCAAGAAATTGTAAAAATCATTAATTTTTCCAACCTCCTCGAGGTCTCTAATATCTCTTTCAAGATAAGTATTTATATAATTACTATAATATATTTCTCTGTCGATATTTGTAGTAATTATTTTGGGCATTCCACCTTTAAATATGCGTTTATACACTTCGTGAACCGATAATGGAACTGTATTTTTATTTTTCAGAGAATTTATATCAGGATTAAAAATTCCGTAATTATTCCCCAATAATTCAGCCTGTGAAAATCCAGATAACTCAAAAACAGCAACTCTTCCAGCTAAAGATTCTGTAATATTTTTCATCATTTTAAATTTTTGCGAACCAGTGAGCCAAAATAATCCATTATTATTTTTCCCTTCATAACCAAGTTTATCTACTATATCTTTAATTTTTTCCAAAATTTGTGGTTCTTTTTGAAACTCATCAATTAGAATGGGATAACCATAAGTATCAAAAAATAAATCAGGATCCTCAGAAGCTAATCGACGAGCATTTCTATCATCCAAGCTAACATATTTACGATTATCTTCTTTAATATGGTTTAACATAGTAGATTTACCAACCTGTCTTTGCCCACAAACCATCACAACAGGATAAGAATTTGAAATTTCAATAATTTGCTTTTCAATAATTCTATTAATATATGCCATTTTCATCATCCTCCGATATTTCTAAAGTCATATTTTATTTTACTCATAATAATTATAGAATATTTTAATTTATTTTTCAAGAAAAAAGAAAATATATGTGTTAATGTTTTTTTAAATAAAGCTAAATCTTTTCTAATTCTTCATACATTGCTAGATAATTATTAACAAATTTATCAATGCTCATCAATTCATTCCCCTTAAAAAACCAAATTGACCTAATAATAGCATATCTAAACAAGCACGAATGTGATCTGCGACATAAAAGCTTCCTTATGAGGAATTTTTTTCTCTGATTCAATTCCATAATCTTTAAAAATACTATCTTCACTTTCCAAAAAAACGAGATTATCCCAATTAAGGCCTGATTGGTGCCAATCACCACATGTATCTAGCGAACACTTAATATTCAATGCAAAAATCAAGGAAACATATTGCACATTAATCACCACTTTACGATTTATATTTCATATAAAAATTTTATCATAAAAATATTACAAAAAAATAGAGTATTAAAAAAGGCTTAGTTAAGCCTTTTTCAATGTATCTATGTAATTATCAATCAAGGAAAACAAATCATCCTTTGTCTTGCATTTATATAATTCCTTTTTAACAGTTGTCGCATCAGGTAATCCTTTTATATACCACGCCGCATGATTGCGCATTTCTAAAATAGCGACCTTCTCACATTTTAAAGCAATTAAGCTTTCCGTATGCTCGTGAATCGTGTTTTTAATATCATCAAACGAAGGATAATAAAAATCTCCACCCTCAAGAGCACAAATGATGTTATGAAATAGCCATGGATTTCCAAGTCCTCCTCTTCCAATCATCACCGCATCGCAACCTGTTTCCTCCATCATTTTAATCGCATCAGAAGGAGTTTTAATATCACCATTACCAATAACTGGAATCGACACCGCCTTTTTAACCTCACGAATAATATTCCAATCCGATTTACCCGAATACATTTGACTTCTAGTCCTTGGATGTACCGCAATAGCACTCGCTCCTGCCTCTTCGCAAAGCTTCGCAATCAAACAGGCGTTAATCGAATTACTGTCCCAGCCGCTTCGAATCTTCACTGTCACCGGCTTATGCGCAATATTACAGACATTTTTCACAATTTCAAAGACCTTATCCGGATCCTTTAATAAAGCCGATCCAGCGCCCGATTTTTTCGCAACCTTGGAAACTGGACATCCCATATTAATATCAATAATATCCGCATCCGATTCATCAATCATCTTCGCTGCATCAATGATGATATCGAGCTCTGAACCAAAAACCTGCAGCGAAATAGGATGCTCACAAGGATTTACCTCAAGCATTTTTAAGGTTTTATTATTTTTATAATTTAAAGCCTTATCGCTAACCATTTCGGCATAAACTAAACCAACACCCATTTTTTTGACAATCATTCGATATGCCTCATTACAAATGCCAGCCATCGGCGCTAGACAAACCCGATTTTGAATCAAAACATTTCCAATATAAAAAGGTCCTTTTTTTATTTTGAATTTAACATAATATTGTCCATCTAAAACAAAGCCACATTTTTGGAGTCTATCATCACCATAATAACAAGAAAAATCAGTGTTATTGATAATAACCTCGATTATTTCTGATAAAAAAGGATGATCAAAATCAAAGCTTAAAAAGCCGTTATCACAACTAATATGACCAAGCCCTAAAACATTAAAATTATCATCAATCTCAAAATGTACTGTTTTATACATGACAATCACCGAAAGTATGATACCATAGATACAGAAATTAAACAAGAAAAAGAATTAACTGAAATAAAAAGGAGCTGTTTGCCCATAAATCTCATTACAAAAATTTATTTTTTTACAGCTCCAAACAATTATTTTTTAGGTTCAATTTTTTTAATAAATTCTTCAACACGATTTAAAGCCTTTTTTAAATCCTCTAATGAATATGCATAAGAAATTCTTATGAAGCCTTCTCCTGATTGGCCAAAGGCATCCCCTGGAACAACGACAACCTTTTGATCGTTTAATAGCTCTAAGCAAAATTGTTCCGAAGTCATACCAAATTTCCTAATATCAGGAAATACATAAAAGGCTCCCTTTGGTGTAAAGCAAGGTAAATTCATTTCCTTTAATCGATAAATCAAATAGCGTCTTCTTTCATTATAAGCCTCACGCATCGTTAAAATATCATTATCACCATTTTTCAAAGCCTCAACAGCAGCATATTGACTAGTTGTCGGAGCACACATAATACAGAATTGATGAATTTTGGTCATTTGACTAATTATTTCCTTTGGTCCACAGGCAAAGCCTAAACGCCATCCCGTCATAGAATAGGCCTTAGAGAAGCCATTTATTACAATTGTTCTTTCCTTCATACCTGGAATATCAGCAATTGAAACATGCTTTTCATCATAGGACAATTCAGCATATATTTCATCCGAAATAACAACTAAATCATGCTTGATAATTACCCGAGCTATCTTCTCTAAATCCTTACGTTCCATAATTGCACCGGTAGGATTATTGGGATAATTGATAACTAAAATCTTACTTTTTGGTGTTATCGCAGCCTCTAGCTCCTCGGCTGTCAAGCGAAATTCATTTTCATTTTTTAATTCTATTGTTTTAACTACGCCTCCAGCTAATAAAGCACAAGGCTCATAAGACACGTAGCATGGAGTAGGAATAATAACCTCATCTCCAGGCTCAATCATTGCACGAAGAGCAGCATCTACTGCTTCACTACCACCAACAGTCACTAAAACATCCGTTTTCCAATTATATTCTAAATCATATTTTCTTTTCATAAATGCACAGATTTCTTGTCGTAATTCAAACAATCCTGCATTTGAGGTATAATAGGTTCTTCCTCTTTCTAAGGAATAAATACCCTCCTCACAAATATGCCATGGTGTGTCAAAATCAGGTTCACCTACACCTAAAGATATACATCCACTTATTTGCGATGCTATATCAAAAAATCTACGAATTCCTGAGGGCTTAATATCCAAAACCTTTTTGGCGATGAAATCACGCATTAGGCACTCACCAAAATTCTTTCATCTTTTTTCTTTTCTACTAAATCCACGCCATGATCTTTATATTTTTTCAAAACAAAATGAGTAGAGGTTGATAAAATATAATCTAATGTTGATAGTTTTTCAAAAACAAATCGAGAAACTTCCTTCATTGATTTTCCCTCAATTAAAACAGCAAAGTCAAATCCACCACTCATTAAAAAAACACTAGTAACTTCATCAAACTTTGAAATTCTTTCAGCAATCATATCAAAGCCTATTCCTCTTTGAGGAGTAACTCTAACCTCAATTAATGCAGTGACTACTTCTTTTTTTGTATTGTCCCAATTAATCAGTGTATGATATCCACAAATAATGTGCTCTTCCTCCATCTTAGAAATCTCATTTGCAATCTCCTCTTCACTACAAGCAAGCATAATTGATAAATCATGCAAATTAATTCGAGAATTTGTTTCTAAATTTCTTAATATATTTTCACGGAACTTTTCAATCATTTTTTTCCTTATAATCAAATATGATTATATCTCCTTTCAAATAATTTATACTTTATAACACTCACTATTACTACTATTATACCATATCCAAAATAATAAATAGTATGAAAAATATACATAGGTGAATAAAATTATTCACAATACACCTTATTTTTTTATAAAAATCATTTTCATTTTACATTAAAATGATTAAGCTATATACATACTATAGAATATTTGTTTTACTGATATTCTATTCCTCATTTTTGTATAAAAATCCCCGCAAAGCTTTAAGCCTTACGGGATGTAATCATATTACCAGTTCATTAAGTGTAATTGAATCAAATAATTTATTGCTATATTACAGAACTATTTCTCCATTATTAATATGGTAATGGATATTTACTAGTTAATGCTATTACTTTAGCCTTAACCTGTTCTAGTACCTCTTCATTATCATAATTTCTTAATGCCTCATCTATATATTCCGCAACTAAAACCATATCTGCTTCTTTAAAGCCTCGACTTGTGACAGCTGGACTTCCTAGACGTAAACCACTTGTGACAAAAGGTTTTTCGGTATCATTAGGAATCGTATTCTTATTACATGTGATATTAACACTATGTAAAATATTTTCAGCCTTTTTACCAGTTAAGCCCGTTGCGCTTTTAACATCAACTAAAATCAAATGATTATCGGTACCATCGCTTACTAAATGATAGCCACGCTTCTTTAATTCTTCTCCCAAAACATAAGCATTTTTTACAACCTGAGCAGAATATTCTTTAAATGATGGATCTAAAGCTTCACCAAAAGCCACAGCCTTCGCCGCAATAACATGCATTAAAGGTCCACCTTGAATACCCGGAAAAATCGTCTTATCGATTTTTTTAGCGATTTCTTCATTATTTGTTAATATGATTCCGCCACGAGGACCACGTAAGGTTTTATGGGTAGTCGATGTCACAACATCAGCGTAAGGAATAGGACTTGGATGAACACCAGCCGCAACTAAACCAGCAATGTGCGCCATATCCACAAAGAGATAAGCTCCAACCTCATCACAAATTTCTCTAAATTTTTTAAAATCAATTACCCGCGGATAGGCGCTAGCACCAGCCACAATAATCTTTGGCTTTACCTCAAGGGCAATTCTTCTAACCTCATCATAATTGATAGTTTCTGTTTCTGGATCTAATCCATAGGAATATGATTCATAATCAGCTCCCGAAAAATTGAAGCTATAGCCATGGGTTAAATGTCCTCCATGATCTAAGGCCATACCTAAAACAACATCGCCTTTATTGATTAAAGCGCGATAAACAGCCATATTGGCTTGGCTTCCAGAATGGGGCTGAACATTAGCATATTTACAGCCAAATAGCTCTTTCACTCGATTTCTCGCTAAATCCTCTACAACATCAACATATTCACATCCACCATAATAACGCTTCTTAGGATAACCTTCGGCATATTTGTTAGTCATGATGGAGCCCTGAGCCTCTAGAACCGCGTTGGACACGAAATTCTCCGAAGCGATCAACTCAATATGCTCTTGTTGGCGTTTTAGTTCTTGTGTAATAGCTTCTTTTACAGCCAAATCATTGTCTAAAAAACTCATAAAAAATCTCTCCTTTTATTTATTGTTATTCCTATATTATCACATATCAAAATAAAATGAGTATAAATTTTCTATGAAAGCGTTTTGATAAAAAACAAACAGTTGTCTATGCAACATAATTAGTTAATAAAGACATTCAAATTATTAATATCGACAATAACTCTTTCATCATGTGAGGTTGGAATATTTTTCCCAACAAAGTCCGGTCTAATTGGTAATTCACGATGGCCTCGATCAATTAATACCGCTAGTTGGATCTTTCGCGCACGGCCTAAATCCATAATCGCATCCATCGCCGCACGAACGCTTCGCCCGGTATATAAAACATCATCTACTAAAACAATCACCTTATTACATAATGATGTTTGAATATTTGAAATTCCAACATCTGTTTTTTTATGATCGTCACGATATTTTGAAATATCTATTTCCTCAACCGGAATTCTAATTCCCTCGTATGAAAAAATATTTTCGGATATTAAATGAGCAATAGGTGTTCCCTTCGATTTAATACCAACAAAAACAAGATCATTCAAATCTTCATTTTTTTCAATAATTTCGTGACTGATTCTTTTTAATGTTCGAGCAATTTGCTCGCTATCAAGAATTTGCTTCAAAATAATAACCTCCTAAAAAAAAGAGGATTCCCTTTTGAGGAATCCGATGGGATAATGCTTTTATTTTTCTTCCTCAGATACATCTTCCATTGTTGTATCCACAACATTATTGTGATCTGTATCCTTTAATATTAAATTCAAGACAATACCTAAAATCATCGCAACTGCTGTTGAAGTGATTTGAATTGTATAGCCTTCTGAATTTCCACCAAAGGCAAATACTAATCCACCAATACCAGCAACTAGGATAACTGAGGCAACCATAATATTTTTAGTAACGTTGAAATCAACCTTTTCCTTTAATAACATCTTAACACCAGATGAAGCGATGAATCCATAAAGAATTAAGCTAACTCCACCAGTGATACATGCAGGAATTGTTTGAAGAACGGTTGTAAGTGGGGCAAATAAACCTAAGATGATTGATAAAATAGCAGCTAAGATAACAACATTAACTGAGGCAATTTTACTTACGCCGATAACCGCAACGTTTTCGCCATATGTTGTATTAGCGGCACCACAAAGACCACCAGACACTGCAGTAGCGATACCATCACCAATTAAAGTTCTTGTTAAACCAGGCTCACCCTCTAATAAATCACGGTCAAGAATATTTCCAAGATTTTTATGGTCTCCGATATGTTCACAAACGGTAACTAATGAAACAGGGATGAATAATAGAGCAACGCTTCCTAAAGTAGCCCAATCAAAGGTTGCATTTTGATTAGCTGCGCGAGTAAACATCCAATCACAGTTAATCCATGCCTCTACAGAAGCCCAATTTTTATCGAAAACACTAAAATCAATAACTCGAAGGAATTCGGCACCTTCAATATAACTAAATCCTGTTAAGATTAAAGCAAATACATATGCTCCACCCATTCCAATAACAAATGGAATTAAGCTAATTGTTTTCTTTCCATAGTGAGCGGCAATAGCAGTTAGAAAACAAGCAACTAGTCCTACTAAAACACTAACAGCTGTATATTGCCATTCAACAGGCTTTTTAAGAGCAATAATTCCTTGAATTTGATTTGTTCCATTCATAACATTTGAGACAGCTGATCCAGCTAATCCTAATCCAATAACCATAATTACTGGTCCAATTACAACTGGAGGTAATAAATGGTTTAACCAACCTGTTCCTGTTTTCTTAATAATTAAAGCAATGATTACATAAACTAAACCAACCATAGCCATACCAATAATTACAGCTAAATAGTTAGGTGTAGCTGGCTCAAGAACATTAGTCGCAACACCTAATCCTAAAGCCGCAAACATTGGCGATAGATATGCGAATGAGCTACTTAAGAATACTGGTGATTTCTTCTTAGTCACAAAGACATAAATTAATGTTCCGACACCAGCAGCACACAAGGTTGCGCCAATTGGAAGTCCTGTTAATAAAGGTACTGTAATACAAGCTACTAGCATTGCTAGGATATGTTGAATCGCAAATAATGCCCAATCTCTTTTTCTTGTTGGATTTTCTTCAACATCAATAACCATCTTATGATTTTCCATTTTTTTCTCCTCTTTCCTCATTTGCCTTAAAAAAAACTGGTCCATACAAAATAGACCAGATAAAGGTTAGATACATATGTCTTTTCCTTTTAGCCTCTCTGGACTATTTTCAAGGTAAATCTTTTTTCTTTATTTTAACACTTTTAATTTTTCGATGCAATAATTATTTGTAGAAAAACATTTTCATAAATGAACTAATTCCATCATACCAAAACCAGATGAGTTTATGTCGTTCACCGGTAATGGAACCAAGACTCATACTTCTTTTCTAATCTTATTATTAATATTTGACAAAGTTCTTCATAAAAACTATCTATTAATAATTTTTTCTAAATCTTTTAAAGACATAATAATTTCATTAAAACTTGGAATTTCACCATTTATCATTTCTTTCATGGAATCATAGTCTTCGTATAATTCTCTAAATCTATATTCTGGTGGTAATATTTTAATATTACCATTTAAAAAATCATCATACTTTGCCCAATTATCATTATAAAACTTAATTTTAAATTCAGTTACTCTCTTCAATATTTCTTTGTCCTTTAGAATTTCATATAAATCGCAGCTGTATTAAAAATAAAACGTTTATCTTCTTTACTCAGATTAACAACATTTTCATTACTAATTCCCCCGCATTCTTATGATACACTCATAAATCCATATCGTTGTATTTTTAGATTCATTACAAATATTGTCTAATTCTTCTAAACTGAAATTATCTGCAATTGTTTTTAAATTATTGATATTAGTGTTCTCTTTTCCTAATTCTTTTATTGCTTGAATTACTAAATTGGTATTATATGAAAATGAATTAGTTTCTTTTAATGAAGCGTGTTTAAATTCAATAGTATTTCCTTCATAATCATATTTTCTATAAGGACCAGAACTAACATAAATATATTTAGATGGTATTTGAGTTGAAAGCCCCAAAACATTGAGCGCATAGTTTCCTGTTGGATAAATATTCCAATTAAAATTTCTAGCAATTGCTTTAGCAATCCCATCTATTGATGGTGGAGTATACATATTAAATGTTTTATTATATTTAGGAATGTCATAAACTCCTCTGATTAATCTTCTAATTACTTTGTCCTTAGTCATACGTTCCAAAGTTTTTCTTAAGTTATCATAAGATCCTAATTCAATAATATCATTAATTGTAAAAGCATCAATACTTAGTTCTTCAATTTTATCAATTATTTTTTCTTGTAATTTCATTTAAATCATCGCCTTTTTTTGTCACAATTATTATATCATTTTTGTGACAAAATATCAATTAAATTTTAATCATTATATAATTAGTTTTATTTGAGTTTTCCCTGCAGACCCCATATCAGCTGTATATCAGTTGTGCTCGTTTATAGCATTTTAGGAAAATTCTGTATTGCCATTAACACCCAATACTGCTACTAGTATGAACTAGTTACACAAATACTTATTTTTTTAGGATTTTTTATCAATTATATAACCAATTTACATTAACTTCTCTTCTTCTTTTATTATTGAATTTATTTTATCTTTCTAATCCAATTTCTTTATAAAATTGAATTTACTAGGCCATTAAAACACCTGAATATCCTCTTACAAATATTCTGAAAAATAACTATTCATTAAAAATAATGTCAAAAAATATGGTATAATAAATCGTTGAGGTGATTCAAATGTTCCAATTAACTGAAGAAAATATTGCTAAACAAACAAGTATAGCTAATTTTGCGAAAGGAAAAAGATTTTTTCTTAGAAATAAAATTGATTATAATGATATCACTATTACAAAGCAGGAAACTAACAATGATATAACCATCTATACTGCCGAAATCGAGGATACTAATTTTACTCATCAGGCTAGCCTTAGAATCCATAAATCCTATGGTATTTTGTATTACGATTGCGATTGTGGCGATTTTCAAGGCTTCTATCAAGGTATGTGCCCCCATTTAGTTGCCCTTGCCCTAACAATTGCCGCAAACAAACAAGAAAATCAAGAGGATGAATCACCAATTGAAAAGCAAAAACAGCTTGAGGTTATTGCCAACGAACAAAGAAAAACCGAAATTACAAAGGATAAATTAATATTAGATAGTATTATAGCCAAATATCAAGAGCTTGAAAGATCACCAATCAGAAATGTTCATCTTGAACCCCAAATCAACACTAAGGATAATACCCTTGATTTAAAAATTGGTGTTGATTATATGTACACTATTTTTGATATTAATCAGCTTTTATATGCAATAATAAATAACACTGAATTCAGGTACGGCCAAAAGCTTTCCTTTATCCATGAAATCAGTGCCTTTGATGAGATTAGTCGAAAGCTCATCAATCTTCTTCTAAAAACCACGACCATTCAAGCAACACCCATTCATTATTTACCAATAACAAAATATATGCTTGAGGAAATTATCAATATCTACCGTGAAACATCAATCAAAATCGATAATAAAAACACCTATCTATCCAATGAAAGCTATGACCTTTCGGTCAAGCTCCACAATAATACTCTTGAGCTTGGAATCAATTCCTTTAATATCATCAAGGGCTATACAAATGACTTCATTGTCATTGACAAAAGATTATATAACCTAGATCCAATCAACCGTGATCTTTATCCGCTAATTGATTATCTTATCGAACATAAAAAGCTATCGATTGCTAATACTTTAAATGAATTCCTTGAAAATCTCTACCCAAGGCTTTACGATAAAATTGATGTTGATCAGGAATTCAAAGATAATCACCCTATTGTTAAGTTGATTATTGACTCCTATATAGATTACGAAAATGGCGTCATAACAATAAATCCTCAATATGAAGCCATAAACATCAATTTAGGAAATGCCATTTATGACCAAAAAAAGAAACAATCCTATTTTGATGAATTAAAAGCCTTAGGCTTCTATCAAAAGGATGACACTTATCAAATTGACAATCCTGAGGCTATCACCAATTTTTTAAGTCAAAATCTTGAAAACCTAAAAAGCTATGGTGCTGTTTACATTAGTGACAGTCTTAAAAATGTAAACATTAATCAAATCAAGCCAAATGTAAATGTATCATATAATGTCAATATGCTAAGTGTCTGCTTCGAGGACTTTAATTACACCAATGATGAACTATATGAAATATATAAAGCCTACGCCAACCAAAAGCGTTTTGTCATCTTAAATAATAACACCATTGCCAAAATTGATGAGGATTTTCACAGTGTTTATCGTTTAATCAAGGATTTCGATTTAGATCCAAGAAATCTAAATCAAAAACAAGAGGTTCCTCTTTATCTAGCGATGAAAAGCGAAGAAAACGAATATATTCATTATAACTCCGACCTCAAAAAAATGTTTGCAGACTTAATAAACTACAAAAACAGTGAATACGAACCTAATGAACAATTCAAAAACATTTTAAGACCATATCAAAGAGAAGGCTTTAAATGGCTAAAAAGCTTAGGAAAATATGGATTTGGCGGAATCCTTGCTGATGATATGGGCCTAGGAAAAACCATTCAAATCATTTCCCTTATTGATAATGATGATAGTCAAAAATCAAGTCTTATCATCTGTCCAACCAGTCTAACCTACAACTGGAAAAACGAAATAAATAAATGGGCTCCATCTATCAATGTCAAAATTATTAGTGGTTCCGCAAGCTATCGCTATAATATTATTACCAATATGCCTGAGGGAAAAACTGTCTATATCACTTCTTATGATTCTCTTCGAAGGGATATTGAATTCTATCAAAATACCTTCCGTTTTATCATCATTGATGAAGCCCAATACATCAAAAACTATTTCACCCAAAAGGCCCAAGCAGTAAAAAGCCTAAAGGGAGAACTAAAATATGCATTAACTGGAACCCCAATTGAAAATTCCCTTTTAGACCTTTGGAGTATTTTTGATTTCCTAATGCCAAATTATTTAGGAACCTTCAATGATTTTAGATCCCGCTATGCCTCTTCAATCGAGGACAAATCCCTTTACGCCCTTTCCAAAAAAATCCAACCCTTTGTCCTAAGACGAACGAAAAAGGATGTTTTGAAGGACCTTCCTGATAAATTTGAAATCATCAGAGTTGCCCAAATGCATCCTGAGCAAAGAAAACTTTACGAATCCTTTTTATTAAAAACAAAGGATGCTCTATTAAAGGTTGATAATAAAATCAGTATTCTCGCAATGCTTACAAAGCTTCGCCAGCTTTGTGTTGACCCCCGTTTATGTACAAACAATTATGTTGGCCGAAGCAGCAAGCTTGATTTGTGCCTTGAGATTATTGATGAAGCCATCAGAGATAATCATCGAATCCTTGTTTTTTCGCAATTTAAGAGCCTTTTCCCTTTCCTTGAAGAAAGATTAAAGGAAAAGAATATTCTCTTCTTAGAATTAACAGGAGACACACCAAACAAAAATCGATTATCACTAGTTGAAAGCTTTAACAATAACGATAACATCAAGGTCTTCTTAATATCCTTAAAGGCGGGAGGAACCGGATTAAATCTAACAGGTGCCGATACTGTCATTCATTTTGATCCTTGGTGGAATCTATCAACAGAAAACCAAGCCACCGACCGAGCTCACCGCATTGGCCAAACCAAAATTGTTCAGGTTAATAAGCTCATCTGCGAGGACTCAATTGAAGAAAAGGTCATTGAACTTCAAAATATTAAAAAGGAATTATCTGATCGCATCATTTCTGATGATGATTCAATTGGTAAATTAACCGAAAAGGACATCCAGTTTTTATTATCGTAACGGTTACAATTATTGTAAATACCAAATAATTTAAAATCTGTGTTATAATGAAATAAAATTATGAAATGAGGATAAATCAATATGGCAAATGATGTTGTTACTGCAATTTTTGGAAAAGATGTATTTAACGATGAAGCTATGAAGCAATACCTTCCGAAGGGAACCTATGAAACATTGATGAAGATCATTGAGGATGAGGCTGAGCTCGATCCAATTACCGCTGGTGTCGTTGCCCATGGAATGAAGGAATGGGCCTTAGAGCGTGGCGCAACCCACTTCACTCACTGGTTCCAGCCGATGACAGATATCACAGCCGAAAAGCATGATTCTTTCATTCGCCCGGCCGAAAAGGGACGTGTCATCATGGAATTTTCTGGAAAAGAATTGATCAAAGGTGAATCTGACGCCTCTTCTTTCCCATCAGGTGGCTTAAGAGCTGTTTTTGAAGCCCGTGGCTATACAGCCTGGGATTGTACTAGTCCCGCTTTTTTAAAGGAGGATGGAGCTGGAGTTACTCTTTGCATACCAACTGTCTTCTGCTCATATTCAGGTGAAGCTTTAGATAAAAAAACACCACTTCTCCGTTCATTAGAGGCTATAAACAAGCAAGTCTTAAGAGCGCTAAAGCTTTTTGGACATAATGACGTTAAGAAGGTAACATGCTCAGTTGGACCAGAACAAGAATATTTCCTTGTCAATCACGATTCTTTTATGAAGCGTGAGGATCTTGTCTTTACCGGAAGAACCTTATTTGGAGCTATGCCTCCAAAGGGTCAAGAGCTCGATGATCACTACTTTGGAACCTTAAAGGAACGCGTATCTTCTTATATGAAGGAGCTCAATCAAGAGCTTTGGAAGTTAGGAATCCTAACTAAAACTCAACACAATGAGGCCGCACCAGCTCAGCATGAAAATGCCCCAATCTATTCCCAAGCTAACATTTCAACTGACCATAATCAATTAACAATGGAGATTATGAAAAAGGTTGCGAAACGCCATGGCTTAGAATGTCTTCTTCATGAAAAGCCATTTATGGGCGTTAATGGCTCCGGTAAACATAACAACTGGTCAATTTGTACCGATACCAACAAAAACCTTTTTGACCCCGGAAAAACACCTCACGAAAATTTACAATTCCTTTTCTTCTTGAGTGCTGTCATCAAGGCCGTTGATGAAAATGCCTTACTTCTCCGCTTATCCGCATCAAATCCAGGAAATGATCATCGTCTTGGTGGTCATGAGGCTCCACCAGCCATTGTTTCCATTTTCCTTGGTGATCAGTTAGAAGATATTGTTAATCAAATTATTGAAAATGGTGTTGCCAAAACCTCCAAGCAAGGAGGAACACTTAATACTGGTGTTCATTCACTTCCTAAAATCTTCAAGGATGCGACTGACCGCAACCGAACATCACCATTTGCCTTTACTGGAAATAAATTTGAATTCCGAATGGTTGCGTCTTCTGTTTCAATCGCGACATGCAACACTGTAATTAATACGATTGTCGCTGATGCGATTGAAGAAATGACCGAGAAGCTTGAGGATGCCAAGGATTTCGATAGCGCCGTTCGCGAATTAATTCAAGAAACTCTAAAAAAACATTCTCGCGTTATTTTTGGTGGAAATGGATATTCTAAGGAATGGCAAGAGGAAGCAAAAAAACGAGGACTTCCTAATGCTAAATCCTTTGTCGATGCTATCGAATCTCTAACCTCTAATAAAACCATTGAAATTTTTAGACGTCAAAACGTTTTATCTAAGATTGAGTTAGAATCGCGTAGTGAAATTCATTATGAAGCCTATGCTAAGGTTACGAACATCGAGGCCAAAACAATGATTGATATGTTTAATCGTCAATATCAGCCTGCCATTATTTCTTATATAACCACCTTGGCCGATTCCGTCAATAAGGTTAAGAAATGTGGAATTGATTCAACTGTTCAAGAAAAGCTATTAGAAAGATGTACTGATCTATTAAATAAAGCAGCCAAAGCAAACGAAGAATTAAATAGCTTAGTTGATGAAGCCAAAGCCATTAACAACCTTCAAGAAAAAGCATTCTTCTTCAATCGTAAGGTTGTCCAAAAAATGGAGGAATTACGTAATCCTGTCGATAAACTAGAGGAAATCGTCGACAAAAAGATTTGGCCAGTTCCAACCTATCGTGAGCTATTATTTGAGGTATAATCAAAAGACCAATTTGAGCAAATTCAAATTGGTTTTTTTTCATAAAAAAAAGAGCCCAAAGGCTCAATTAAAATTATTCCTCGTCTTCTTCAACAACTGGTAATTTTACATTGTGGTAAACATCTTGAACATCTTCATCTTCATCAAGAGCAGCTAAGAATCTTTGGAATTTAGCTAATTCGTCTCCTTCTAATTCAGTGTATTCAAGAGGTAACCAAGTAATTTCGTCTAAACCAAATGTGATATCAGGATTAGCATCTGTTAAAGCTGTTCGAATTTTGCTGTATTCTGATGTTGGAGCATAAACAGTTACTGTTCCATCCTCATATTCAACGTCATCAACTTCACAATCAGCCATTAGTAATAAATCTAAAACCTCTTCATCAGTCATTCCTTCAAAAGAAAAGATAGCTTGGTTTTTGAATTGATGAGCAACACTACCACTAACACCTAATTTAGAACCAGTTTTATTGAAAATTGTACGAACATTAGAATATGTTCTATTAATATTATCTGTTAAACATTCAACAATAACAACTGAATTTCCTTGGCTAAATCCTTCATAACGAACTTCTTCATATGCTTCGCCAGTGCCACCTTTAGCTTTATCAATAGCACGTTTAATTACATCAGCAGGTACTTGTTCTTTTTTAGCTTTTGCAATCTTTGCACGTAAAGCTAAGTTAGCATCAGGATCAGGCACACCACTCTTTGCGGCCATATAAATTTCTTTGGCATGTTTGTTATAAGTCTTTGATTTGGCAGCTGCAGTTTTTGCCATTGATGCTGCACGAACTTCGTGGGCTCTTCCCATAAAAATAACTTCCCTTCTATATTTATAAAACTTACGTAAATATTATAAATACTTTTTGTATAATTATCAAGAAAAAAATGCTTTTCACAGTCGATTTCTTGATAGATTTATTTACAAAAGTAAGCTTTATAACCGTATAAATCATCACCATCGACGTTTTTTCACCACTTGAATCAGCAAAAAAGACCATCTCAAAGAAAATCGGGATGGTCAACTTTTATATATCATCCGCAAATGAGTATCGTGCAGCCCATTTTAATGATATTCAATCTTTTACTCCGCTTTATCGGTTTTCACAACGGCTCGTTTTCCACAAAAAGCAATTCCTATCTTAACGATATTCAAGATACCGTCATCTCTCATCTGGGAATCATACTTCTTTTCTTCAATTTGCATTAAAGCTTTTTGTGCCAAATCATCCAAGTTTTCCACATCCGCTTTAGTATGCTTGAACTCAAAAATAAATCCTGGTATATCTTTGATGTCAGGATAAAGCTGAATGTCAAATCTACCATAGCCAGATTCTCGATTAGAGATCACTTTATAACGATTACTTACAACAGCGCACAACCCAAGCATCATACCATGATAAAACCCTTCATTGGCCCCATCAAAGGAAGATATAGTATTCAACAAATACTTTTCCAATATTACTTGTAACTGCCGTGCATCGTTTTTGAATATAGCTTGTTGAATTTCAATCGCTACATTCTCTTTCCCCGTTTTTGCCAACACTTCCTTCGCATATACAAAAGCAATTTCTTTATTAGGAATCGCCACATCACACATATAGCTTCCATCATTCTGTGGATAAATACTTGCCACCTTTAAATAACCTGCAACCAATAAAAAGCTATAGATGCTATACGGGTTATTATTAACTTCTGGATAAATAACGCTTGTATCTATATATGTTGGAATTCTTTCACCTATTAAAAGTTTATGTAGATTCTCAGCTATCTCTGGTGTTGCCGAGACAATAATCTCTCCGATAATATCATTACTTCCTGTGGATTGCCAAAATGCCTTAGGGAAACAATTATCGGAAATATAATTGATGACAGACCACGGATTAAATATTTCCGTGTTTCCAAATAAATAGCCATCATACCAAGTACACACTTCTTCATATTTTTCAGCCACACCATAATATAGAAGCATATCTTTCACTTCATCTTTTGTAAATCCAAAGTACTGGCTGTAGCTTTGATCTAAAATAGAATTAATCTTTAGGTTGTTTAAACCGCTGAAAATACTTTCCTTTGCGACTCTCAAAATACCTGTTAAAAATCCATATGCTAGATTAGAATTATCCTTTAAACCGCCGGAAAAGAAAGCTCTCATAAAATCAACAATTTCATTGTAAAACCTGCAAGTATGACCTTGTTGAATAGGCGTATCGTATTCATCAATGATAATAATGCATTCTTTATTATAATGTTTATACAAAAATAGAGATAACATCTGCAAAGACATCTGATACTCCACCATAGAACCTTGTCCCTTGGCTAGTGCAATATATTGTTCCCTTTCATAAACTGTTAATTTATCGCTATTTTCCAATTCGTTATGACGAGCAAACTCCATCGCAATCAACATCACAATTTTTTGATAAGTATCATCCCATGTTGCACATTTAATATCCTTAAAAGTTAAGAAAATTACTGGAAATTGCCCTTGATAAGAAATATATTCTTTCCCACAAGTCCAAATATTTTTATCTTTAAAATAAAGCGATGTATCTTCATCCGTTTTCTCAAAAAAAACGCGAAGCATATCCATTGTCAAAGTTTTACCAAATCGACGAGGTCTTGTAAATAACGATACCTGCGGTTTACTGTCAAGAAACTCTTTAATAAGCAATGTTTTATCTACGTAATAATATTCTGTGGTCGCCTTTTTATAATCAGAAATACCTATAGGCAAAGGCTTCTTTTTTGCCATCAAATTCGTTTTCTCAATTCCACGAATAGGACATAGAGCATCAGCAGGAATCAACCAAGAACGCCCCTCTTTTTTTGCACCCTCAATTGCCTTATTCTTGCAAAGCTGTTGAACTCTTCGCGAGGATATACCCCATTTTTTCCCTGCAACTATACAATCAATATATTCCATATTGCTAGCTCCTTTCCTTAGATTTATGATAATTATAGCATATTAAACGAAATATGTCAAATTTATTTCGCAAAAGTTTCGCTTGAAATTTCGTTTGATTTCGCTAAATTTCGTTTTAAATTTCGCTTAGTCGCGTAAGTAATGCAATAAAGAACTATTTATCTATCTCAAATCCATTAATTGAAAGGTATAATAACATTCCACTAATACCAATTTTATATAAAGCATAAGATAATTTTATCAAAAAGATAGGTATAAAACTCGACTTGTGGCCAAATTTAGTGTATAATATAGATACAGTACATAAAATAATAGAGGAGGTGCACATTTATGACCATTATTCCTATGCGTGATTTGAAAGATACAGTTGAGATTGAAAGACTATGTGCCGAAGCAGGAGGACCGGTGTTTGTTACGAAAAACGGATATGGTAAACTTGTTGTAATGGATATTGAGTATTATGAGAAAACAATGAGGAAAATATTCGAAGCTAAGCTTGTAAACGAAGGTCTTTCGGACGTTGAAAACGGCAAATTTGTGGATGGAGATACTGTAAAAGCAAAATTAGATAAAATAGAATAACAAGCATTAGAGTAATTAATTTTCATTGACAAAAATATAAACTAAAATATCAAAAAACCAACCTTTTATTTTTAGAGATTGGTTTTTTTGATATTATTTACACTTTAAAATAAAATGATTTAACCCTTCCTTAATCTCCTTTAAGGAAACACAATCAATACTCTTCTTCAATATTTTTTCTGTTATCCATATTAAGAATAAATATCCATATTCATGCATTAATATTCCGTCAAATAGGTCATCTAAACAATGAGTTTTCATGAATTCACCAATCAATTCTTGATCAAAATTAAACAAATCAAAAAGAATTGTTGTATATTCACAAATAACAGGCGCAATATTTCCATCCGCAAAATCAATCAAGTATATTTCCCCATTTTTCCATAAAGTGTTATCACCAGTAATATCATTATGGCAGTAAACTAAATTCTTAGGCTTTACTTTTTTCAATTCTAAAAAAGCCTCTTCTCTTAATTGATCAGGAATATTATTCCATCTAACATTAGCTAAAGATTTTAAAACTGGGTCATAGTGATAAAAGAAATCAATAGGCTTATTTAAATTATTAAGTAAAGCATTTAATTTATTAACAAAACAAACCTTGTCCGAATGATTAAAGGAATCAATAACATCACAAACCATATCTCCATCAATATAATCATAAATCATATATCGAAATAAATATTTATCTAACACTTCACCAAAAAAATCTAAATGGTAGCTTTTGATCCCCAAGGAATTAGCATATTTAACACCAAAGATTTCTTGTTTATAATCTAATTCAGTGTCAAAATCAGTTTCCTTGGGCGCAAAAATCTTTATTACCTTATTACCAATTAAAAAGCTTGCATTAGACCCTGCCTTCAAATTCCTTATTTCCTTCATTTCTAGATTATGCTTATGAAAAACAAATTCTATTAATCCTCTAAAGGCCTCAATATCCTGAAAAATAGAGCACCACGAATCCCATCCCTTAATCTCATATGAAAACAACATTTCTAATCACCTCTTAATGCAAAATATATATTAACCAATAATAAGGATAAATAATCCGTTTCGACATCAACTGCTTTTGTTTTATCAAAAAAGGATTTTCGGTTATTTGAGCCAAAAACAAACACAATAATAATAACGGCAATAGTATCAAACAAAACTGTTCTTGAGGTTTTATACGCATCCTCATCTTTATTTCCAATAAAATGCTCAGAAAGATAAATAAAGAAAAAAAACAATATTGTCGTAATAATATTATTTGTAAATCCATCAACATACAAGGCCGTTACTCCCGCAATTCCGCCCGATAAGGTGCTTGCCAAATATTCCGAAAAATCAGAACGAACACGAAGGATTTCTTTCGATAACTTATCCTCATCGAAGATAAGATTTGCTAAAACATCACCATAATAAGCTGTAATAAAACCATTAGAAATTCCATTTGCAAAGGAACAGGGTAAACTATCACCCTCAAAAAAGTTGCCCAATAAAACTTCAGCGTTCATAATTTACCCACCAATATTAATCTATGTAATTATTGATTATCTTCCACTATAAGCTTATAAAGCGTTGGTTTAATTTGATATTTTAAAACCAATTCTTCGAGCTTATCCTTTATCTTTAAATTCTTATTCTTTGTCAAAACAGCCTTTATTAATAAATTCTTTGGCGAATTTTCAAAATCAATAAATTCCATAACATTGACACGATAACCAACAAGCTCTAAAATATTAGCTCGAATCGCATCCGTCATAATGGCACAAAAGCGGTCCTTCAAAATCCCATATTTATTTATTAATTCAAAACTTTCCTTTGGCATTTGCTTATTAAGCTCATGCTGGCAACAAGGAACCGAAAATAAATATTTAACATCAAGCTTGATGGCATGATACATCGCATAATCCGTAGCCGTATCACAAGCATGCAAGGTTATAATCATATCAACCTTCGATTTTGGCTTATAAAGCGAAATATCGCCAAGCTCAAAGGATAAATTCTTATACCCATATTTACAAGCTATTTGATTACAATTCTTAATTACTTCCTCTTTTAAATCAAGGCCAATAATATTAACATCCATTTTCTTAATCTCGACTAAATAGTAATAAAGAATAAAGGTTAAATAGCTCTTACCACAACCAAAATCGATAATGTTAAGCTTTTTTTCTTGCCCGACCGTATCCTCAATTATTTCTAAAAAACGATTGATTTGCTTATATTTATCATAGTATGCTTTAACAACATAACCATTAGAATTCATAACACCTAAATCCACTAAAGGTGGAACAACCAATCCTTCCTTTAACAAATAGTTTTTCTCTTTGTTATGCGGTATTACATCAACAATATTTTGGCTAGGCTTACTATTTTTCAAAAGCTTTCCTTTATCAGTAACTTTATAAAAATAGATTCGATCCTCGGTGTTTATTTCCGCTTGCTTGAAATCATTTGTCATAAGCTCACTTATTTTTTCTTTAGCTTTCTCTTCCGTTAAATTTTCATGAAAAACCTGCTGTCTTTGTAAATAAGGAAATTTGAATAAGCTCAGAGGATTTGATCAACACTCGATTAAGCTTAGCTTTAATATATAAGGAATCCTTACGCGGGTTAGAAAGATGTCCCTTTAGTATTGGTTTATTAATATCCTTTAGCATAAAATCATTCCTCCCTATTCAATTTATCCTTACGAATTTGTTGGTAGATTTTCATTCTCTGATTAAAGAGAATATTTTCTAAAATCGAATATAAAACAATTAAAAAAATCATTACGCCAAATAATATCCAAAAATTGATTTTACAAAAATATAAAACCACAATCGAAATCAATATTATACCAATTAGCGGCAATAAAATAAACTGCATAAAGCGATGTCTTTGATTGTTCTTTTTTAAAACATCTTCATATTTTTCTCTAATAGCTGGATCAAAATCATATTTCTTAAAAATGTCTTCCCATTTCATATTTATTCCTCTTTAATCTTTGGAAGGCTCCATTTAAAGGTTGAAGCCAAAATTCGAATTAACAATACTATTGCTATACATAAAATCGAGCCTAAGCTAAGACTTAAATTCAAATAATAAAACAAGTAGAAAACTAATCCACCTAAAATAGCCGCAACACAATAAATATGCTTTTTTAAAATATAAGGAATATTTGAAACTAAAACATCGCGGATAATACCGCCACCAACGCCAGTCATAACACCCATAAACACAACAATTAAAATACTGGTATGTCCCAAATCAATCGTTTTTTGACAACCAAGGGCCACAAAAACACCTAAGCCTAGGGCATCACAAATTAATAAAAAGGTATTTAAATGAAGATTTTTGTGATGAAAAAAATAAAAGAACGAAAAGACAAAAATTGATGTTATCAATGCGATTAATAAATACAAGGGATTAGAAAACATTGCCGGGATTTGCCCAAGCATCACGTCGCGAATCATTCCGCCGCCACAGGCAGTCATACATCCTAAAATGATTACACCTAATAAATCAAGCTTATTCTTTATTGCGACGGTGGCCCCTGATATCGCAAAGGCAATTGTTCCTATCACCTCAAGGACTAAAATTAAAATCTCAGCCATAAGCATTCCTCCACATTTGGATATTTACCAAAGACATTTTATCACAATAAAGACAAATTTCAACACCATTTTACAATATGCCACTATCTTCCTATATGACTATAAAATTTATTTTTTAATCATATATTTCATTGGGGTAAATCTAATTCCATTCATTTCTTGTTCAGGGCCTAATGCAATAAAGCCGATATGTAAATAGAATGGTAATCCATATGGGGATGAATTCAAGGTAATATAAGATAAATCAGGATTTTCTTTTAATAAATCATCAACCAAATAATTAAAAATAGCTCTCGCAATTCCTTTGCGATGATATTCCTTTTTGGTGAAAACTAAATTAATGTGGGTTTTATTACTACGCATTCCCATTAACGAAACTATTTTATCTCCATCAAAGGCTCCATAAATTGGACAAATGCCTTGCTTTGCCTTTTCGATAAATTCTTTATTTTCAACAATATCCTTTTTAAAGGATTCAACTCCTAGGGGCCCATAATCAGGTGCTTCAAATTGCATAAAAACCTCTAAAGCTAAATTTAAAGCATCATTTACCTCATAACTTTTTACTTTTCTAATCTCAATATTATCCATTTTATTCCACTCCTTTTAAATAATACCAGTAATAAATATTTCCAAACCAATCGCAATCAAAATTATACCGCCTAAAATAGTTGCCTTATTCGATAGCTTCATTCCAAATTTTTTACCAATAAATAATCCACCTATACAAATAATAAATGTCACAAAGGCAATTATCAAGGCACATAATAATGCCATTGGCAAATCATATTCCGCAATCGTAAAGCCAACCGAAAGAGCATCAATCGAAGTCGCAACCCCTTGGATTAATAGAGCCCCAAGGCCAACCTTTGGTTTTTCTTCATCATCATCCTTAGACTTTATTCCCTCAATAAGCATCTTACCGCCAATGAATAATAAAAGCACTAATGCTATCCAAGGGATAAACTTCTCAAAGGACTCGAAATATTTAACTATTGTATGGACGCAAATCCAACCGAGCATTGGCATTACTCCTTGAAAAACCGCAAAAACTCCCGCAATTCCACCCATTTTTTTCTTTTTCATTTCCGGTTCATTTAAACCATTCGCTAGTGACACCGAAAAAGCATCCATCGCCAAGCCAACGCCAAGCAAAATACTATTAATAACAAAAATTATCATCTTTATATCCTCCTGACTTTAAGAAAAAATCCAAGTACAATGTCTATACTTGGGCTTAAAATCATCATATATAGACACCATGTATAGTACTTGCTATACATGAGTCTCGCAATTTAAAACAAGCCAGGTCAAAAAACCAGTATGTTGACTTGCTACGATATACGCTTGCTACTCCCTCATGGGATTTAATCGACAATATTTTAGCATTAATACAACTTTTTGTCAAATTGCAATTTGAAGTTTTAGATTATATATGCAACACTTATTCAATAAATGTTACATGATAATCGTCACACCATTCCTTTGCAAATTCCTTATAGCACTCGTCACGAAATTTATACCATTCTTCGTTAATTCCGAGATTAAAAATAGCGTCCTTAAAACGTCTAAATGCTCCCTTGCCGTGGATTGATTCCTCAAGCCTAGATTGAATAGACTCTGAAGGAATAGTGTAGATAAATCTTTCCATCATCGAATATTCATCAACATCATATTTATTTGGAACCAAAATATAATCATCGTTGTATTCAATTTCTTCTATTAATTCTGAATTTTCTGCCCCATCAACTAAACCATCGAAAACGCAAATTAATCTTTCTTCTATCTTACTATAAAAAAATTTTAATTCCATATTTGAAGACTGAATTGCAAATAATAATTCCTCTAATTTTATGCTCAAATTTAACACCATCCTTTGTCCATATAATACCATTATAAAATCCACTAGTAAATAAAAAAAGGCAAAAGCGCCTTCGTATTAATTATTTAATTAGTTTTTTTTTAAAACCAAAGTTTCCCACAATGAGGACTAGTTAGCTTTCTTTTAGCTTCTATAAATCCATTTTTTTGTTCCTATGGACAAATCACTTTAATTCTAATATCATTTCAATTTCATTTTTAATGACAATCTTGTCGGTCTCATGAAATCCTACCTTACGATAAACATGACCGGCAATATCATTGCCAATCACATAATCAATTGTGACATAATCGTATTTCTGCGATTTTCTCATAAGATCAATAATTTTATTTAAAGCCTCTGTTCCATATCCTTTATTTTGATACTCAGGTGGAAACATGATTCTCCAAATCGCAATTGTTCTCTCTTCCAAATCCTCATCTAAAAGCATAAAGCCAACAGGAATGTCATCATCATAAATCGCAAAAGGATAAACATCATTAGCCTCCCGATACACCCAAGCTTGAGCTAACGAATAAGCATTTGAAGCTACATAATTTTCCCCTTTTGGTCTTTTCATCCTAATTACATGGTCAAAATTATCTTCGTTGATTTCTTTAAAATTAACCATTTATATCTCCTCTAACCACTTTGATGCATCTTCTCTGTTTTTAAAAATATAGATTTCTCTATCCTTATATTTTTTTAATAGATCATAAATGATAGGACGAATTTCATCTTGAAATTTTAAAACAAAATCAACTAATTCTTGGCTTAAAGTTTCTTCGACCCAGGGAATATCAGCTCTCTTTTTGCCTACTCTTGACTTTATTCCATTCATACATACATCCACACTATAATCTAAGAAAAAAATAGTATCACAAGCATTCATACGAATCTCAAAGGTTCTTTTATAATTCCCATCAATTATCCACTTATCTTGACAAACAATTGAATTAAGAATCTGGTCAAATTCTTCTTTTGAAATATTTGTCTTATCTTCTTTCCACCAAATATTATCAAGATGAAATAAAGGTAATCCTTTTTTTTTGTTCAATTTGCCAGCAAAGGTACTTTTTCCACTTCCAGGACATCCAATTACAATTATCTTTTTCATATGTTTTCAAACTCTCCTTTTTCATTTATTATTGGTTTGTTATAATTTTCCTCCTGTATACCTCTTAACCACATCATATATACTATGAATTGAATCATAAAAATAAATTCTATCTTTTCCGTTATATAGGTAATCTTTATTTTCTCAGCAAAATTCTCCTTCATTTCCCCCACACTCCTTAATTACATTCGTAAGATTTACAAAATGATTATATCATGAAGAAGCCTCAAATAGAAAAAAAACAGTAAAAATATGGCGATACTATTAGTATCATTATGTATTGAACGCCTATTATTAATCATTTACTTCCATTTTGCCAAAAAAACCTTCACAATATGACACAAATCATATTGCAAAGATAAATTACAAATAATATTCATAAATATCAATAATAATTCGATATTTTTTCCGACGATTGGCGAAATATTTTTCCGACGATTGGCGATAATTTAACCGGTTATTTGGCAAATTTTAAAAAAAACAGGCAATCAATTGACTACCTGCCATAAATTTTATTCCCATTCAATAGTTGCGGGAGGTTTAGATGTGATATCATAGACCACTCGATTGACATTTTTGCACTCATTAACAATTCGTCTTGAAACAATATCTAAAACATCATACGGAATCTTAGCCCAGTCACCCGTCATTCCATCAATTGAAGTAACAGCTCTAATCGCAATTGTATGGGCATATGTTCTTTGATCACCCATAACTCCAACTGATTGAACACCTGGCAAGCAAGTAAAATATTGCCAGATTTCCTTATCTAAGCCATGCTTTGCAATTTCAGTTCGCAAAATATAATCGGTTTGGCGCACTAAATCAAGCTTTTCCTTTGTAACCTCTCCTAAAACACGAATACCTAGACCTGGTCCTGGGAATGGTTGACGCCACACAATATGGTGAGGTAAGCCTAATTCAGTTCCTAGTGCTCGGACCTCATCCTTAAATAAAATATTTAGGGGCTCTAAAAGCTTAAATTTCATATCCTTTGGTAAGCCACCAACATTATGATGGCTCTTAATTGTTTGGGCAGTCTTCGTTCCTGATTCAATAACATCAGTATATAAGGTTCCTTGCGCTAGGAAATCAAATTCACCAAGCTTTTTTGATTCCTCATCAAAAACATAAACAAATTCATTTCCAATTATCTTACGCTTTTTCTCAGGCTCTGTAACACCCTTAAGCTTTGACAAGAAGCGTTCCTCAGCATTGATGCGAACAATATTCATATTAAAGGTATTTTTGAAGACATCCATAACCTCATCGCCTTCATTTAACCTTAATAATCCATTATCGACAAACATACAGGTTAATTGATTGCCAATGGCTTTATGAATTAATACAGCCGCAACAGATGAATCAACCCCACCAGATAATCCAAGTAAAACCTTTTTATCGCCGACTGTTTCGCGAATTTTTTCAACCTGCATATCAATATAGCTTCGCATTTCCCAATTAGCTTGAGCTTGACAAATCTTAAATACAAAGTTTCTTAACATATCATTTCCATGAACGCTATTTCGAACCTCAGGATGATATTGACAAGCATAGAAATTCAAATCCTTATTATACATCGCTGCATATGGGCAATTATCAGTTTGCGCAATACTAACGAAGCCATCCGGAATTCTCGTAACCTTATCTCCATGGCTCATCCATACTGTTTGAACACTATTTAAGCCATCAAAGAATAAATTATCCGTTTTACAGGTAATATCAGCCCCACCATATTCTCTTTCATTTGATGGTTCAATTTTACCACCTAAATCAAAGCTCATGAGCTGCATTCCATAACAAATTCCTAAAATTGGAATTCCTAGCTTATAAATTTCCTTATCGCAGTATAAGGCATTTTTATCATAAACAGAATTTGGTCCACCACTAAAAATAATTCCCTTTAGATTAGGACGACTTTTAATTTCCTCAATCGAAATATCATAAGGCTTTAGTTCACTAAAAACACCAAATTCACGAATTCTTCGTGCAATAAGCTGATTATATTGAGAACCAAAATCTAAAACTAAAATTTCATCGTACATAACGCTTCTCCTTATTTCGTATAATTTGGGGCCTCTGATGTAATCTCAACATCATGAGGATGGCTTTCCTTAAGTCCAGCATTAGTAATTCTAATGAAGACACTGTTCTCTTTTAAATCTTGAATAGTATGACATCCACAATAGCCCATACCTGAACGAAGACCACCACATAATTGATAAACCGTATCACATAAGTCTCCTTTATAAGCGACACGACCCTCAATTCCCTCAGGCACAAGCTTCTTAACAATTGTATCCTTCTCTTGGAAATAACGATCAGCTGAGCCACGCTTCATCGCCGCTAAGCTTCCCATACCAACATAGGATTTAAAGCGACGGCCTTGATAAATCATTTCTTCTCCAGGGGATTCTGTACATCCAGCAAATAATGATCCTAGCATTACACAATCCGCTCCGGCCGCAATCGCCTTAACAATATCTCCACTTAATTTAATTCCACCATCCGCAATTAAACAAGCATCCGTTGTTTTAATATATTCATAAACATCATTGATAGCTGTGATTTGCGGAACACCAACACCAGCTACAACACGAGTTGTACAAATCGAACCAGGTCCAATACCGACCTTGACCGTATTGGCACCAGCTAATACCAAGTCACGAGCAGCCTCCGCCGTAACGATATTTCCCGCTACGATATCTAAATCAGGATATTTTTTTCGAATATCGCGAACAGCATTGATGATATTTTCACTATGGCCATGAGCACTATCTAAAGTAATTACATCAACATTAGCCTTAACTAAAGCATCAACACGGTCCATCATATTGGCACTAACTCCAACCGCAGCGCCACAACGAAGACGGCCTAATTCATCCTTGCAAGCATTTGGATAATCACTAGCATTATCAATATCTTTACTGGTAATTAATCCAACCACATGACCTAAATCATCTAAAATTGGAAGCTTTTCAACACGATGCTCCCAAAGGATTTTCTTGGCTTCATCTAAGGTAATTCCAACCTTACCGGTAACGATATTATCCTTCTTCATATATCGTTCAACAGGATCATCATTTAATTCTAAATACTTTAAATCACGATTAGTCACAATACCAACTAATTTGTTATCATCATCCACAACTGGTAAACCGCTAATCTTATACTGTGATAAAAGTGATTCAACAGCCTTTAAGGATGTATCCTTTTTTACAGTAATAGGATCCATAATCATTCCCGACATACTGCGCTTAACAAGCTCAACCTGATGGGCTTGTTCCTCTATACCCATATTTTTATGAATAAAGCCAATTCCACCCTGACGAGCAAGAGCAATCGCTAGCTTTGATTCGGTTACAGTATCCATCGCAGCGGATACAATTGGAATATTCAAGGTAATATTTTTAGTTAATTTTGTTTGTAAATTAACCTTAGCTGGTAAAACATCTGACTTTTGAGGAACTAATAAAACATCATCAAAAGTTAATCCTTCACGAATATTTAATGCCATAACAAGAATCCTCCTTATAAAATTTCCACACGTTTATAAATTGCATCAACATTTTTTTGATAATAATCAAGTGTAAAGCAACTATCAAGCTCACTATCATTTAATATACTCATTACCTTTTCATTTTGACGTAAAAGCTCTTGATAATCTAAATTATTATTGTAAGCCTCCATCGCAATTGGTTGAACAGTATCATAAGCTTCCTCACGGCTTAAGCCTTTTCCAATCAATGTCGTCATTACTCTTTGGGCAAAGATAACCTTATTTGTTAAATAAATATTTTTTAACATTTGTTCAGGATAAACAACTAAATTATCTAATAAGTTAGTATATCGATTTAACATATAGTCTAATAAAATCGTCGCATCAGGAAGATAAATTCTTTCCGTTGAAGAATGTGAAATATCTCTTTCATGCCATAAAGCGACATTTTCATATGAAGTTAACATATAGCCACGTAAGACACGGGCACAGCCACAAATATTCTCACTGGTGATAGGATTACGTTTATGAGGCATGGCGCTAGAGCCCTTTTGACCCTTTTTAAAGGCTTCCTCAGCCTCATGAACCTCTGTTCTTTGTAAATGCCTGATTTCCGTCGCAATCTTTTCCATTGTTGTGCCAATCAAGGCTAATGTGCTCATATAACAAGCATGGCGATCACGCTGCAAGGTTTGGGTTGAAATACGAGCTGATTCAATTCCTAATTTCTCACAAACATAATCCTGAATAAAGATTGGCGCATTCGCAAAATTACCAACAGCTCCACTGATTTTACCGCAGCATACCTCACTAGCCGCATGGTCAAATCTTTCTAAATTTCTCTTCATTTCCTCATACCATAAAGCCCATTTCAAACCAAAAGTGGTTATGTCCGCATGAATTCCATGGGTTCTTCCAATACAAGGAGTATTTTTATATTCTGAGGCCTTCTTTTTTAAAACATCCATAAACATAAGAATATCTTTTCTTAAAATTTCATTAGCTTGCTTTAACAAATAACCATTGGCTGTATCCACAACGTCAGTTGAGGTTAATCCATAATGAATCCACTTCTTTTCCTCACCTAAGGTTTCACTAACAGCTCTTGTGAAGGCTACAACATCGTGACGAGTTTCAGCCTCGATTTCCGAAATACGCTTCAAATCGAAGCTTGCATTTTGTTTAATTAATTCTAAGTCTCTCTTTGGTACAACACCTAATTCAGAAAAAGCCTCTGTTGCCAGAATTTCAACCTTTAAATAGCTTTCAAATTTGTTTTGATCAGTCCAAATTTTTGCCATTTGGGGACGACTATAACGATTGATCATTTATCCTCACTCCTAATTACCTGATATCCAATATCATGTCGATAAAATAAATTTTCACAAGATATTTTTGAAACATTTTGATACGCATCAGCCTGAGCCTCTTTCATTGTTTTGCCCTTTCCAATGACAAATAATACTCTTCCTCCATTAGTATAAAACCTGCCATCAGAAAATTTGGTTCCCATATGAAAAGCTTTATCAAGATCACCGAAAATCGGATAGTTCTTTTGATAACTGTTTGGATAGCCCTTGGAAGCCAAAACAACACCCAAGCAACAATTATCCTCAAAGCTAAGACTAACATCTACCCCCATTATAACATTTTGTATTACCTCAAGCAAATCATTCTTAAGGCGAGGTAAGACAACCTCCGTTTCGGGATCGCCAAAGCGAGCATTAAATTCAATGACCTTTGGTCCCTCCTTTGTAAGCATCAAGCCTCCGTACAATATACCAACAAAAGGGCGACCTTCCTTAACTAAAGCCAATGCGGTTTTTTCCATAATATTTGAAACTGCATCAAAAACAACCTCTTTACTAATAAAGGGAACCGGACTATAGGCACCCATACCACCCGTATTAGGTCCTAAATCACCATCATAGGCTCTTTTATGATCCTGCGCAATATCTAAAGGATAAACCTTGTCATGATGAACAAACGCCATAAGTGAAAACTCTGGGCCCTCGAGATATTCCTCAATGACAACCTTCGAATCACCATATTTGTGCAAAAGCAACATATCCTTTAGAGCTTCACAAGCCTCATTCATTTCATGAGCAACAACAACACCCTTACCAGCCGCAAGACCATCATATTTAATAACGATGGGAACCCCAACTTTATCTAAATATTCCATAGCCAAATCATAATTATCAAAGACCTCATATTTAGCAGTTGGAATATCATATTTCTTCATTAAATCCTTAGCATATTCCTTGCTTCCCTCAATAATAGCTGCTCGTTTATTGGGCCCAAAGATTTTTAAACCACGAGCTTCAAAATAATCAACAACCCCATTCATTAAGGCTGCCTCTGGCCCAACAATCGTTAAATCAATTTGATGAGAAATAGCAAAGCTACATAAAGCCTCATTATCTAAAACATCGATATTAACAAGGGTACAAAAATCCTTCATTCCCGCATTTCCAGGGGCTACATATAATTCTTCTAAATGGCTTGATTGTCGTATTTTCCAGGCAATTGCATGACAACGGCCGCCACTACCAATAATTAAAACTCTCATTAGTGTTTAAAATGTCTCATTCCTGTGAAGATCATCGAAATACCTAATTCATCACAGGCCTTAATCGAGTCTTCATCGCGAACTGATCCACCTGGTTGGATGATCGCTGTTACTCCATATTCATGGGCAAGCTTGACTACATCATCAAATGGGAAGAAGGCATCACTCGCAAGGCAAAGCCCTTCCGTATAGCCATGCTCACGTGCCCACTCTAAGGCAATGTGCGCTGAACCGACACGATTCATTTGTCCTGCTCCAACACCAATTGTCATTCCACCTTTAGCTAAGGTAATGGCATTCGATTTAACATGCTTACAAACCTTCCAGCCAAATAATAAATCCTTCATTTCTAAATCAGTTGGAGCCTTTTTAGTCACAACCTTTAATTCTTGATAGTCGCCTAAATCTAAATCCTGAACTAATAAACCACCATTGACACTAACATATTGCTTAACAGCCTTTGTAAAAGGCGACATATTAGTCTTCATTAATCGAATATTCTTTTTCTTAGATAGAATACTAAAGGCTTCCTCCGTAAAATCAGGGGCAATAATAATCTCTAAGAAAACCTCCTTCATCTTAAGGGCTGTTTTTTCATCCACAACCTGATTTGTACAAACAATTCCACCAAAGATAGAAACAGGATCCGACTCATAAGCCTTCGTCCAAGCCTCAAACAAATCATCACCAACACCAACTCCACATGGATTCATATGCTTTAAAGCCACAACAGTTGGCTCAGTAAATTCCTTGACAATTTGTAAAGCCGCATTGGCATCTTGAATATTATTATAGGATAATTCCTTACCATGAAGCTGAACTCCATTAGCAATTGAATATCCAACATCCGAGGAGACATAGAAATTCGCCTTTTGATGAGGGTTTTCTCCATATCTTAAGGGTTGTTTTAAATCAAAAGTAATAGTAAGCTTCTCCGGATTTTCTTCACCAACATAATCAGTTAAATATTCAGCAATATAGCTATCATAGCTAGCAGTATGACGATAAACCTTAGCCGCAAGACGTCTTCTTGTATCTAGGCTTGTATCTCCATTTTCTTTAATTTCTAAAAGCACCTTATCATAATCATTGTAATCACAAACAACCGTCACAAACTCATGATTTTTAGCGGCGCTTCTTAACATACTAGGTCCACCGATATCGATGTTTTCAATAGCATCCTGAAAGCTACAATTCTCTTTCGAAATTGTTTGCTTGAAAGGATATAAATTAACAACAACCATATCGATATATTTAATATCATTTTCTAAAACCTCTTTAATATGCTCTTCATTATTACGAATAGCTAGTAAACCACCATGAACCTTCGGATGGAGGGTTTTTACTCTTCCTCCTAAAATCTCGGGAGCTCCGGTAAAATCACTAATGCCCGTTACCTTAATACCCGCATTTTCCAAAGCCTTTTTCGTTCCTCCGGTTGAAATAACCTCATATCCAAGCGAAGCCAAGCTTGATACAAAAGGAATTAAATTTGTTTTGTCGCTAACACTTACTAAAACTCTTTTCATAATTCTATTCCTCCAATAATTTTTTTAACACATAGGGATATAATTTATGCTCAATCGCATGGGTTTTTTCGGTAACTGATTCTAAGGTATCATCATCCGAAACTGCAAAGCTTTCCTGTGCAATTATCTTTCCGGTATCCATTCCCTTATCAACATAATGAATCGATACACCCATAATTTTTACACCATAGGAAAAGGCCTGTAGGATGGCATCCTTTCCCATAAAGGCTGGTAATAGAGAAGGGTGAATATTAACAATACGCCCTTGATATACATTTAGTAATGTTTTTCCAATTAAACGCATATAACCAGCTAAAGCAATAAAATCAATTTTGTATTTATTTAAAAGCTCCAATATTACTTCTTCATATATTTCCTTTGATGCATAATCACGGGGATTAACAAAGAAAGCATCAACACCCATCTTTTTAGCTCTTTCTAAAGCATAAGCATCCTTTTTATCCACAATAAGTAAAGGAACACATACCTTTAATTCACCATTTTTTACATTATCGATAATAGCTTGAAAGTTTGTACCATTACCACTAGCAAATACCGCTAATCTTTTCATCTAATAACAACCTCTTTTGAATCAGTAACAGTACCAATTAAATAAGCATCCTCATGATTAGCCTTTAGTATCTCAATTGTCTTGGAAACATCATCCTTATCAACAATTAAAACCATTCCAATTCCCATATTAAAAACATTGAACATTTCACGATGAGGAATATTTCCAAGCTTTTCTAAATATGCGAATATCGGCAATATCGGCCAGCTTCCTTCATTTATTAATAATCCCATTTCATCAGTTAAACAGCGAGGAATATTTTCATCAAAGCCACCACCAGTAATATGTGAAACCGCATGGACATCGATTTGCTTCATCACTTCTAAAACAGGCTTTACATAAATTTTCGTAGGCTCCAAAATAGCTTCACCAATTGTTTTTCCTAAAACCTCAATATATTCATTAACAGGAATATGATGATCCTTAAATAAAATCTTTCTAACTAAAGAAAAGCCATTTGAATGAATACCACTTGAGGCAATTCCAACTAAACAATCGCCAACCTTAACCTTACTACCATCGATTAAACGGTCTCTTTCAACACAAGCAACTGAGAATCCGGCTAAATCGTATTCATCCTCTTTATAAACATCTGGCATTTCCGCTGTTTCGCCACCAATCAATGCACAATTTGCCAAAACACAGCCATCCGCAACGCCCTTAACAATAGCCTCGATTTTATTTGGATCATTTTTCCCAACGGCCACATAATCTAAAAAGAATAATGGCTCAGCCCCTTGGGCTAGGCAATCATTAACACACATTGCCACAACATCTTGACCAATTGTATCATGCTTATCCATCATTTGAGCGACAACTAATTTTGTTCCAACACCATCGGTTCCACTTACTAAAACGGGGGCTTTATATTTTAATTTGGCTAAATCAAACATTCCACCAAAGCTTCCGATGTTGCCCATCATCCCGATTCGATTCGTTCTTGCAATATGTTTTTTGATTTTTCTTACGGATTCATAGCCATTCTCAAGGCTAACTCCCGCCTTTTCATAAGCATTACTCATTAGAATTTACCTTCCTTATTTGCATCTTTTAATGATTGATAAATATTAGTTGGATATTTACCGGTAAAGCAAGCCGTACATAATTCACAGCGATCTGTCATTTTATATAGTGAATCTAATTCCAAAAAGGCTAAGCTGTCAGCCCCAATCTCCCGACAAACACCGCTTGGATCTAAACGAACACTAATCAATTCCTCATATGTTGATGTATCAACACCATAAAAGCACGGATGCGTAATCGCCGGGCTAGCAATTCTGACATGAATTTCTTTCGCTCCTGCCTCTCGTAATAAATTAACAATACGGCGAGAGGTTGTGCCTCTTACAATACTATCGTCAATTAAAACAATTCTTTTATCCTTGACAATTGAGGTGACGGTTGAAAGCTTCATTCTTACCCCATTCTCGCGCATTTCTTGCGAAGGCTGAATAAAGGTTCTTCCAACATATTTGTTTTTAATTAAGCCCATTTCATAAGGAATGCCTGATTCCTCAGAATAACCAATAGCCGCTGAAATCGAAGAATCAGGAACACCAATGACAATATCCGCTTTAACTGGTGATTGCTTCGCAAGCATTTTACCAGATAATTTTCTGGCCTTATGAACATTAACGCCCTCAATATCACTATCTGGTCTGGCAAAATATACATATTCCATTGCACACATATGATGATGCTTAAATTCGGAATAATTAGTTGATTCAATTCCTTTGTTGGAGATTGTTACGATTTCTCCCGGCTCAAGATCACGAACAAACTTTGCTCCAATAACCTCAAAGGCACAGGTTTCACTTGACACAACATAGGTATCACCAATTTGACCGATTGATAATGGTCTTAGACCATGCTTGTCCCGAAAGGCATAGAGCTTATCCTTTGTCATTAACAAGAAAGCAAAACCACCTTCAATCATTCTTAAAGCATCCTTAATCGCTTCAATTCGCGTTGTATTGCCATCCTTTTTAATTAGATGGGCTAAGATTTCTGAATCCGATGTTGATTGAAAGATACTTCCTCTATTCTCAAGTAGATATTTAATTTCCTTTGAATTTACTAAATTACCATTATGAGCTAATGCAAAATCACCAGTATGATGTCTGAAAAAGAAGGGCTGAACATTTTCAATACATGAGCCTCCGGCTGTTGAATACCTGACATGGCCAATGGCAATTGTTCCCTCGAGGGCTTTTAAATTATCATTGTTAAAGACCTCGGTAACTAAGCCTTCTCCTTTTATTCTTTTTAATTCCTTACCATTACTGACAACAATTCCGCATCCCTCTTGTCCTCGATGCTGCAAGGCATGAAGACCATAATAAACTAAATTACTGGCATTATTAGAATTATAAATTCCAAAAACACCGCACTCTTCATTTAGCTTATCATCCATAAAGTCTTTCATTTCACTCATGTTAACACAACCTATTTTGATAATCTTGATAATATTTCGATATATGCTTCTTCAACACTTCCCATATCACGACGGAAGCGATCCTTGTCTAATTTTTTCTTTGTTTCTTTATCCCATAAACGACAGGTATCTGGTGATATTTCATCAGCTAAAACAATTTGTCCATCCATTGTTTTACCAAATTCAATTTTGAAATCTACCAAAATTATTCCTTCGTTTAAGAAGATTTCCTTTAAGATATTATTGATTTTTGATGTTAAATCATAAATAGTCGCTAATTCATCATATGTTGCGGCTTTTAAAGCAACGGCATGATGATCATTAATTAATGGATCTCCTAAAGAATCATTTTTATAACAAATTTCAAAGATGACATTATCAATTTCTGTTCCCTCAGGAATACCAAGGCGTTTTGACATTGAGCCTGCCACAACATTTCTTACAATAACCTCTAAAGGGAAAATTTTCACTTTTTTACATAATTGGTCACGGTCATTTAATCTTTCAATAAAATGCGTAGGAATACCCTTTTCCTCTAAATGCTTAAATAATAATTCGGTGATTTTATTATTTAAAATACCTTTATTACTAATTTGGGCTTTCTTAATTCCATTGAAGGCTGTCGCATCATCCTTATAGTGAATGATAATTAAATCCTCTTGGTCAGTTGCATAAACCTGTTTTGCTTTTCCTTCGTACAAAAATTCTCTTTGTTCCATTTTTTTAGTTCTCCTTTTTGAAATAATTAATTGCGTTTTTAAAGATATCTTGAGATAAATTACCAGTTATATTCTTAAAGACATTGTCACCCTTTCGTTCACTGTGACCCATCTTTCCTAAAATCAAACCATCAGGGGAAATAATTCCCTCAATTGCATAATAGCTTCCATTAGGGTTATAATTCGCGTCCATCGTTGGATTTCCATCTAAATCAACATATTGGAAGGCAACACAACCACTATCAAACAATTTCTTTGCTTCCTCTTTTGATACCACAAATTTACCTTCTCCATGCGATACCGCAATACTATGAATATCGCCTTCCTTAAATGATGAAAGCCATGGTGATTTATTAGATGAAACACAGGTATTAACAATCTTTGAAATATGACGGTTAATATTGTTTTTCGCAAGAGTTGGTGAATCAACGGATAATTCACCTAATTTGCCATTTGGAAGTAATCCTGATTTAACTAAGGCTTGGAAGCCATTGCAGATACCAAGGATTAAGCCTTTTCTTTCTAATAAGTGGTTAATAGCATTTTTAACCTTTTCATTATTTAAAACATTAGCAATAAACTTTCCACTTCCATCAGGCTCATCACCAGCGCTGAAGCCACCGCTAATTACTAAAATATCTGAATTATCGATATGCTTTGCCATCTCATTGATTGATTCAATAACATCATTTTCCATTGTATTACGGAAAACAAAGATATTAGAATTACCGCCAGCCTCATTGAAAGCTTTAGCAGTGTCATAATCACAGTTGGTTCCTGGGAAAACGGGAATGAAGACATTAACCTCATTTTTAGGGTTTTCATACTTAACATCCTCAAATGTTTTTTTACAAATCGACATATCAATATCATCTTTTGATTCAACTGTATCGGGATATATATCCCTAAATACCTTCGTTGAAGCATTATATAATTCATCAAAGGTGAAGGTCTCACCATTAATCAAATAGCTTTTTGTAACAGTACCTAAATAAATAGCATTTTCGAATTTTAAATCGCAACTACTTTCCACAACAATCGAGCCATAATCTAAATCAAACAAATCATCATAAGAAATATCGAAGCCAAGCTTATTTCCATAGCTCATTTTACATAAAGCTACACCAAGGCCACCTCTTCCTAGGGCGTAGGCAGAAACGATATTTTGATTCTTGATTTCTTTATTAATGAAATCATAATTTGCTTTTAACATTTTCACATTTGGTGTTAAATCCAAATTCGGCTTATGCTTAATTAAATATAGTTTATTTCCGCTATTTTTTAATTCTGGAGAAATAATAAAATCGGTATTTCCAACATTAACCGCAAAGCTGATAAGGGTTGGTGGAACATGAATATCCTTGAAGGTTCCACTCATTGAATCCTTACCGCCAATAGCCGCAAGACCAAATTCCTTTTGAATGCGAATTGTACCTAAAAGAGCTTCAACAACATTACCCCATTTATCGCTATCTAAATTTAATCTTTCAAAGAATTCCTGGAAAGAAAAATGAATTCCTTGATAAGAGCCACCGGCACTAATTATTTTGGCAATCGAATCAACAACAGCATACATACTACCATGATATGGACTCATTTCCGTTAAATATGGATCATATCCATAGGACATAATACTACAGGTTTTAGTATTTCCTTTAACTAAAGGAATTTTTTGGACTGAGCATTGAGTTTCCGTTAATTGATATAATCCACCATAAGGCATTAAAACCGTTGTGGCGCCGATGGTTGAATCGAACATTTCAACCAAGCCTTTATTCATCGAACAATTTAAATCTGATAGATTGCTTAATAGTCGAGCACGAAGATTTCCTTCATAATTATTTTTGAACAAATCGGTTCTCTTATGTTTAGTAACATTAGCCACAACATGTTGGCGGACACCATTAGTGTTAATGAAATCGCGACTAATATCAACGATTTTCTTGCCATGGTAGGTCATAACCAAACGATTATTATCGGTAACCTTGGCTACCACTGTCGTTTCAATGTTTTCCTTTTGCGCTAAAGCAATAAATTTAAAGACATCATTTTTATCAACAACAACGGCCATTCTTTCTTGAGATTCCGAAATAGCAATTTCGGTTCCGTTCAAGCCATCATATTTGGTAGGAACCATATCTAAATTGATTTCCAAACCATCAGCTAATTCGCCAATCGCCACCGAAACGCCACCAGCTCCAAAGTCATTTGAACGCTTAATTAAAGTCGTAACCGATGGATTTCTAAATAGGCGTTGAAGCTTTCTTTCCTCGGGAGCATTTCCCTTTTGAACCTCCGAAGCACATAGCTCTAAGGATTTTTCGGAATGAGCCTTTGAGGATCCGGTCGCTCCGCCAATACCATCGCGGCCTGTTCTTCCACCTAATAAAATAACAACATCCCCATTAACAGGCTTTAAACGCTTAACGTAATCCAAGGGAGCGGCTCCAACAACGGCTCCAACCTCCATTCTTTTGGCGGTATATCCTTCATGATATATTTCCTTAACATAGGTTGTGGCTAATCCTATTTGGTTTCCATAGGAGGAATAGCCGGAAGCGGCACCCTTCGAAATTACTCTTTGTGGTAGTTTTCCTTCCATTGTTTCACTGATTGGCTTTGTGATATCACCAGCTCCCGTTACTCGCATTGCTTGATAAACATAGCTTCTTCCCGATAGGGGGTCACGAATAGCTCCACCAATACAGGTTGAGGCTCCACCAAAGGGCTCAATTTCAGTTGGATGATTATGGGTTTCATTTTTAAACATTAATAAATATTTTTCAATTTTTCCATCAACATCAACATCAATATAAACGCTACATGCATTAATTTCTTCCGAAATTTCTAAGTCATCTAAATTCCCATTATTCTTTTCATAGCGTGAATTAATACAAGCCATATCCATTAGGGTAACCGGCTTTTCGCTTCGTTTAAGCTTTTTGCGCATTTCTAAATATTCATTAAAGGTTTCTTGAATCGTTTGATTGAAATCATCTAATTCAAAGGTAACAGCATCAAGCATTGTTTCAAAGGTAGTATGGCGGCAATGATCAGACCAATAGGTATCAAGCATTCGAATTTCAGTTTCGGTTGGATTTCGTTTTTCTTCATTTTTAAAATAATTATAGACATGCATAATATCCGCATCTGACATTGCAAGGCCTAGCTTTTTACGATATTCAACAAGGTCATTTTGGTTAAAATCAATGAAGCCTGAAACCTCTTTTACCTCTTCTTGGTTGATTTTTTCTGGTTCTTTTAAGATACTCAAATCCTTTTCCTTTGATTCAATTTCATTGATGTAATATTTTTTAATTTTTTGATAATCCGAATCACTCACATCTCCATCAAAAATAATGAGTTTCCCACTTCTTACAGTCGCATTAGTTTTTCCAATTAAGGATAAGCATTGCATAGCACTATAGGCTCTTTGATCAAATTGACCATCTAAAAATTCAACAGCTAAATATTTTTTTCCTTCTAAATCAATTGAATCATAAACATCATCAACGACAATTTCACTAAAAACCGTTTTTTTAGCCTTTAGTAAAATACTTTCTTGAATATTAAAGATATCATAAATATTTAATAACCTTAGGCCTTTAATATCAACTAATAAATTGTTGACTAAATCATTATAAAGACTAATAGCTTCGGTTTGAAATCCTTTTTTCTTTTCAACAAAGATACGATAGTTTCCCATTTTATGCTCTCCTTATATATTTATTAATAAATTCCTTGACTTTTATTTTATCACAATCGATAAAGGTTATATGACCCATTTTTCGATTAATTCGAACATCCTTTTTTCCATATAAATGGATATTATAATTTAAATCCTTATCCATTTTGTCTAAGACCTTCATATCTTGTCCTAAGATATTTACCATTTGACATTCATGTAATAAAACTGGCTTTATTAAATCCATTCCTAGTATTCCCAAAACATGGTTTGTATATTGACTTGCATTGAAGGCTTCAATTGTTAAATGTCCACTATTATGGGGACGTGGTGCCATTTCATTAAAAATGATATCATCACCTTTTACAAATAACTCAACACAAAGGGTTCCCGCATAGTCCATTTTCGTCAAATAATCATCCATGATTTTTTCAACTCTTTGTTGGAAACAATCATTATGAAGGAGCTCCGTGTAATGAAGAATGCCATTTATATGTTCATTCTTCAGTAAAGGATAAACAACAATATCATCATTAGTGCTTCTTGAAGCAATACAGCTTATTTCATAATCAAAGTCAATCTTTTCTTCTAAGATATATTCAGTATCGACCAAAAAATCCTGTCTTTCCTTGAAATGGTATTGTCCCTTTCCATCATAGCCACCATTTGCGGTTTTTAAGATACAAGGAAAGCCGATTTTTTCAAAGGCTTCTTTTAATTCTTCATTATTAGTAACTTGCACATAATTGCAGGTTTTGAATCCAACTGATCTAGCAAAATCTTTTTCTCTGATTCGATTTTGGGAAAGATAGAGAATTCTACTTCCTTGCGGAATAACAAATTGATCCTCTAAAAGAGAAATAGCCCCTGATGATACATTCTCAAATTCATAGGTTAAGCAGTTAACCTTCTTACAAATTTGTTCCATTTTTTGATAATCATCATAGGCTCCAATTACAAGCTCATCAGAGTTTAGATGACATGGGCAGGAAGGATCAGGATCTAAAACAACGGTCTTTATTTTCATTTCATGAGCCGCGTCGACCATCATTTGGCCTAATTGTCCGCCTCCGATAATTCCTATCGATTTCATAGCTTTGCCTCTAATACAGCTTGTTTCATATTTTCTCGATATAACGAGATTCGATTATATAATTCTTCATCCTCTAAAGCTAAAATGGATGCGGCTAAAAGCGCAGCATTTTTAGCTTGATTAATAGCGACAGTCGCAACTGGCACCCCACCAGGCATTTGAACAATTGATAATAAGGAATCAAGTCCATTTAGGGTTGATGTTTTAACAGGTACACCAATAACAGGAAGTAAGGTTTGACTTGCGACCATTCCCGGTAAATGAGCAGCTCCACCCGCTCCGCAAATAATAACCTTTAATCCACGATTCTTCGCACTTTTAGCGTATTCAAACATTTTATCAGGGGTTCGATGAGCGGAAACGACATCCTTTTCATAGGAAATTCCTAATTCATCTAAAACCTTGCATGCTTCTATCATCACGACATAATCACTAGTTGAACCCATTATAACTCCAACTTTAAAACCCATATTTTCAACTCCTTAATTAATAAAAAATGTGCTGCTATACAAAAGCAACACAAAAAGGGCTTGTTTTGCTAATGTAGTCTTATCTTCTGGCGATAAGGTAGAGACTTGTGAGGCCATTAAACTCACGGATATACATTACAAATATTTATTTCAATTTTATTTTAACATATATAAAATTAATAATCTATTATAAAGCGTTTCCACAAAATCAGGAATATTTTTAGAGTAAAAAATAAGGGAAGAGAGTAAAAAAATCATAGCACAACAACTGCAAAAGAAAAGTCATAATGACATACTATTTGCCAATAATTAATCCAACTTCTCTTTTTCTCTTAAATCCTTAAGATAAAACGACAAAAAATAAAATGGAATAGTTAACACTCTATTTTCTTCATTGAATCCATATTTATTTTTAAAATATTTCTCAGCAAATAAATCCTTAATTAAATATGATTTACCAACCTGTCTTGCTCCCCAAACCATTAATGGTTTCCTATTTTTGCTAAATAACCAATCCTCTAGATTTTGAAAATATTTCCTATACATAATACATCACTATCATTAATTGCACCTTTTAGCAACTAATTTAAAATGATTAATTGCACCTTTTAGCAATAAAATATATCCGATTAGTTACACCTTTTTAAAATACTTATGACATTGTAAAATATATTTACTTCTCAAATGCTTAATTAATATAGGATTAACGTAGAAATTATTTTTATTGCTATTTATTCTATAAAACCTAAATCAGACACCTTAAGGTTTTTATAGCTTGTCGATAAACTATAGCTTGTTACCCTTGTTGTTCCTGAATTTGGAACTAAAATTCCTTTATCGACCCATTCATTCATCCATTTAGATATTGCTCTAGGAGTAACTCCAAACAACTCGGCTAATTCCTTATTTTTTATTATCTTTAATCCATTTTCTAGGCAATATCTTAATAAAGTTAGATCTTTTTTACTTAATCCTCGTAATAATTCATTAGATTTTTTTTTAGATGCTTCTAATGCTTGTTCATATATCTTTTCAGCATTAAGCGACATTATTTTACAAAAATACTCAATCCATATTTCTAGATGTGGAGGATTCTCTCTTCCATCATAAAAAAGAGCAGGAAGTCCCATTTGAATAGATTCACAATATCCATTTAAATCAGACATATAATATTCTTCAAATGAATTAAAGCCTTTAAAATCATAATTATGTTGCATTAAGACATATGTAGCAAGAGCTCTTGAAGTTCTTCCGTTTCCATCTATAAATGGATGAATTGTTACAAGTGCATAATGCATAATTGCTGATAAAATAGGGGCGGGAATATTTTGATTATTATAATACCAATCAATTAATTCGTCAATTAAGGGCTCTATATCAACATATTCTGGTGGTATATACTCAGCTTGTTTAGTTAATGAATCATAAACAGCAAACAAAACTCCTGGTGGAGTTTGTCCTCTGAAGGGCATCCTAACAAGCTTCCCTTTCTTTTGAATAATATCATGTAATCTAAAAATAAATTCTTTATCAATTCGTGTTTTCTTTTTATTTTCTTCTTCCAAAAAAGTCAATGCATCCCAATAATTTTGAACTTCCTGTTCCGCACTCATTCGTTTTATATCTTGTTTATTTGTTATTACTTTTTCCACTTGATTATATGAAAGGACATTACCCTCAATACTAGTAGAAAAGTGTGTTTTCTTTAATTTAGCCTCATACATAAGCTTTTGTTTTTCTCTCGTTGGTAAAAATAAATAATCTAGTGCTGTTTTATATTTTTCAATTTTGATCAAATAATTCACCAAATCATTCGTATACATAAAATTTAATTTCATTATATCAACCTCAAATATATTATATCAAAATAAGGAACAAATAACAATATTTTAGTTCCTTATTTGTTCCTTAATATATTTATTTACATATTGTTAATACCCCAATCAATAACTATACCCTGTATCTCTAAACATAAAATAACTATATAGCATTTACTAAATATAATAGGCAATAATAAACTTGACATTAATTTCAAAAAAACATCTAATAAAATTACATAATCGTGATTATGCTAATCTTGATTATGTAAATTGATAGGATTTTTTATGTTTATTGGCAGAGAATCAGAATTAAAATTCCTAAATGAATGTTATTTTAGTCCAAAAGCTGAATTAATCATTTTATATGGTCGTAGACGTGTCTGAAAAACTGAATTAATAAAGGAATTTTGTAAAGATAAGAAACATATTTTTTATCTATGTAATGAATATCCAAACAATTTACAGCTTTCAAGCTTTTCAAAAAAAATATTAGGATACAACACTAACAATTTAATTAGCGATTCCTTTTCAGATTGGGAAAGAGCATTTAATTATTTAGGTGAATTAAGCTCCAATGAAAAAATAGTAATTATCATTGATGAATTTCCTTATATGGTTAAAGGAGACAAAAGTATTCCTTCTATTTTACAAGGCATCTGGGATCATAATCTAATAAATAAAAATATCATGCTAATTCTATCTGGTAGCTCAATGAGCTTCTTTGAAGATGAATGTATCGGTTATCTATATAAATTAGCAGCCGAAAACAAATTACCTGGAGCTTTCATTAATTTTGGAAGATGGTGGGGGAAAATTACTCACAAAACACCTGAGGGAAAATTAATAACCACTCCTGAAGAAATCGATATTTTGGGTGTTGATATTAAAAAAAAGAATTACATTTTAGGAGGATGTAAATTCAGACATTCTGAATTTAATTATTCTCAATACGATTCTTTAACAAAGAAAATTAACTTAACAGGAAATATTTATTATTATTTATTCTCACTAATTGGATTTTCTGAATCTCTAGTTGAATTAGCTAATAATTCAACTACTATAAAGCTAATAACATTAAATGACATATTTAGCTAGTAACATTTCTCGGTACATTCTTGCCGAGATTTTTCATTTAATAAACGCATTATATGCTATTCATATATAAACTATGATAAAATAATTAACTACATTTTTTTAACTTGAATAAAAGGCAAAAAATCTCACAGCAGTAACATTTTTCACCTATTTTTATTATCCTAACTGTCGAAACGGATTACAACAAAAAAAAGAACAAATAAAAACATTTTGGTTACTTATTTGTTCCTTAATTAACATATCTTTATTGTATTAAAGAATGATTTATCTAAATTAATTATTCAATGTCTTTGAAATTTTTCAAAAAAACTAGATACTCTCTTTACTAATTAAGAAAGATAATATATCCTCATATTTCATTTTTCCCGAGGCTGTGTCTAATGCAACTCTTATGATTTCTTCGTCTGAAAAATCAATATTAATACCATTTACTTCTAAAAAAGAAATCATAATATAAACACCAATCCGTTTATTACCATCGATAAAAGGATGATTCGAAATTAGTCCATATCCCAATCTTGCTGCCTTCTCAATTTTTGTTGGAAATAATTCTTTTCCATCGAAGGTTTGATACGGAGCCTCTATCGCCGATTCTAAAAGACTTTCACTTCTTATTCCAAATGCTCCCCCAGTTGCTTCTACAATTAATTGGTATAAGAATAAAACTCTTTTTTTTGTAAATTTAATCATTTAGATAATTCCCTGAAAGCTTCAATATGCTTTGCAAGTATTCTTTTAGCAACTACTTCAATTTTTTCATCATCAGTTAATTCTAAATAGTTTTCATTGTTAAGATCAACTAATAAATATCTGGGTTTATTATTCTTAATAATTATTGCCTCACCATACTTATCCGCAGTCTTAGCTGCCTTAGAAAAATTCTGATTTGCATCAGTCATTGTTATGATTTGATTGGTATCAATAATCATAATACATCACACTCCTACATATATAGTATATATAAAATCTAGGATAAATTAAACCTATTAAAAATAATTAATTAAAGATATCTTTGTAAAACAAAAAGACTTCTCTACCGTAAAAGTAAAGAAATAATATTTTTTCTGACTGCTTTTTAATAGTTTACATAAGATTTTTAACGACTCTACCACTTATTCATTAATTCATATAAAAAAGCATTTTTATATTTCTTTAAATATTTCATCAAACGTGGTCACAATGTTTTCTATTTCACTAGATTCTTTTACCTCACCTAAAATGACTGCATATAAAAATTTATGATGATTAGGAAGCAATTTAAGCAAGCCATTCAATTTTCCTAATTTATTATTAGCTTTAGATAAAGCTTTTAATAAATCTACATCCTCATATTTTATTGGTAATTTGTGCACGTAATCAATACATGTACACAACTAATTATTTAAAAGCCCATATGATTAAATACAGACAATCACTTTATCTCCCTAAAATATTTTGAATTAATTCACATCAAATTATTTAAGGTCTCTTCCTTTTACGAATAATAATATATAAGCCTTCCTTATTTAAATTCAAGGAAGGCTTATATGCATTTTAAGTACTATTTTATAATAGCTATTCCTGATTTTCCAATATGTCCATCAAATTCTTTTTCATTAACTAAATCAAAAAATCCTTTATACTGCTGTAAAAATATTTCTTGATCATTTAAATTCAAGATGACAATCGATTCTTTTCCCTCAAAAAATCTTTGATATGCTAAATATGATTCCGTTTCGATAAACCTAATATCACCATGCTTAAATTCATCCATATGTTTAATTCTAATTAGCCTTTTTACGAAATCAAACTCTTTCTTGTTATATAAAGGATCAAAAATCATTCCCCGGCGACAATCTGGGTCATTTCCACCATCCATCATCTTTTCATCACCATAATAAAGAATTGGCGATCCAGGTAACGTAAATAACAATGTCATTGCTTGCGCATATTTATTCTCATCCTTACCTAAAGCATAATAAATTCTATCCGTATCATGGGAACCCACTAAAAGATTGGAATTATGATAATAGGTTAATGATTCTTCTCCTCTTTCTCTTTCAATAATCGATGTAAATTCCTTAACCGTAAACCTTCTATTTAATAAACCCCTAATCGCATCAAAATATGTATAATTCATTACCGAATCGAATTCATCGCCGCGAAGATAGGTCCTCGAATCAAACCAAATTTCACCCATAATCAGGCAATCCTTATTGATTCCTTTACATAGATGACGAAATTCTTTCCAAAAATCATGAGTTACTTCATTCGCAACATCTAAACGATATCCATCAATGTTAAACTTCTCTAAATAATATCTTGAAACATCAAATAAATATTTTCGACACTCTTTATCGCTAGTATTTAGCTTTGGCATCCACGGCGAAAAAGAAAATCCCATATAATCTGATGGCATCTTCATCTCAATTGGATATTTCTCAATAAAATACCAATTCTTATAAATTGAATTTTCTTGATTTTTAAGCAAATCCTGGAAGGCAAAGAAGTTTGTCGAGGAATGATTGAAAACTAAATCTAATATTATTTTAATATTATTTCGATGAAGCTCATCAACTAGCTCCTTAAATTCTTCCTCGGTGCCAAGTAAAGGATCAATTACCTTATAATCAACAGTATCATAGCGATGTGAGCTATTTGCCAAAAAAATCGGTGTGAGATAAATTGCATCAATTCCAAGCTCCTTCAAATAAGGAATCTTTTGATATATTCCCTTGATTGAACCGTTAGTTCTTGTTCGGAAAGACATTGGCACATCAAACCAGGAAGACGAATATAAATCATTTGTTGCGGCAAATCTCTCAGGAAAAATTTGATAAACAATTGCCCCTTTACTCCATTCTGGAGTCTGAAAATATGAAGCATTAGCTTGATGAATAACTAGATTAAACATATCAAGAACAGCTTTTGGCTCTTGATCAAAGAATTTGTAATTACCATAATACTTCTTTTCATTTTCATCTTCTAGAATAAAATAATACGATAAAGAAAGCATCGTAATTGTCTTTCCTTCCATCCCTCTTATATCCTCGGCCATTTTAATCAAAAAGGGAGGAACATTTGACTCATTTTTAAGTATTTCCTCGGCCTTTTCTGTAACCCCAGTAATCAAAAGCTGATCAGAAACAATTGCTTCATAATAATCATTTTCTTCAGTTGACGCAACCTTCTTCATATCTAAATAAAAAGTATCAGATGGAATAATTGGCATATTCTTTTCCCGAAAATATTTTTCCAAATATGCAATTTTTACTCCCTTTATATCTTGTCTTTTGGTGATTAGCTTTATCACATATTTATGCTCATCTAGCTTGTATGCGAATGTTTCATCCATAATATGAGTAATACTTGATAATTCCATAATAAACTCCTTTCTTGTTTTAAAACAAATAAATCCTATCGTCAAAAAACACTCTATTACTTAATATTATATCATTTATTTAACTCAAAAAAAAGCCAATAAATGGCTTTAAATCAAGACATTCTATTTATTGAATTGTAAAATTAAATTGGAATTATAAAATCAATGGTTTATGAAGGATA
>CAZWLD010000009.1:0-64592 GCA_964634685.1 uncultured Anaeroplasmatales bacterium
CTAAATCCTTTATTTGATCATAATTCTCTTCCACAACACCTATAACATAATTAAGAGCAGAATTATAAATGGCCATCGTATCAGCTACAATCGCTCTAAGTTTCTTATTCACATTAACAACCTCAACTGAGTAGCTAACAACAGCCATTAGATATCATCCTTTCTTTATATCGTCATTACATTATCATTCGTTGTGGCAATATAAGACATAATCATAACCTTTACCATACTTACTCTTTCAAGAAAATTATACCATAAATCGCAACATAATCATAGTAAAATATGAAATTTTTATGCAAAATATATGGATTTATAAAAATCTAATGACATATGCAAAATATTAATCTCTTTTTACTCTTTTTTATAAAAAAAGCCTTACTCACAAATTAATAAATGAGTGTGCGGCTTTGGTTTCATCAAACGAACTTCTAGTTGTAATAGCTATGTATGAATCAGTAGAATCATATATATACACTTTATAATCATGTACAGAAGTTCCATTATTTCCAATAGACCCTTTATTTATACCCGATGTGTTTTTATACCAAATAGTACTAGAAAATGAAGATACATTTCTAGGAGCATTAACAAAAGTATGTTTTCCAGATCCCCAACCAGTTGTTGGAAATGTATATGAAAAACTAATCATAGTATTGTTTACATTTGAATTTTCTGCAATAACATTCCGTGATTTAAAAAGAGTAAGACAAATAATCAAAATAAAACATAAGCAAGAAATTTTTTTCATTATGACCCCTCATCTATATTTTATCATATTTAAAGAATTAAGTCAACAAAAGCCCCAAAATAAGCATTTTTTTACGAATTTATTAGTGCTTTTTGTTTAATTAAGTCTATAAAAAAGCAATTATTCAATAAAATTTCTTTGCATAAAAATTATACAAAATAACCCCCAAATATGAACATTATTCGAAAAAAAACAAGGCAAATATAAAATAAGTTCTCGATATGATAACGTTATTATAAATTTTTTTTGGTTTTTTCGTTTTAAAAAAATTAGTTTTGATTTATAATATAGATAAAGAAAAAACGATTCTAAAATTAATAAGGAGTATAAAAATGATTAAATCGAACACTTTAAAAGCATCTGAAATTGCAATTTTTGCTCTTGGTGGTTTAGGTGAGGTCGGAAAAAACACTTATGTTATCGAATACCAAAATCAAATTTTTATTATTGATGCTGGTATGCTTTTTCCTGATGAGCATTTGCTAGGAGTAGATTATGTTATTCCAGATTATCAATATCTAATTGACAATCAAGAAAAAATTGTTGGTCTTTTCATAACGCATGGTCATGAGGATCACATCGGGGGAATTCCTTTTCTTCTCAAAAAGGTGAAAATTCCAAAAATTTACGCAGCCGGCGTCACTGTTGATCTAATTGAAAACAAGCTTCAGGAATATGATGGTCTAACCCCAACTATCGTCGAATACAAAAGCAACTATAGCTTCAAATTTAAAGGAGTTGAGGTAACGTTCATTAGAATGAACCATTCAATTCCCGACAGCTTTGCCATTGTTTTTAAAACATCCCTTGGCTATATTATTCATACAGGTGATTTTAAAATTGATTTTACGCCAATTGGTCCCGCCGCTGAATATGAGAAGCTAGCTAAGCTTGGAAGCGAAGGTGTTTTATGTCTTCTTGCGGATAGTACCAATGCGATGCTTGATGGCTTTACAATTAGTGAATCGAAGGTTAGTTCTTCAATCAAGGAGGTTTTCAGCAAAATTGAAAATCGAATTTTAGTTGCAACCTTTGCCTCAAATATCTATCGAATCCAACAAATCGTCGAAGCATCTGTTGCGAATAATCGTAAAATTGCTGTCTTTGGTCGTTCAATGGATAAAGCCATTGAGCTAGGACAACAAATCGGTTATATCAAAGCCCCAAAAGGAACATTTATTGATGCGCAGGCTATCAATAACTATCCCGCCAATCAAATAACCATTTTATGTACTGGTTCCCAGGGCGAGCCCCTAGCCGCTTTATCAAGAGTTGCTTTTGGAACGCATCGTCAAATCAAGCTTATCCCCGGCGATACGGTCATCTTCTCTTCTTCACCAATTCCTGGAAACTCCGGTGGCGTTAATAGAACCATTAATATGCTCTTCAAAAAGGGCGCAGATGTTATTATCAATAGTCCTTTAACCGATACCCATACTAGTGGTCATGGTGCAGCAATGGAGCTAAAGCTTCTTCAAAGTCTTGTTAAGCCAAAATATTTTATGCCAATTCATGGCGAACATCGAATGCTAAAAACGCATGCCGATTTAGCTGTATCCGTTGGCGTAAAAAGAGAGAATACCTTTGTTTTAGATAATGGTGATGTTTTAGTAATCGGTAAGGATAAAGCTCGCATTGCGGGAAAGGTTCAAGCTGGAGATGTCTATGTTGATGGTAGTGGCATCGGAGATATTGGAAATGTTGTCATCAAGGAACGCAAGCTTTTAAGTGATGATGGTTTATTATCCTTAATAATTACAATCAATGCCAAAAAACTAGAATTAGCTATTCCGCCAACAATCGTTTCTCGTGGATTCATCTATATGAAATCAAACGAAGATTTCACAAATAATTTAATTAAGGCTAGCTCAAATCTAATCAATTCCGAATTAAAAAAGATGAAGGTATTAAATACTGTGTACTTAAAAAATCTCATTGCGGAGCTATTATCTAAATTAATATATAACTATACAGAAAGAAAGCCAATGATTATTCCAATCATTATGACAGTATAAAAAAAGCGGATTTATTTATTTAATCCGCTTTTTTTATAGAGTAATATATTAAAATAAAGATTAGTACTTATCATCATAAGGAGTATTCTCAACCCCTTCGTCTTGTAGCTTAGTTACCATACGGTCCAATCTCGATTTCCACATTTTTTTAAACCATTTTTTCTTTCCGAATATTTTTACAATTGTTGGACTTATTGCATAATATAGCTTTATAAACATTCTTCCATGCCATGTCTTGTCCAATTTAAAATCGCGAAAACGCCTAAGTGTCCAAACCTCAGGGCAATCATAAGAGCCATAAACACAAGTTGCAATATAGCAACCTGCTTTCCTATCTGGTTGAGTAGCTTCATATGTTAAGCCATTATAATTATAAACAAATGGATTAACTTCATACTCAACACTACTAGTTGATATTTTATTAACATATGCCCAATCTTTAAATTGTTTTTGGATTTTGTCTCTTTCCCTTTTTTCGTATTCAGAAAATTCATAATAAAAATGTAGTAAAGTATAGGTAGAATCATTGATTTTATACAAAAGATCGTACCATAAAGTATATGTAAATTTCAAAGTTGAACGGCCAAGGCTAATATCAAGATGGTCATTGATGCAAATAATGTCCTTAGTATAAATTGTTCTAAAATTTAAACCTTCAATATCAAAAATCACTTTATCTTCATATAAGGTAATAACCGTCTTACGATTTAATATATACCCTCCTGAAACAGTGATTTTAGTCAATTCTAAAAATGAAGATTCAGAAATATCATTTCTAGATAACTTAGCCCAGCTTTCTAAAAGAGGTATCGCTACTTTATATTCATTTTCGGTTACAATTTTTATCTGCATTTTAACCACATTGAAGACTTGTTCACTTATCTCAAAGATTTCCTTTTTGTTAGAAAGTGATTCACCATATAAATCAACAAATTGAACTAGGTTTGAAGACATTTCGCAATAAGAAGTGAATTTCGATTCTTTTATATTATAAGCTTCAAATGACACTCGTTTAAAATAATCTCCAACAAAATTAAATAAAATGATAGTGTTTTTTTCTAGTCTGTTACAAAATGCATCATATTGTTCTTTTATTGAATCATTTTTCTTTGACATTTCTCTAATAATAGGTAATCCTAATTCAGTTACTGGATTTATTGCCTTTTTAACATCCGTTTCTGATAACCCGGCATCAGACAATTTATCAAATTGTAATCTAGACTCGATGGCATTAATAATGCAATCAGCGAATAGTTTTTGTTCATTTTCGGAGGTTACATTTCCACATATATCAAAGTGACTTCTTTGATAATCACTACTCATTATTAAAAATAGCCTTCCATAGAAATTGTTGGAATCCTCTTCAAGAATACCATCTCCAAACTTTTTTAAATTAGGGTGTTTTTCACCATAAATAACTATATTATGAGATTTTAAATACTCTAAACCTTTTTTTGTTAATGATGATATCTTATTAATAATTTGTGTTTCTTCTTCATTCTTTTTATTCTCATTAGGCTTTTTAATGATTTTTTTAATTCCTCTTACAACATCATTAATAAACCCAATTTTGCTCATATCCTGTGCTTGTAAATGCGAGAATTCCTCTGGCAATTCGTATGCATCCATATCCTTATAGCAAGGTATAAGCATCTTACTATGATCATTTTTCATCATCTTAAGGAATCGAGACCATTCATTTTTTACCCATACAGCATTAAAATATTCAGGCTTTGTTCCTATAGAAAGCATGACCTTAGCTGAATTTAGCGCTGCAAAAATAATTGGCTCATATGCACTCCCAAGTTTATCCTCAAGAGTAATAGCTGCATAAAAAACCTTAAATCCTTCATTTGTAAGATTATGGTAAATTTCATTTGCAATCACACTATCTTTTGTTCTATTTCCGCTTGAGTCAGTTTCCTTGTAACAAATAAATACATCATAAGGCTCTTCGTTTGCAGAAATTGCAAGAATTCCTTTCTGAATTTCATCAATTTGCATTGCTTCCTTTTCATAGATTGTACGTTGTACAACATCGGCATATTGAAGAGCCTTTTTGTAATAATCATCCGCAACAATTGATTCGTATGATGTTCTATGACATGTAGGTATTCTTTTGTATGTTTTTGGATCCTCTACATACTCAATTCCAAATTTACAAAGAATAACACCCCAATATGCTTCAGACTCTCTTTCATCGTTTTGTATTATTTTTTCATAAATAGCTTCTGCTTTGTCAAATTCATTTTTTTGACGTAGTAAATTAGCTCGATTAAAAAGCCCTTGAATATTTTCATCTGTAGTACTTGGTAATGTTTGTTGGGTACCACAGTATTCACATTCAACAACCTTTTCTCCTTCTGAAACTGAAAGCTCACCGCCACACATTTTACATTTATAAATAGCCATATTTTTCCCTCTTCCTTAATTAATTTTGTTATTTAAATACTTACTATATTTTTCTCGTAAGCTCCAATTTAATTTTTCTTTATATTTACTTTTAATCAATTTATATTTCATTCGAATATCTTCTTGTGAAATAGGATTATCTTCACTACAATTAGGTGACAACACTACTTTTGGATCATTTTTTTCACAATCAATTGCTAAATCAATATAGCATTCATCATCTAATAATTCTAATTGCTCCTGGCTCAAATTAGCTTTATCAATTTCTATAACTAATCGGCATTCATTTTCATAAGCCCATCCATATAGTTTTGCATAATAATCAAGTTTCCCATTTTGTATATCAAAAGGGAAATCATTAATAGAAGCATTTTTTAATCCATATATGGATTTCTTTAGTATTAAATTCTTATTATCATCACCAACATATATAACATCAATCATTTCAATTCGGAATTTTCCCTTAGGAATATTTAAAACAAAAGTATCATCGCGTGAAATATTAATTTCATTTGTTTTGGTAATCAAGTCTTTTATTATAGACTTAGTAAATGTAAGCATAAAGCCCTCTTCTGAAGGATCAGAATATAACATCCACATAGCGATATTTTCACTTTTTGAATAAGTAAAAGATTTAACAAATCGAATTTTACCATCATTACACAGATTATCACGATCAATTATATCGTTCCAACTAGTTCCTCTTGTTAATCTAATACTCGATTTTTTAAGCGTTTCAACAATTGATTTTCTATCCCCATAAAATGAATACTGGTCGTGATCTATCCCTTTTTTCTTCAATTCATTATACAAATCATCCTTCGACTTAATACCCTTAAAAAAATCTTCTCTTGGCATATACTATTACCTCTATTTTTGCTTAGAAGCTTTTGCTTTTTGGTTTCTTTCCTTCAATAAAATTATTAACTCATCAATATCACTAAAAATTGAATCAATAATACCAGTTGATATATTTCTTTTTAGTAATTCACAATTTTTATAAATCTCTTCCTCTATTTCTCCCAATGAATCATTTGATACCGGATCACTGTATTTTACTTCTTCAACTAGTAATCCTAGCTTTATACGAATAGATTCTTCTGTCACCTTATTTGCTAATGTTTCTAAATCAACTCTCAAATCCGAAATAAATTTGGTAGTATTTGGTAAAGAATTTTCAATTTTAATTATTTCCTGCTTGTAAGAATCCGTCATAATCAAACCAATTGAAGTTAATCCAATCAAAATTGACTCAATGACAATAATAATCCAATAATCTACTAAAACAAAGGAATTAAGAGTAAATAGGGCAATGCAAAGAACCATTTGAATTAACATGTATAAATATCCTAATCGGATAATTGGCCAACCATATATTTTGCTTTTGTATGTGTTTGTCTCATTCAAACCATAATGTGCAATAAATGGTTGAGAAATGATACTCAACAAGCCACAAATCCAAAGAATCCAAAAGGAAGCCTCTGATTTATGAGCAAAAGGAATAGCAAGAGCTAAAATATTATAAACAACTCCAATAATAATTACGATAGCAATATATTTCTTAAAATTTTTATTCATTTTCTTATCCATCCTTTACTCAGGCTTCTTGGTACCACAATTGGGGCAAAAATTTGTTAATATATTATTCTGTCCACAAGAGCAATTCCAACCTTTTGACTCTTCAGGCTTCTTTGAACCGCAATTTGGGCAAAAACGTGTCATTATGTTATTTTGCCCACAAGAGCAATTCCAACCTTTTGACTCTTCCGGTTTCTTCGAACCACAATTTGGACAAAAATTAGTCACTATGTTACTTTGACCACATTGGCAATTCCAGCCAAAAGAAGATGAGCCAATTTGCGATGCTGAATTAATAATAGGATTAATTGTATCTTTTGCCATTCCCATAACACTGCCAACAGCACCCATAGTAACACCTAACCCAACAACATCTCCAAGAATGCTAGAGGCAAAACCTGCAGCACCTCCTTGAGGCATATTCTCCATCGCAGAAAGTGATACTTGTCGTCTCGTTTCATCTTGATATGTATATCCCTTCATTTGCATTTCCTGGGCCTCTGCTTGTGCTTTTAATCGATAGGCTTCAGCCTTTGCTTGAGCAGCAATTATTTCCTCCTGAGCTCCTGTTTGTGCTTCAACTACTCTTCTTTGCTGCTCAGCCAAGGCTACATTTTTCTTTATTTGCTCATTACGAACTAATAAATACTGTTCAGCATACTGTTCCTTCATTTTTCTAAAATTTGGATCATCATCTGGTGTAACAACATGTAAAATATAAAATTCTGGTATATGCATACCATAATCCTCAAGAGTTTTATTGATTTCTATCTTCATAGAATTAGACAATGTTTCTAAATGCTCATCTACTTCTAAAATATTGATACTATTTTCCTTAATATGTTTAGCCAAAATGCTCTTTACTTTTGAAATAACTAAAGCCTTAAATTTGCCAGATACAACTTTGATATCATAAGGATTATTAATTATATCTGTATTTCTCAATTCAGAAGTAGTTCCAACTAGCTTTAATAGTAGTTTTCGAGAATTTACTACCCTAATATTGAACTCTCCATAGGCACCAAGTTCAATAGATAACCCTGATATTGGATCAAACATTCTAACTTTAGTATCTGTTCCCCATTTAATTCCCGTTTGAGTGACCATATTAATGAAGTAAACTTCTGAGTGAAATGCAACTTCACTATCAAATGGCAATTTATATAAGTTTTGCAATAAAGGCAATTTTTCTGTTGCTAATGTATATCTTCCTGCCCCAAAACAATCAAGCGCTTGCCCATCACGGAAAAATATTGCTTCTTGGGATTCATGGACGATTAATTGAGAGCCAAGATTAAAATCTTCAATAGGATGCTTCCATACTAATACATTATTGGGTCCCTCATATTTTATAACGCTTGCAAATCCTTTTTCCTTTATAGATTCTCTTGCAATAACCTCTTGGACATCCAAATGCTCTTTACAGAGGGGACAAACATAGCTCTTTGCAGATTTATCTACTTGTAGTTTACATGAACAAGAAGGACAATTTATGTATACATAGTTCATCCTACTTTCCGATGTAACAATTTTATTTTTACATACAGGGCAATTTGCAGAATCTCCTTTAGCTTGATCGTACATTACCGAATTACCACAATGTGGACAATCTTTTATTGCGAAGCGATCTTTCCTAACATCAATGACTTTTCCACATTTACATTCTAAATATTTATTTGAAAAAAAACCAATAGATGCCTCCTGATAAGATCCGCATTTAGGACATTCAATAATAAATTTAGCCATATATGATACTTCCTTTCTTTATTAATAATTGCAGTATTTTACAAAATATAAGATAATATTATATAGTTTATTTCATTATACCCCCCCCCGACCTTTGTCAATATTTTTGGAAAATATTATCAAAAATTGTCATCTGCGCAAACATTGCAAACAAAAATCAAAAAAACAGGTTTTCTCTTTATGGCGCGAAAATTACAAATCTAAACAACATATATTTTCAATCAAAAATCAATATTTTTTCTGTATAAAAAAAATAGGCTTCACAAAATGTGAAGACTATTGTCTCAAAGAAAAATATCTTACTTATACTATTAGAATGTAATCATCATAAAATACTCTTTTTTCAAAAAAATTTATTCTTCTATTAATAGCTTTTGAAAGGCCACAAATTCTTTAAATCGAGGCAAAATAAAGGCTATTTTTCCCCGCATTTTTTATATTAATCAAACCTTGATTAAAAAGTCTTTTTTTATAAACCTGAAATTTTGAATTATTCAATCCTGTCTCAATTAAAATATCTTTCACGTCAGCTGAATTAACCATCGCAAACATAATTTTTTGTTCAACGGATGATAATGATTCCCATATTTTTAAATAGACATTATTCTCTAAGGCTTGATCATAATCGCTTAGTATCTTTTTTGTCAATTTCTTTTCATTATTTTTAAATAAAATATTTCCAAGAAGTTGATAGGCATAGGCATAGCCATTAGTGGCCTTGGCAAGGATTAAGGCATCTTTTTCAGAAATATTGAATATATCCTGATAGGATGAACATATCGATCTCATATTCAATGCCTCAAGCATTACTTTCTTTGTTCTCAATAAAAATGTTAATCCATTTGTATTTTCCAACTTAGAAATATTCTCATATAAGCCTGTCATAATAAAAAACACATCATATCCTTCACGTAAAAAGCTTTGAAATGAATAAACAAAGCTCTTAACAATATTGCTAGATGCAATGTCATCGACGGTGATTAAAACTCTCTTTTTCTTTTTTTTCAAATATTTGAACATTACATCCAAAAGACTATTAACGTTACTTAATGGATTATCACCACTTATTTTCAAAGATAATCCCGAAAAAGAAAAATTAAATTCTGCCTTCAGAAAAAGTTTTTTTAATCTTCCTTGATCATATATTTTCGCCGCAAGCTGTTCATGCATATCTGAAAAAGGATTTAAATCAACAGTTATCCATTCTTCTTCATTAGAAATTTGTTTTTTTATTTTTGAAAGCATAACTGTTTTTCCAGTTTCACAAGGACCGATAATTGCTATTGCGCGTGCCTCAGGAATATCACTATTAAGTGTTGATATAATTTCGTCAAATTCGTTGCGTTCAATAAAAAGATGTGGTTCCTCACCAAAACCAATATTAAATGGATTTACCTTTGTCATATGAATTCAACTCCTTAAAATCTTACACTTTAATAGAACACACTTCCATTTGTTATTTCAATATTTTTTTGTTATGTGTTGTCATTTGTTGTTATTTGCGATTTCATTTGTTATTTAATAAAACATTACTTTTCTAATCGCAGTATATCGTTAAACCCTGATAAAATAATTGTTTATGAACATCTTTAGAAGAAACATCATACTTTACCTTTTCACCATCTGAATTTATATAGTACCATCCGGTTTTATTCTCAAACTCCAAAACAGGATTACAATTTCCATTTGCAGAAATCCCAAAAGGTTCAATTACTTTAATATTTTTAGGAATGATAAAAGTTTCTTCTTTATAAGCTACAGTCAAGGCACTATCCCCAATTATTTCTATTTCTTCTAAAATAACGGTATTTCGACATCCTGCAATTATCTTGTTAGTTTTTGTTTCTATGATGGCATTACAGTTTTCCCTTGAATCATAAACATCATTATCTTCATCCACCTGAATCTTTTCTAATGAGCCACATAAGTGAAATATACCAGCATCAATTTTTTTTACTGATTTAGGAATAAATATTTCAGTTAATGGCGTACTGTCAAAGCAGCCATATCCAATAGATTCTAGATTATTAGAAAGCTTAACTGAAATTAAATTATAACACCGACCAAATGAGCCTTCGCCAAGAGATTTAACACTATCTGGTATTATTACATAATCTAATTTCGACCAGAAAAAAGCATAATCCTCAATTGTATGAACACTATTAGGTATATCAATTTCTGTTATTTCTGATAAATAGAAAGCACCATATCCAATTATTTCAATATCATCAGGTATTATTGTCCCAACACATCCAGCAACCAAGGTATTAGTATCAGTTTCAACAATGGCATTACAATTATTTCTTGAATCATATTTTTTATTATCCTTCGATACTTCCACTTTTCTTAGATTTTTATTTCTACCAAAAATACCACCATAAACACTTTCAATATTTTCTGAAATATAAATACTTTCCACTGTAGAAGAAATAGCATATTCGCCAATTGCCGTTACAGGCAAATCATTATACGTACTAGGAATAACTATTTTCTTTAGATTATTATCATTCAACCCAGTAAAAGTATAGCTTTCTCCATCTTCATTTAGTTCAAATTTATATTCAGCATATTCTTCCTTTTTACTACAAGAGGATAACAATATCACAAAACAAAAAATAATAGCCACAAAAATTTTTTTCATACTTGCTCACTCCTATTTCTTTTAAAACATAAAAATTAAATTGCATTAAGATTTCTTTCTTGTCAATTAGTTTTCACAATATAGAGTAAAATCTTGGTGCCAAAAAGTCTTATATACTTCTTCTTCACTGACATCAAAATCCACCTTTTCATTATTTGAATTAAAATAATACCAACCGATATTATTTTCGAATTTCACAACTGGATTAGCTGAACCACCACTTATAATGCCATATGGCTCAATTACTTTAATATTGCTTGGAATAATAAAGGTTTCCGTGATTTGTGCGATAGAAAACGCATAGGTTCCAATAGTATCAATAAAATCAAAAATAATGCTATTGCGACATCCGGCAATGATCTTATTAGCTTTTGTTTCTATAATTGCATTACAATTATCCCGTGAATCATAAACCTCATTTTCTTCATCTACTTCAATTTTATTTAGCTTTGAACAAAAGCCAAAAGCGCCTCCACCTATCTTATTCACAGTCTTTGGAATATATATTTCCGATATAGCTGTGTCATAAAAACATTTTTCACCGATAGATTGAAGGTTGTTAGTAAGCTTAACCATAGTTAAATCACGACACTCCGCAAATGCTTTATTACCAATAGCTAAAACATTATCCGGAATAACTAAATAATCTAAATTAGAATGATAAAAAGCATAATCTTCGATTGTATGAACGCTATTAGGAATATCTATTTCTGTTATGTTGATAAACTGAAAAGCACCTAATCCAATTTTTTCAATATCATTAGGGATTTTTGTTGTCTTACAGCCTGCAATCAAGGTATTAGTCTCGGTAAGAATAATAGCATTACAATCATCTCTTGAATCAAATTTATTATTATCTTTAGCTACTTCAATTTTTTTTAAATCATCACACCCAGCAAAAATATTGCTTAAAAAAGTGTTAATATTATCAGAAATAAAGACGCTTTCTACAGAATTATAGAAAAATGCATATTCACCGATTTTGGTAACTGGCTTATTTTTGTAAGTATTAGGAATAACTACATCATTAGTTACATTAGAATCAAAGCCTTCGAAGGAATAACTCATTCCGTCCTCATTTAGTTCAAATTTGAAACCAGGATATTCTTCCTTTTTACTACAAGCGGATAACATTATCATAAAGCATAAAATACTAGCCAAAATAATTTTTTTCATGCTTTCTCCCCTCTATTTCTTTTCAAAACATAAAAATTAATCAAGCCAATAACTGCCAAATATACAAGGAAAACTAAGATAATGATGATTGAATACTCAGATGTGCTTAGCTTCAATGACATTTGTTCCTCAACGAGGATATGTTTATTTAATAAATCAATCATCACGATTGATAAAATTGTTCCTAAAACAAAGGAAAAGAGATAAATATAGAGATTTTCTAGTTGAAATGTCCATTGACATTTTTTACTTGAATAGCCTAAAGACCTTAGCATTTTAAAATACTTATATTGATCATTAAACTTAATCAAAATTGAATTAAAAAGATTAACTACACACAACAAAACAATCGCCAAAATAATAATAAAAATGATCGTATTCACAATTTCAAATTGAGCGATAATAAAATGGTTTTTTTGATATGATTCGTAGCTATTAACATGATTCTCTATGTTATGAGTATCAAAATATTCAAAATATGGCTCAAGCAACTCATATTTATTTAGATAAATATATGAAGTCATCGCATTAGATGAATCAATTCGGATAAACTCATTGTTTAAATCTTTGGAAAAAATTATGTATGAAGAATAATTACTATCTCCTAAAACAAAATTATTAAAACAATCATCTTTTACAATGCAAGCAATTTTACAATCAATAAAAGCATATTCACTATCATCTAAGCTTAATCTTTTTCCTAGTAAATCCGTCATAGAGCATTCTTGAGTCACAGCCATTAGCTTAGCTAAACGATAATTTATAATTATTTCATCCTTTTCTTTAGGTATTTCTCCATACATCAATCCTTCTTTTAAGCCTAAATATTCTGGTAACTTATTAAAATCATATATTAGCATCTTTGTACTTCTTGTGAAGCCTAAGTCCACATTATCTAAATAAAAGTGCTTTGAGTTATGATAATTAGAACTTCCATAACAAGTTATTAATTCAACATTTGAGGTTAATATTGGTATTTCCTCGGTTGTTTTAGCCTTGATGTAATATTCACCTTGGTTAATACTTCCAATATCTTCATAGAGATTTTTATATCCTGTTTTAATAAAGAAAAAGGATAAGGTCGCAAAAACAATAGCCAAAAAGATAAACATTATTTTAAAAGATCTTTTTTTATAACGGATAATATTCTTTAAAACCATTACTCATCACCTCTTAATTCTAAAACCAAATTCTTATGTGTTTTTTTCATAAGAGTATATAAAATCATCGCTAATAAAATCACAACAGTAATTAAGATAACCCACCAAAATGACAAATAAATCGGATCGATTTTGACTATTCTATTGAGTTTACTTCGAACCCATATATTTATAAGTAATGATATTAGATAGCCAATTATACTTGAAGAAATAAATACAGCTGAGAATATCGCTATAAATAATTTTTTATCAATGCTTATTCCAAGGGAATGATTAATTAAATAAAATTTTTTGCGTTGTAAAAAATACAAATTATTAAAATTAAACACACTAAAAGTCAAAAAGATTAAAAGAATGATTAAAACAGCCTTTAAGATTCGGTTAGCTAAAGATATGAAGAAAAAAATACCAAAAATAACACCACCATCATCTGCAGCTAATTTTGAGGAAACATAAAAAGGAATTAAATCATCGCCTACATCAAACAAATCATAGCTTGAAGGTAAAATGAATTCAGTGTAATATTCATCTTTAGTATTCTCAAAACATTCATAAGGAACAACCACTGTACGTCCAATATCTTCTCGGAAAGTCCCCACCAAAGTTAGTTTATAATCATTACCATATACAGATAGAATAATTTCTTCTCCTATAGAAAGACCATATTTATTCACCAGACCTTCCGTCATAAATATCGATTTTTCTTTGTCAAATCCTGAATACTTTTCTAATATATTTTTACTTGCTTTAAAGCCAAACGAGCTATAGCAATTATAATCAGTATATTCAAAATTAGAAAAACAAATAATAGTGTCTACATTTTTTCCATTAATTAAGATCGGATTATTTTCGATAATTATATCCACAATTAGCGGATATTTTGATGCAAGCTTGTCCACAAGCTTTTTATCAATATTTTGGATTTGATATAGCATCGGGCTATTATATTTATCGATGTATTTATCGAAAATATGATAATAATTTTGAATAAAAGCGGAAATTGAAAAAATAAGGGCAAGGACAATTGATAAAGTAATAAACAATTTAATTAAGAAATACCTGCAAAGCTTAAATTCTTTAATTAATATTTTGAAGATAGTCATTGATTATTTCTCCATCCGTTATTTCAATTACTCTATCCGCATATTTCAAATGCTCTTGATTATGAGTTACTAAAATAACACACTTTCCTTCATCCGCAAGCTTTCTTAATAGTTCCATTACAATTTCCCCGTTTTTCACATCTAAATTTCCACATGGCTCATCCGCAAATAAAATTGATGGATTGTTTACGATTGCCCTCGAAATCGCAACTCTTTGCGTTTCTCCACCCGAAAGAGTAGTAGCGATTTTATTTTGAAAATCTGTCATACCGACCTTCTCTAAAGCTTCATAAACGCGTTTTTTTACTTCTTCCTTCTTTAGCTTAGATAAAGCCAAGGGTAAAGCTACATTTTCATAAACGGTATATCTTGGCTCTAGGAAAAAGGATTGGAAAACAAACCCGATTTTTTGATTCCTGATTTGATTTATTTCCTTTTCCTTCAAATCATTAATCAAAATACCATCAATATAGATTTCCCCACTTGTGGGAATATCTAAGGTCCCCATTAAATTTAAAAGAGTTGTTTTTCCACTTCCTGAACGTCCAATAATAACATTTAAACCTTTTTCAAATTTAACATTAATGTCTTTTAAAACAACCCGTTCTTGATATTGCTTCGATACATTCTTAACCTCTATCATATTCATCACTCCTTAAATGTCTGACTTTTTTTAATAGTGACAAAAGTATGAACTTTTGCCACTATATTTTATTTAACAACTAGGCTTTGTAAAATTAAATCTAATACCTGTTCCTGTTGTATTTCTTTCAATCAAAATAGAATATTTCTCTCCCTTTATGACACTAAACACAAAGTTTTTCGAATTAATACCATTATATATTACATTCCCCTTAGAATCAACAATGGTAACATTAACTAGTGTATCAACTGATAAATTTATTATACCATTAATATCAAAACGAGCCAAGTAATCAATATTATTGACATCTGACTTAAAATAAATATTTTGTCCATAGAACTCAATTAAATTAATTCCACCTTTAAATATTTCAAATCGTTCTGTCCTACTAATCTCATTATCTAATAAAATATCATCGAAAGACTGTACAACGATATAATATTCTGAATTTTCCGATAAATTATATTCATAATAAGATCGATTTCCAACTGTAAATTGATTCTTCAGTTCTATTAATTCTCCCTTATTTGTTATTTCAACAAAAGTATCTGCAGGTACAGAAATTGTATATGATCCATTACTATCAGATTTATATTTAAAACATTTGTATGTACTCATTTCCCTTTCAAAACTTACATTTCCAATAAATTGTTCTATATTGTCTGATTCTATTTTGTTTGAACAAAGTTCTGTAGATTCATTCCTTTTTAATCCAGGTACATACGTATAAACAATCCCATTTTCAAAGGTTTTGTCATAATACGCTATATCACCGTATTTTTTTATAGTAACACTGCTAGGATCTACAAAATATCCTCTTACATCAGTTGAAACTTGAAAATACTTTACATTTTTTGAAAAAACATAAAAAGAACCATATAAAGGAACAGTAATATTATTATACGTTTTACTAGTACCATTTACTCGTTTACCTGTCACATCACACTTAATTTTTAAACTAAAGGCATTTCTATTATATTTAAATTTACCTGAAACTCCATCTAACTTAATTTCCATATCATATAGACTCACTGAATCGTAATCGACAACAATATTATCAATTGTTCCACTGACAAATTCTGAATCAGAGAATTTTAATATTAAATTTTCATAAGATTCATTAAATACTATCTGTCCATTCAAAAAATCAAACAATCCAATTCCATCAAAAAATATAGTATTATTTGGATAAATACCAGTAATTGCAGACATTTCATCAACGTATCCTCCATACAATTTAGTAGGAAAACTACTAATATCCCTTTCTCTTCCATATACAGAAATTGAAGCACTAGGATCCACCTTTCTTCCGACAAAATCTGCAATTTTTTGTAATGGTTTTACTACTGATCCACAGCCGCAGCCAACTAATCCCATCATAAGTACTAGACTAACCATCAAAAGCACTTTTTTCAATTTTCTTTTCATTTTTATCCTCCGTAATAAAATAAATTTTATCCATAATATTAAGAAATAAAATATCCAAAATACAGTCACATTATATTTACCCTATTTAATGTTTTTCAGTAACATTGAATATTTCTCTTCTTCAAAATCCTTAATTCGTTTCAATTCCACAAATTGAATATCATCATAATACTTTACTACCCTGTCAAAATCATCATCGCCTTCAAACCTTTTTCTTTTGTTTTGAAGAAAATCTAATAAGTAAATGTATAATGAATAATTATTTTTAATAATTAAGGATAACACAAGAGCTAATTCAAATAAATGTTTTTTTATTTTGCACATTTCATCGTCTATGCCAGAAACTGATCTAACAAGACATTCATGGCCACAAAATCTCCTTATCTTACATTTTAAACAAATTGGATTGCTAATAGCATTAGCAATTAACATTCTTCCTTTCACATAATCAATATTATCTATATCACCTAGACAAAGACTATCTTCGTATATTCCAGCACTACAACAATATACCTTTAAATCTGAGCTAAGTGCAAACTTACCAATTCCAGCATCACATCTATGGTTAACTATACCATTTTCCAACACAAGTGAAATATATTTTCCAAATAAATCATCACCATTTAATATACACAATAATAATCTAATTTTATTATTATAGATTTCTTGAATCAAAAAGTCTGTTAATCTTGTATATTGGTAATTAATAGATTCAAAGTCCAATTTATTATCCGATCTTACAATTTTCATTGAAATTGTATTAAAATACTTACTCAAATACTTTACGGATTTTACTAAATCAATGTCCTTTCCATCAATTGTAAAGGCACAACCAACATAATCTCTATTATCAATATTTTTGACATTATTAATGATGTACTTAAAGGTCGGTTTTCCATTTCTAAAAACTCTATTTTTATCGTGATTCCTTTTTAATCCATCTATAGAAATCCCAAAAAGAATTCCATGATTTTGTAATACACTAGCTATTTCTTTATTCATTAGTGTCCCATTACATACAAACATAGGCAGAACTTCTTTTCTTATTTCATTTGATTTATTTCGACAATAATCAGAAACTCTTAGAATAGTTTTAAGCTCTAGTAAAGGTTCCCCGGAACCAGATAGATCAACTTGATATTTCTTTGCATTTGGAAAATCGGAAACTATTTTATCAATAAACCTTATAATATCTTCGTATTTTACTGTCTTATTACTTTTATTCTTGTTAAAACAATATTTACAAGACAAATTACATTGCTCAGTAATATTTATTAAAATATTGATTGTACTATACGAATAAGATTCATTCATAATATCAAATGATATATCCTCATAAAAATTACAATCAAAATTTGGTTTTTCATTATTATTAGAATAAAATAATCTACCATTTTCGGTATTTAAATAAATAAAAATACCCCCAAAATTGTACTTGTCAATCAAAAAAATCATCACCTTTTTCTCCCAATATCAAATAAACTCTTTTTTTTACAAATTTTAACATAATTCAAATAGCAATTCAATTTGAAAACGGTATCATTTTTAACTCGAAACTATTATGTATATCTAAAAAAAACACATTTTTAATCATAATAAATATAACAAAATTACCAATTCGCTAAGCAAAAAATAATATTATCTATGATATATATAAATTTATTGCCTAAATGAGCTTTTTCCCATCGAAAAAAATAAAAAAAGGCTCAATGCCTTAATTTGTAATCGATATAATTATTTTTCATTCCTAAAATCCAAAAAAACACGATACCTCATATAATTTCATCCTGTGAAATAATTGGAAAGCTATATCTTTTCCTGAAAGCATCCTTCATAAATATAAAATGCGTACACCCTAAAATCAAGCAATCAACATCTTTAATATCTAAAGAAAAAAAAGCATCCTCAATTCCTTTATTTTGCTCAATCGCAAGGATTAAATCACCACCATAAAAGGTTTTAACCATTTTACCTTTAAGCATTTTTTGATAATACCCGCTCTCAATACATAATTTAGACGCAATAACACCAACTACAAAGTAAGCGGAAACGGCCTTAATAGTTGGTGTTATTATATCTAAAACTGGTTTATTAAATTGATCCTTTAAGGTTGATAAAGTATTACACGCAATAATAGTTTTCGAAAATCGATATCGATCCAATAAAAAATTAACGCGGGTTACTAATTCCTCTTTCGTTTTTTCACCATATGGAAAATAATCATTATCATAGATAAGCGCAAAGCTTTCATGCGGATATTTTTTCATCAAGCTAAATAAAATCATTAACCCACCTAATCCTGAATCAATCAAACCAATCACATAATCACCTAATTTTCAAAAATAATTTCTTTATTGGTATTAATCGCCTCTCTAAAGGCAAAGAAAACGTCCTTTGTGACAATCGCATCCTCTAAAGCGTCATGCACCTGAACATAATCATTGCCAAGATAAGCCTTATAAGCCTTAAATAAGCCTAAATCGCTTTTTAGATTATAGTAATTCTTTTGAACCTGTAAAATATTCACAAAATTACATTTAGCCTCAAGGCTAGGAACACCATTTAAATTATATGAATCCTTGAGCGATAATATATCATTTTTACCCCAAACAATAATAGTCGGATTATATTTATCAAGAACACCATTAAATTTATCATAAAAATTTTGATAGGAAAGTCCATTATTTAAATCATCATCGTCAATTTTTAAAAAGGTTTTTGTTCTTTTGGTTAATTTTTTAAATAATGTTGGCTTAATATAAAATGAATCCTGATGGAGATAATTACCATCCTTATCCGTAATTATATACCCAGCCTGAATAATCTCTGATTTAAAGCTTTTCGAAACATTCCAATCATGCATTGACATCTCTAAATCTAAAAACATTATATTTTCCATTCCATTGACTAAATCAACAATTCCAGAACGGATAATATCAATATCATAATATATTTCCTGCTTACGATATCTTTTACGGATTATTTTAATAAAATGCTTAACCTTATACATTCTTCTATGCTCAATAATTGCGGATTCATCATAACATTCAAATTGAACAAAACGCCCTTTATGAAGATATTTTTTAAATTTCTTGATTAAATTATTTTGAAGATAAAAGAAATAGAGCTGCCCATTAATAAGCATCGAAAAATATCTATTATCTATATCTGCATCATGTATTACGCCCGTAATAACCATATTATCACCTAATCTTCTAATAATATTTTCATGATTTCATCATCCGTTTCCTTCATTCCTGAGGAACCAATTTGACTAACCGCATCGATCGTTTCATCGATTGTTTCACGGATTATTCCCTCTCCCTCGCTATAGGCTAAATCATTCATTGCCAAATGATGAGACATCAATGCACTGCTTAACGCAACCGCAATCTTCGCTCCACAGGAAGCCTTGGCCCCATCACAAATAATGCCCGGAACCGTCGCAAGATGATTACTAATCGTGTTTTTTATTTGTTCCTTCGTTCCCCCTGCTAGATAGGTAATTCCAGCTCCCGCACTACAGCAGGATGAAACAACACCACAAAAAGCGGAAAGGGCACCAATCTTATATTTTTGCTTAACGGTCAAAAGATTTGCGAAAATCAAAGCCCGATAAACAAAATCAATCGGAATATTTTTTTCTTTTCCATAAACAATAATCGGAACCGATGTTGATAAGCCTTGATTTCCACTTCCAGAATTAATAACTACTGGCTTCACACACCCACACATACGTGCTTCCGAAGCACTTGCCGTATAAGCGATAATTTTTCCATCAAGGCTATTGTTATATTGTAAAATAGATGGGCCAATTTTAACACCATATTTTCCTTCCATTCCACAACAAGCAATATCATAATTATTCTTATACTGCACAGAAACTAAATCCCTTACATCATCTAAATTAACATTATTCGCAAAATCATAAATATTATCAAAGCTAAGCATTTCCTCATAATTAGTATCATCAACAATTTTCTCTTGATTTTCTTTATAATAAAGGACCTTATCATTTTTTGTAACTAATGTAACATTTAAATGTGATTCCTTTATTTCGACGGAAGCATTGTCATTCTGACCCTTTAATTTAACTAAAATATGAAGCTTTTCATTACTGTGAGAATGAAAAACCGTAATCAAATTTTGTTCCATAAAGTTCTTCGCCTTAGCTTTAGCCTCACCCGATAATTCATTAATACAGCCAAAGCCCTTTTCATAATTACCGCCAAAAATTCCCAACAAAACGGAAGCCTTAATACCATTAAATTCCTCCGAATTCGGAACATGAACGCACCTAACATTTTTGATAATATTACTGCTGCAGGTTAATTCCACAAACACCGGCTCTTCACCTAAAACATAGCGAGCTAGACTCCCGGCGTACGCTACAGCTAAGGGCTCCGTACAGCCCATCGCGATTACCATTTCACTTTTTAACAAATCAATATATGCTTTTTCTTCCATTTTAATACCCTCAATCTTTTTTTATTTTAACATAAATAAAAAAAAATAACTAGATAAAGAAAAGAAAAAGGCCAATCGGCCTTATAAATCTAGTTCATTTTGTTTTATTAATTCGATGATAGCTTGCGTTCTTCCCTTGACGTTCATCTTTTGAATTACATTGGAAATATGATTTCTTACTGTCTTTTCACTAATGCCAAGAGTCGATGCAATGTCCTGGGTGCTTTGATTTTGAATAAGTAATCGAAAAATCTGACGCTCTCTTTTAGTTAAGAAACTTTGTCTTTTCATCATAAATCTAACTCCTATTACATTAATATATTATGCAATAGAAAACAAAGAGTGTATTTATTTAAAAGAAGAAAGATGTTCCTTGATTTTATTCATTAATTCTTCGTTAATTCCAAGCTCCTTAAATTCCTCTTTAGTCCCATTTAAAATATTGTCAATTGAATTAAAATGCTTTAATATTTTCATCTTCCGAACCTCACCAATTCCTTCGATACCATCTAAAACCGACACCAGCATTCCTTTACTTCGGGCATCTCGATGGAAAGAAATCGCAAAGCGATGAACCTCCTCCTGCATATTAAATAACAACCGATAGGCCAAGCTATGCTTATCAAGAGGATAAACCTCATCTTGGTAAATAATCGCATCAGTCTTATGATTGTTATCCTTTCTTAGTCCAATAACCGGAATCGATAAATTAAGGCCTTCTAATATTTCAAGGCAAGCATTGACCTGAATTGTACCACCATCCATAACAATTAAATCTGGTCTTTCTAAATCATCCATTAGGACGCGAAAATATCTTCGGTAAACAATTTCCTTCATCGTCTCATAATCATTTGCGCCCTTAACTGTTTTAACCTTATATTTTCGATAATCCTTTTTCGATGGACGGCCCTTAACATAACAAACCATCGCTGAAACGGGATTCGTTCCATTAATATTCGAGTTATCAAAAATCTCGATTCGATCAACAGATTCAAGTCCTAACATCTCTTTAATTTGCTTTAAAGCCTCGAGCTTATTCTCCTCTTTATTTCGATAGAGCTCACGACATTTTAATAAATCCATTTTGGCATTTTCAAAGGCTAAATCCACAAGCTTACTTTTATCGCCCTTTTGCGGAATAATAAAGCTACAATCAATAATTGATGATAATAATGATACATCTAAATCCCTTGTCAATATTTCCTTAGGAACATAATTATTCTCATAATATTGAGCAATATAATTGATGACTGTTTCTAGATAATCAAAAACATTATTGATGATCTCTGTTTTATGCGCAGTGATAGCCCCACCTCGCATAAAGAAAATATGAATGCAAATATCATTTTCATCACCATAAAAGCCAATGATATCCCGATCAACATAGTCCCCTAATTCAATCTTTTGTTTTTCGACAGTTTTTTTAATATGACTTATTAGATTTCGGCATTCCAAGGCCCTTTCAAACTCGAGATTTTCGCTGTAGGAAGCCATTTTTTCAGTCAAGTCATTAACTGTTTTTTTTATATTTCCTCGCAAAAAGCTTGTAATATCATTAATATATTCCTCATAACAGGCCTTTTCGATTTTATTGATACAAGGAGCCAAGCATTGCTTCATATGAAAATATAAGCATTCCTTTTTCGGAAGATTACTGCATTTTCTAAGAGGATAGATATTATTCAAAAGCCTGACCGTTTCTCTTGCACTAAAAACACTCGGATAAGGTCCGAATTTTTTCCCAAGCTTTTTTGATGCTTCCCTTGATACGATTAAGCGCGGATTGTCTTCATTTGTTAAAATAATATAAGGGTAGGTTTTATCATCTGTTAATTTGATATTATATTTCGGGTCATGTTCCTTGATTAAGTGAAGCTCTAAAATAAAAGCCTCGAGTTCACTTTTCGTAATAACATATTCAAAATCAACAATTTCACTGACTAAGAGCGTTGTTTTGGCGTTATGGCTTCCCGTAAAATAGCTTTTAACGCGATTTTTTAAATTTTTAGCTTTACCAACATAAATGATGATGCCATTTTTATCCTTCATCAAATAACATCCCGGATCAGTTGGTAAAAGAGCTAGCTTATCCTTTATCACAGGCTTCACCTCCTAATTAAAATGAGTAGAAAGGATCTTCTACTCATTTTTTTCGAATTCAATTTTTACCTTATCATCTAAAATTTCTTCTAATGCTTGACCAACTGGTTTTTTGCATAAAACCTTTGTCGCAACATATCCTTTTTCTTCAATAATTTTGGCACGCTTTGCGGAAGCGTAAGCTAGCTTATACTTCGAATCGATTTTTTCTAATAAATCATCAATTGAAGGATAACGCATTCCATCATATTCCTTTTTCATCATTTATCTCCTTCCAATAATTGTTTATATTTATAAATTGAACGTTCTGTTTTCGCATGCTCAGCTCGAATAATCGCCATTATTCGGTCGGCAGCATTATCAACATCATCATTTACGACGATATAATCATATTTATGGGCAAGCTGAAATTCACGATTAGCCTTCGCCATTCGTTCTTGGATAACCTCTTCCGGCTCTGTACCTCTCCTACGTAAACGATCATATAAGGCTTGCTTTCCCGGTGGTACGATAAAAATAGATACGGCATCCTTGACCTTACTTAAAACCTGAAGGGCACCATTAACCTCAATTTCTAAGACAACCTCTTTGCCCATTTCAATTTGCTCTTCAACCTTATCCTTCGGTGTTCCGTAGTAATTTCCGACAAACTCTGCCCATTCAAGAAATTGATTATTATCGATTCGCTTTTGAAATTCCTCACGGGATACAAAATAATAATCGACACCATCAACCTCACCTTGACGCGGCTTTCTAGTCGTCATTGATATTGAATAAACGAGACGATGTCCTCGTTTTTCAAAAAGCGCTTTTCGTACTGTACCCTTACCTACTCCTGAAGGTCCAGAGATAACTATTAACATTCCTTTATCATTTAGCTTCATAAAAAAATGCCCTCACTTTTATATCATATATATAATAATATCACTTTTCAAATAAAAAAGTAAGGGGGTTTTTTAAGAATTTTTCTTATGATATAATAATAGATAATAAGGAAGTGGTTACATGCCTTTCGATGGTATTTTTTTAAGTAAAATTGTCAATGATTTATCAATTCTAAAAACTGGAAAAATCAATAAAATTAACCAAATATCGGAATATGAAATCCATTTGTCAATAAGGGCCAATTATCAAAATCATTGCCTATTAATATCCTTACATCCAGAATATTCACGTGTTCACTTAACGAAAAATGAATACGATTTTCCTAAAACGCCAACCGGCTTTACAATGTTTCTAAGAAAGCACATTGAAGGATCAATTATTTTAGATATTACGCAAGAAAAACATGACCGAGTCATAACCTTTGATCTCCTAGGAACTAATGAAATTGGTGATAAAACTCACAAAAGAATGATTGTGGAAATTATGGGAAGGGTATCTAACCTAATAATCACTGAGGATAATAAAATATTAGAGAGCCTTAAGCATTTAAATCCCTTTGATGGTAATTATCGAACGATTATCCCAGGGGCTATCTATACATACCCTCTTCAAACGAAAAAGGCCTATTATGAATATACCAAGGATGAGATCAAAAAAATCATTGAGGAAAAATCATATTTTAAAAATATTTCTGGTATCTCCAAACAATTCAGCTATTATTTAGAAAACATTTCGACAATAGATGAATTCTATGAGGCTCTTCATTCCTATCATCCTACCCTTATTATTGGCAAAAAATGTGATTTCTATTTCTTAGATTTACAATATCAGGAAGGAGAAAGAAAGCATTACGATTCTTTATCCTTGATGCTTGATGATTTTTATTATGAAAAGGACCGCAAAACCCGAATCAAGGAAAAATCAAATGATTTAGAAACAATGATTCACCGCCAAATTGACAAAAATAAAGCTAAGCTTGAGAAGCTTTACCTTGACTTAGATAATGCCAAGCAAAGTGAACAATATAAAATTAAAGGCGAGCTTTTAATGGCCAACCTCTATAATCTCCAAAAAGGAACGAAGGCCATCGTTTTAAACTATTACACCAATGAAATGGAGGAAATTCCTTTAGATCCTCTTCTTTCACCCTTAGAAAATGCCAATCGCTATTATAATAAATATCAAAAGGCTCGAAAATCATTAACGCATATCAATGAACAAATTGATATCACTAATGAGGAAATAAACTATTTTTCTCTCTTAGAAACGCAAATTCAAACCGCCAATTTAGCCGATTGCCTTGAAATTAAAGCCGAGCTAGAGGATTACGGCTATCTCAAAAAAACCAAGCAGATGAAAAAAACCAAGGTTCCATTATTTGACACCTATAAATTGCCAACCTCAACAATCTATGTCGGCAAAAATAATGTTCAAAATGCCTATTTAACCCACAAATTTGCCTCGGGAAATGATTTATGGTTTCATGTCAAGGATGCCCCGGGAAGCCATGTCATTCTCCAAGGAGAAATAACCGAGGAGGCAATCAGGTTAGCTGCCAATCTCGCTGCCTATCATTCAAAGCTTCAATTATCAAGCAGTGTAGCGGTTGATTATACAAGCATCAAATACATAAAAAAAATACCAGGGCGACACAATTGCTTTGTAACCTACACAAACCAACATACCATCTACATTGACCCTGATATCGAAATTATTAAGCAATATAAAAAGAAATGAGGGAATTCAGGAAGTAAAAAAATTACTTCCTGAATTTTTTTATTTCGAAATAGGTTTTAGAAAAAATATCTAAGTAATCGTTGATTGGGTCAGGCTCATTGAGGCTTAGATTTTCCTCGGCTTGAAAAGAAGCCTTATAAAGCTTTACAGCCCCTAAATTCATCGATATACCCTTCAAGCTATGAATCATCCTTTGCGCTTCCTTGGTTTTCCCCTTTTTTACCCTTTTTGTCAAAGCCTTCTCATAGTTTTTGTATTCCGAAATAAATTTTTTTTGTAAATCTTTAAAGATATGCCAATATCCCCCTACGTATTCCATTGCAATTTCAAAATCAAAATAATTATCCATCAAAAAATCACACCCTTTATATATAAAATACAACGCCAAGCAAAAAAAAGCAATATATAAATATGATTGCTTTCTTTTTATACTTATTAATTATATTGTCAAAAATTAGCATATTTTTCCATCTACGATAACAAAAAATATTGTTTTGAAAGCGTTTTTAACAGTTTTTTTATAATATATCCGTAAACTGTAAACGTTTCCTTTTTAACAGTGGTATTTTTTTGCCAATCCACCCTCGCTTGTTTCGCGATAGTTCTTGTTCAAATCCTTACCCGTTTCCTTCATTGTTTCAACCACAACATCGAAGGAAACCTTTTGCGTTTCAGCTAAATTCTTCGCTAGCTTTGCCGAATGAATGGCACGCATACTAGCAATAGCATTTCTTTCAATACAAGGGATTTGGACATAGCCATCAACCGGATCGCAGGTAAGACCTAATTGGTGCTCCATGGCAATTTCAGCCGCATGCTCAATCTGTTCAACTGAAAAATCCATAACCTCACCAATCATCGCCGCTGCCATCGAGGTTGCACTTCCAACCTCCGCCTGACACCCACACTCAGCGCCGCTAATAGATGCATTTTGTTTAATAATATTTCCAATCACGGAAGCACAAGCCAAGCCATCAATTAGCTTTTCCTTTTGATAGCCTTTATCAAGCAAATATTTTAAACACGCCGGAACAATTCCACTCGCTCCACAGGTTGGCGCGGTCACAATCACACCACCACTAGCATTTTCTTCACTAACGGCATAGGCATAAGCCGACACTAGCATCTCAGGATCATGCGAATCGAATAAGGTTTTAGCTTTTCTTTTAACCATTAATTTTCCTGGGAGAGTACCATCCTTATTTAAGCCTCGGTCAATCGAATCAAGCATAACTTGATAGACCTCTTCTAAATATTCTTTAGCTTTGGGTTCATTATGATAAACATATTCTGATAAACGTAAATCATTCTCTAAACAAAATTCCTTAACTTCCTTAAAATTTTTCTCATGATAAACATCATCATTTTCCTTTAATTCATCACCCTTGATTTGGATAGTACCACCACCAACACTGTAAATAGTCGTTGTATTAATTAAGGTATCGTCTATATAGCCCTTAAAATCCATCATATTAGGATGATATTCCGGTACGGTATCATAATCAAAAATAACCTTGATATTTTTCCCTAAAAAGGTATCATAGATTATCTTATCCGTTAAATGTCCTCTTCCAGTTAAGGCTAACGAGCCATAAAGAATGACCTCATAGCGGGTACAATTTGGAAATTTTTCAAGGTAATACACGGCCGCTCTTTTCGGCCCCATCGTATGAGAGCTCGAAGGGCCATTGCCAATTTTATATAATTCCTTAAGCGATTGCATATCATTCACCACCATCATATATTATAAGAAAAAAGTGATTATTTTACAATCACTTAATGATTCTTTTACAATCACTTTTAATTAATTTTCACACTACCAAAGCCACTTGTTTTGATGACATCCTGATCGACCTTACTAATTTCAATTTTTCCGGATAAATTGGAAACATCAACGCGTTTTGAATAAATCTCCTTAATCTTAACCGAACCACTAACTGTTTCAATCGCTAACTTATTCGCATCAATCGTATCAATATTCATTTTCCCATTAACAGCCTTAATTTTACAATCAAGAGTTCGCAATCGTTCAAATTTCAATTCACCATTAACCGTTTTATAGGAAAACAAATCACAGTCAAAGCTTTCAAAATAAAGATTCGTATTAACATCATCAATTTTAACCTTCATTTGCTTTAATGAATCGGGAAGAAAAATTTTGAAATCTCCTCTCCGCTTATCGCGAAAAGCGAATGTTAGCTTTTTTTTGTTTTTTATTGAAAGCTTATTGTCAAGAAATTGCACATCAAAATATTCATCATTATCAGGGCTTGCAATAACGACAAGCTTCGGCGAATTATGATATTTGATTTCGACAAAGCCATTAATTAATCCTAAATCGATATCATAGGGCTTTTCAACCTCATAGATATATTTGGTTAGCTTTGAATAATCGACATCATCATAATCCTTTCGAAATTCGCGGGCTATCGATTTTGGTGTTCCAATTTTTCTTACAATATCATTAAATTCAATACCAGCATCTAAGCCAATATCAATCGTTTTTTCATAATCCTCAATAATGCTTTCGGCCTTTTCCTTAGAAATGCCAGCTTTCTCTAGTTCAAGTCTTAATTCATCAATAAATTCTTTTTTCATTATTTCCATCACCTTTACAAGGAAATTTTACCATAATAAAAAATCTAAGTTGTGAAAAAATAATGGATTATTTGAAGAAATATTGTAAATATAATTCCTCATATTTATGATAAAGCTTTTGAAGCTCTTGATATTTCTTCCATTTTATAGCCTCATCATATAAGATCTTGATCTCAAAATTAAGATTTATTATCTGACATTCTAATTGAAACAATTCTAAAAATCTTTTTTTATACAATTCATTATCGGTAAATAGATAAGGAAGAAGATGAATCTCATAGATAAAATAATCTTGATTTTCCTTAGCTATTTTTTTGATATTTGTCTTTTTTAATGATTGCTTAAGCTCATTTAGGATTTTTTTATCCTTGCATCCATATTTGATGATTGGAAAATTTAATTTAAGACCTATAAGCTCAAGCCTATCAAAAGAAGGCTTCTTATTTTCAATCACAACCTCGCACTTAGGAAAGATGTCATATTGATTTTGCTTACGATAATTAAAGCCCTTTAAATAATTACCACTAAAGCTAATATTGCCTCTTTTATCCTCAATTATTACCTCTTCCTTTATTTCATAATCCATTCTATCAAGCATTCGGTAAAATTCATCCATTTCCTCTTTAGAATGACTAGACTTAGTATAATAATTTTTCTTAAATAAAAGTCGCTTTAAATCATTATTAATATCGTAATTAAAGGATTTAGGCAATGAATTCAGCTTTAGGATAGCCTCATCAAACAAGAATCGTTCCTCAAGCTCTAAGATTTCTTCATAATAATCATCAAAATCATCCGCAATTTGCGAAATCATCTCGATAGCCATATCATCATCTAAAGAAAAATAATCAAGATTAAAAAGCTTCAAAAAATCAAATTTATCCTCATAAATAATTACATTTTCACTAGCCCTTGAGGCCGCAACATATAAAACATTAAAATAATAGCGATAAAGTGAATTCTTTTTGGTTTTGGCCTTTTTTTCAAAAATGTACTGCCATTCCTTCTTTTTACTCGAGGCTATATTATATAAAAATACATATTTAAATTCTAAACCCTTTGCCTCATTAATGGTATAAAGATCGTGTGAAATAAAGGATAATTCTTCTTTATCTTTTTCAAGTCCTACAATCACTGCCGTATTAGGCTTATTAATAAAGGCTTCTAATACCCTTTCTACATTCTTACCATCAAAGGATAAAATAGCATTTTTATTCGTTTCCTTCAAATTAATATCGATATAATTTTCATCAATAGCCTTTTGCGTATTGATATATTCCTTTCTGATATCCGTAAGCCTAAGGAGAAATTGATTAATCTCTGATGATGAACGATAATTTTTCGAAAAAGGCTCAGGTACGACCAATTGCGAATCAAGCTTTTTAATTCTTGATGGTCTAAAAAGCGATGCATTAATTATTTGATTACCATCACCAATCAAGAAAATATTGTGATTAGACATTTCAAAAAGCCTAAATATTTGAAGCTCGGTAAAATCCTGAGCCTCATCCAAAATAATCTTGTCGAAGGATTTATTCATCAAACGGAAAATATCATTTTCATCCAATAAATTATTTCGTTCTAAATAATCTTGATAGGATGTACAAACATCATACAAATATTCTAATAGAAGGACATCAAAATCCTCAAAGTCATTTTGCATTTCCAAAATAAAATCATTAAGGCTAAGTAAAGGTACATTCCAATCTCGATCCCAATTCGCTTTCATTCTTCCCTTGATGTCTCTTCGAATTATTTGATAAGCTCTTAGGGAATCATAACCAAAATATTTTTGATATTTACGCATATAGGCAGTATAGCTTTCATTAGAATCCTTCCGATGCTCATTCAAATAATCTTGATAAAATTTTAAAAAATCCTGATATGTCGCCATATTATAATCCTTAGTCAAATCATTTAAGGATTTGAAGGCACTTCTTTTAGGCTCACGATTCAATTCCATTTCAAATTCATGAAGAACCATATTTTTTAAATGATCGGTCAAGGTAATGTAAGTAATTAGGCTATCACCATTTAATTCATTGTCAAGCATTAGACGCATACTAATCAAGGTTTTTCCGGTTCCCGCATTCCCCGTAATACAGCATGGGGCCGTTAAACGTAAGCATTTTTCCTGTTTACCATCTAAAATGGCAATACATCCCCGATAGTCATATTCCTTAAAAATCTTTGTTGGATTTAAAGGCATTAAATATGAAACCTCTTTATTATAATCAAGCATATCAAGCTTGATTTTCTTCTTGGCGGTTTGGCCTTGTTTCTTATGCTCAACCTCAATATTTAATAAACATAATAAATAATTATCATTTACATCAGAGCCATAGGAATAAATAACTCGCGCTCCATTTGAGGCATAAAATTTATATATTTTATATTCGCGATAACAGCCTTCCATGAGCTTTGACCTTTTATCCTTAACCAAATAGGATAAAAGGCTATCATAACCTAAAGATGCTCTATCATAAAGCTCCGAAACGGTCTCATTTATTTCTTTATTTAGATTATTGTTAAGCTTCCTAAGCTTTTTTAAAAACAATTTTGTAAATCCAATATTCTTTATGATAGTCACCTCCTTTTTCAAAAAAGACTATCCAAAATTATCCCCAAACGCGATTATCCCGAAACCATTCTGAATCCTTTAATAAAATATTATTATTACTACAATTAACAACCACATTGCCATCCTTCGTTGTAATAACAATGCTTCCGTTCATTGATTTAAAGCTTGTCCCATCAACCAAAGAGGTCACATAAACCTTATCAGTCCATTTAGATATTCTCGTAATAAAGGCTTGCGAAGGAAAAGTATTATCATTGACACTCGTGTACTCGGTTGACCCAGCCACGCAGCAAACCGCACAAATTTTCGGCTTGATGACCTCAAGCAAAAAGCTATTAGTTGATGTTGGTGAGCCGTGATGCCCTGCCTTAAAGAAATCAACCTCTGGCAATTCATTCGAAGAAATTAACGATTCCTCGCCCTTTTCCTCTAAATCCCCCGTAAATAAATAATGGTTTTTTTCATTTTGAGTAAACAATGTACAAACAGAATAATTATTTTCATCACTTGATGATTCCTCATAAAATTTTTGATATAAAAATTCCATAATTATTCCTTCAGAAACCTCGTATTTTTTCTTGGCCCCATTTAATTCCTTAACACATTCTAAGGCCGTATAATGAGTGGTGCCCATTGTCACTAATTCCGAAACTCGAGCTTGATAATTTTGATATATTTGTGTCGTCTTATTGGTTTTTGGAAAATCAATAATCATATCAACCTGATAGGTGTATAATAAGCCCGTTCTAGTATCACCATCTTTATTTCCATAAAAGGCCGCGATATGATCCTGATCGGCATGCGTCGCAATCACATATTCAAGCTTATTGTCCGTACAATAGTTATCAATATATTCTTTAATGATCGTTGCGGAGCCTTGACGCGAGCCAGCATCAATCAAAATATCCGTTTCTCCAGCTTTTATATAAATGGAATCTCCAGCATATTTATTTCCTAATTCCATTATGTGAATGGATAAATCATCATTTACGGATTGTAATTCCTTAACACTGACATATCGATACAAATTAATTTCTTCATTTTCTAAATACTTGAGAGTGTATTTAATCACATATTCGCCAATAACATTTGTATTGATATTTTCAACCTCGGAACCATTTTTATAGACTTTCCTTGTAACATAATCATTGATAATAGTTCCATTACAAACAGCCGTATAGCCGTCTTCAATATATTCAGAAAACAAATAGACATCACGATACAAAAAGCCCTTTAAAGAGAAAACGATATTGTCAGGAACATATGGCTTTTCAAGGCTAGAATTAATAACCTCAATTTCTCTTGTTAAAACATAAGATTCTTCACCATCAATAGCTAAATACTTAATATAATAAATGCCTTCCTTATCATAGGTTATTTCATCAAGAGGACGCATATATTCATCATAATAATAGGTATCAATATCTAAATCGAGGGTTGTCTCAAAACCTTCATCAATATAATCTTCATTAGGATATAAATAAACCTTGTCTCTACCCTTCAAAAAAAAGTCATGAACAAAGCCAGATGGATCTACACCCTCTCCAACCATTACCAAGCGCGTCAACGTTTGATTAATTGGTTTATGATTCAAGGTATACGTAATTGTATAATTACCCTCCACATGACAATTGACTTCACCAGTTATTTTGACCTCATCACTGTAATCAACGCCATAGATATTGGCAAGTACGCCCTCCTCAATATATTCTTCTCCATTTTCTAAATTGACCACAGCTTCTCCCTTTAAAGAAAAGCTTACTTCCTTCGCAAAATAAACAAAGCCACCGTAAAAGCCAAAAGCAATGCCAATTAACAAAGCAATCAAAGTAAATAACAAAATCCAAAAAGCGCGACCTTTAGCCATAATTACTCACCTCCGACAACGATAATGCGCCTAAGCTCAATATCATATCCGTTTTTCTTTAATACGCTCATATTCGTTGCTCGATAGGTGATGACATAGCTTCCTGTAGTATTCGTATCAACCTCGCCGGTTATGATAACCTCAATATCATCATTAAGATAATAGCCGGGGTCGGTAAAGCTACTACCCTTCTCTAAATAAATAATACTATCTCCCTCTAAATAAAAAATCGGATCCTTATCATCACTTGCAAAATAATAAATGCCAAAGCCAATTCCTAATCCAAGAAATAAGCCAAAAATAAAACCTAAAACAGCTTTTCCCTTAAAATGCTTTTTGATTACTTCTTTCCCCAATTATCTCACTCCTTTGCTTGTTTTTAACTCGATGATGATATCACGAAGCTCAGCCGCTCTTTCAAAATCTAAACGCTTAGCCGCTTCTCGCATTTCATGCTCTAAATCATCAATTGACCGTTTGAGCTCCTCCTTTGAAACCTTTTGTCCCTCCATGATTTTTTGAGAAATCTTTATTGAATCTCTAATTTCCTTAACGATTGTATGAGGAACAATACCATGAGCTTTATTATAGGCCTCTTGAATTTCTCGTCGTCGATTCGTTTCTTTAATCGCCACATCCATTGATTCACTAACACTATCGGCATACATAATAACTAAACCATTTTGATTTCGAGCCGCTCGACCGATCGTTTGAATCAATGATCTTTCACTTCGAAGGAAGCCTTGCTTATCGGCATCAAGAATACAAACTAAGCTTACCTCAGGCAAATCTAATCCCTCTCTTAAAAGATTAATTCCCACCAAGCAATCATATTTACCCAAACGTAAATCACGCAAAATCTCAATTCGTTCTAGGGCTTTGATTTCCGAATGTAAATAGGCAACCTTAATACCTAATCCTCGAAGATAAGTTGTTAAATCCTCACTCATACGAATGGTAAGGGTTGTGATTAACACGCGCTCATTTAATGGAATTCTTTTTTGAATTTCCGCTAAAACATCATCAATTGATCCATAGGAAGGTCTGACCTCAATTAAAGGATCTAAAAGACCAGTTGGACGAATAATTTGTTCAATGATTGGTAGATTTTTACTTCTTTCATAATCTCCTGGGGTCGCACTACAATAAATCGCTTGATTGATTTTTTGATAGAATTCCTCAAATCGCAAAGGACGATTATCTAAGGCACTTGGAAGCCTAAAGCCATAATTAACTAAGGATTCCTTACGAGCACGGTCACCATTGTACATTCCTCGGACCTGAGGCAAGGTGACATGCGATTCATCGACAATCAATAAAAAATCATCAGGGAAGAAATCAATCAAGGTAGCTGGTGTTTCTCCTTCTCCTCTTAAGGCAAGATGACGGGAATAATTTTCAATTCCACTGCAGGTGCCCATTTCTTTAATCATTTCTAAATCATAATTGGTTCGCTGCTTGATGCGTTCAGCCTCAAGGAGCTTGCCCTCAGATTGAAATTTTTCAATTTGGGAAGCTAATTCCTCCTCGATTCTTCTAATCGTTTCGTTAAGCTTATCCTTATTCGTCATAAAGTGGGTTGCTGGATAAATGGTCGCAAATTCCGTTTCCTCTAAAGCTTTTCCGGTTACACAATCAAAGATAACAATGCGGTCAATTTCATCACCAAAAAATTCAACGCGGTAGCCCTTCGCATGCTCACCCGAGGGAATGATATCCACAACATCGCCCCTAACCCTGAAGGTTCCTCTTTGAAAATCAATATCATTGCGTTCATAAACTAATTCCACAAGCTTATTAAGCAAATTATCCCTTCCAAATTCATCGCCAACCCGTAAAAAGATAACGGAATTTTTATAATCATCAGGATCACCAATACCATAAATACAGCTAACCGAGGCAATAACAATAACATCACGATTTGATAACAAGGAGGCTGTTGCACGATGACGCATCTCATCAATTTCATCATTAATTTGGGCATCCTTCTCAATATAGGTATCACTCGAAACAACATAAGCCTCCGGCTGATAATAATCATAATAGGAAATAAAATATTCAACACGATTCTCTGGAAAAAATTCCTTGAACTCGGAATAAAGCTGTCCCGCTAGAGTTTTATTATGGGCTAGAATCAAGGTTGGCTTTCCAACCTCCTTGATTACATTCGACATTGTGAAGGTTTTTCCGGTTCCGGTTGCGCCTAATAAAACCTGTTCCTTGACACCTTTATTAATATTATCAACTAATTGTTTAATTGCCTCAGGTTGATCTCCTTGGGGAACAAAACTCGATTTTAGTTTAAACATGATAAAGCTCCTTTCTTAAGAGGAATGATTTTTTTGGGCTTGATAAAATAAGCCGCTCCTCCTTTGATTCCCAAAGACACATAGGAATCATCTTCAATATATAAAGCAGAATTATTTTCTAAAGCAATTCCCCCATATTCGTTAAAGCTTTCCTTTCCATTTTCATCATAATGAGGGCAACAATTAAAATGAAAAAAGCCTAAGCCTTTAATCATTTTAAAATTATAATACTTAAAATTATCCATATAAGCATCACTATCCGTGTAACAGCCATCAAAAAAACAAATAGCCCCGGCACTAATTCCTGAAATAAAAATATTTTTTTCCATTGCTTTAGCTAAGATTTTATCAACCCCAAAGCGATAAAAATATTCAAGCATTATTTTCGTATTTCCTCCCCCAATATAAATCAAATCGGAGGATAAAATAATCGATTCTAAATCATCATAGCTTTCCTTTGTCAAGGTAATGACTTTAACAACAGCATTATATTCAGTTTCATAAATTTTTACAAAGCCATTAATATTACTTTCTTTATCTAAGGAAGCACAAGGAATATAACAAACAGCTGGATTTTTTTTATTAACCTTACTAAAAATAAAATCATCAAATGGCTTAATGGTGCGATTTACAAAATCTCCACCGCCAATTAACATCATTCTTGACATAGTATCACCACTCTTATTATATCATTTTTTCTTTTGATTTTATTATTTTTTATTATATAATAATAGTGGTGATATTATGATTATTATTCAATTAATTTTTCGAGGCCTTTTATTAATAGGATATACAGTATTAGCCTTTATATATAAAGGTAAGGTTTTATCTCTTCCCTACATTTACTACCTACCTTTATTTTTATATTTTTTAGCCATTGCCTTAAAGAATTTTCTTCCAACAAAAAGAATTATTCCTTCTCATCGTTACTATAAAAGTCACTATAAAAAGAAAAGCTATGACATTAATAACGTAACTGCTTTAAATAAAAAAAGAAATAATGGCGCCATCATCATTTTATCAATTTGGTTATTTTGCTTATCAATCTTAGGTGTTCTCCATATATTCGGATACATCAAAGCCTATCAAGTTGTTTGGTTTGTCTTTTTATTCCATTTTCTTGATTTGATTTGCCTAAACTATTGGTGTCCATTTAGAATAATTTTAAAAAACAAATGCTGTATGGATTGCCGGATTTCTAATTGGGACAATTTTTTCCGCTTCTCACCATTATTATTTATTGGTGGCTTCTTCACGACTCCCCTTGCTATTTTAGGTGTGATTTCTCTTCTTCAATGGGAATATATGTATATGAAGCATCGCGAGCGCTTTTATCTAACGAGCAACGCCTTTAATAATTGTGCGAATTGTCGTAATGAGCATTGCAAAATGCATAAAAATTAATTCTTGGTAAAAAATACCTATGAGAGGTGTTTTTAATTGAATATTCAAGAATTATATCCTACTTCCTATTCCTTTGACATCAAAGGAATCAATATCGACTCAAAAATCAAAGGGCAGGAATGCCTTTTTATTTGCATTAAAGGGGAAAATTATGATGGCCATAATTATGTCAATGAAGCCATCGAAAATGGTGCGATTTGCATCATCACAGAAAAGGATTTAGATATATCCATCCCCTATATCAAGGTTTCTGATACTAAGGATGAGCTTGCCCGCATAGCCTCAATTTTCTATCAAAATCCAAGCTCAAAAATGAATTTAATCGGGGTAACAGGAACGGATGGAAAAACAACAGTCGCAACAATCATCAAGCAGGTCGTTTTTGATACTGGCTATATTGGCACCAATGGTATTGATTATTTATGTAATCATTACTATATCAAAAACACAACACCAAATCCGATTATCATCAATTCATTTTTAAATGATATGTTCAATTCTGGCATTAAAAACTGTGCTATGGAGGTCTCTAGTCAAGCTATTTTAGGAAAAAGAATCAATTATCTTCCCTTTCAAATAGCTATTTTCACTAATCTAACTCACGAGCATTTAGACAGCCACCATACAATGGAGGAATATTTTCAAACCAAAGCCCAGCTCTTCTCTTCTTTGGATAAGGATAGCTTAGCTATCATCAATATTGATTCACCTTACGGCAAGAGATTAACAAAAATGACAAAAGCCAAGGTCATAACCTATAGCACACAAGAAAAAGCCACCCTAAGAGCTTTAAATATCCGTTTTGATAGTAAAGGCTCAGTCTTTGATTTAGAATACAAATATCGAATTTACAAAAGGATTGAAACCAATTTGATTGGCAAATATAATGTTTCGAATATTTTGGCTTGTATCGGCGTTTTTTTTGATTTAGGTATTCCCTTTAAAGAAATCAGAGAAAAGCTTTCAAACCTAAAGCCAATCGAAGGACGAATGCATATGATTGAAAATGGCAAATTTTTAACCATCGTTGATTTTGCCCATACGCCCAATGCCTTATATAATCTATTAGAGACTAGTCGCAAATTCACCAAAAATAATTTAATTATTTTATTGGGCGCCACCGGAAAAAGGGATGCCTCAAAACGATCATTAATGGGACAAATTGCGACGGAAATGGCTGATTTTGTGATTTTCACGGAGGAGGATAGCTATGATGAAGCCTTAGAAAAAATTATTGCGGATTTAACAGCCGATGTCAAAAGAGATAACTATATCATCATCCCCTCAAGAAAAGAGGCCATTAGGCACCTTAGTAAAATCGCATCCTATAATGATACGATATTAATAACTGGTAAGGGCAATGAAAAAACGATGTCCACGAGGAACACCGTTATTGAATACAATGATATTGAGGAAATATCAAAATATCTTTAATTTTTCGAGAAAATATATTTAGCAGCCTCAACTACGCCAAGCTTTGACCAACCGCTTCCATCATAAAATTCACAAACCACGTCACCATTAGGGGCCGTTTCGATGCGAGCACAGGACGTAAACTTGATGGTTTTTCCATTAATTAATAAAAGCTGCGGAGTGGTTTCTCGATCAATTCCGTAATTTGCGGCAAAGGTTTTACCATCATCACTTCCCGCATCAATTAAATATATTTTTTTAATTCCGGCTTTTTTGGCATATTTATTAATAGGAGTTATACTTTCTTGACAGCTTTTGCATGTTGGCTTGCTGAAGAAAACATAAAAATCCTCAGAGGAAGCCGCAAGCTTTTTGATATCACTATAGGTCGCTTCCTCATAAACATTACCGATAGGTAAAAATGATGATGAATATTTTCTTGAAACACTATCACCCCAGAAATAGAGAGCAAAGGTTCCAACAGCTAGTAAGCCCACTAAAATTAAACTAATATTCACAATTGTTCTTCTCTTAAGAAAAATTCTTGGAGAAGATTTTTTTCCTGAAGAATTTTCTTTATTTTCCACGATAATCCTCCCTTGAAACATTATAAACTATACTACACTTATATCCTAAGCCATCCTCACGATTAAAGGCTTCATCAAAGCTTGATGCCTCAAAATAAAGGGTAGTCTTTGATTGATTGGTTGAACAGCCATAGAAGGCTTTTTCACCAATTGTTGTGACAGTACTAGGAATATAGGCTTTTTCCAATAAAATACATAGCATAAAGGCCCCATTACCAATTTCTTCAACCGATGCTAAATCTACTTCCGTCAAAGAAGTCGTTAAAAAAGCTTTTTCTCCGATTTTTTTAACGGAATCAGGTATTTCAACCCGACTAAGTGAACGAGCCGCAAAGAAAGCATAATCGCTTATTTCAGTAATTCCCTCAGGAATTACATATTGATGTCCACTACCAACATATTTTAACAAGGTATTATCTTTAATAATCACATCATCCTTGACATCTGATTTCTTAAATAGATAGCTTGTATATTTAGAAAACAAACTGTTTGTGGAATAATTATCATAATAATCATCCCCAACTAAAATCGCACCACACGAAAAGCCAGATAATTTTCCTTTCATTTTCGGCACATCGCCCAAAAACTCAACCCATTGAAGGAATGACATTGTTAAGCTGTATTGGCCAATTGTAGTAACAGACGCAGGAATCGTTAGATTCGATAAATTGGTATTATAAGCAAAATAGTCTCCGATTTCCTCTAAAGAATTAGATAATTGTAAATTCGTTAAATAAACACAATCCTTAAAGGCTGAATCGCCAATTGTAATAACGGAATTAGGTAAAACTACACTATAAACCTTTGAGCCGGCAAAAGCATAGGGTTCAATATTTAATAAAGTATTAGGAAGGCCAAATTCACCATCATATGAAGAAGGATATTGATAAAGAACGGTTTGATTCTTATTATACAATAGGCCATCCATTTCTGAATAGTATTTGTTGTTTTTGTCAACAACAAAGGCTTTATTGAAGGTTAGATTTCTAAAGGCATCAGTACCAATACTTTCAACATTTTTTCCAATAATGACCTTTTCTAAAAGACTACATCCATAGAAGGCACGATCGCCAATTGTGACTACTCCACTATTTTTTACATAGGAAACCTCACGTAAAGCTCTTGATTCTTCAAAGGCTGATTCACCAATCGTCTTCACAGAGTCAGGAATAATAACCTTAACTAATTTGGAGTTTTGAAAGGCACTAGCGCCAATTTCTTCAACATAGTATCCATCAAGCTTTTCGGGAATACGAATATCATTAATATTTGTGTCCTTTAATCCTGTAACAATGGCCACACCGTTTTTAATTGAATAATTAAAATATTCCTTGCTTGTTTCGGCCATTAGCTTTTCGCCACAAGCACATAAGGTAAGCGAAAAGAACAAAAGAAATAATAATATTTTTTTCAAATAAAACACCTCTTATTCTATTTTACCATAACTAAAAAAAAATACCTAGAAAAAATCTAGGTATTGATTGGAAATATTAAAGAGTAACGACTTTCATTTCGTTTTCAGGATATAACAAATTTGTTTAACCCTTATTCAGACTTATTTTTATCATCTTTAAAAAATGCTTGGATCAATCCAATTATCATAATTACTACTGACAACGGTATGAACCAAATAATTGCAATTTTTTCTTCTATACCATCGACAACTTTATCAAAAATTTTATACTCTATATACGCAAAAACAGGAGATAATAATAATAAAAGTACGTATATCCATTCTGCTAATTCACCATCTATATTACTATTTTGAACGAAAATTAATGCTCCTATTAAGAAAATTAAACTGTATAAATATAATATTGACCTAAGAAAAGCCGAGATTTTTACAAAGATTTCCATATAATCGTGATCATAATGCCCGTCTTTGATAAAAACCACTATGTTCATCAAAACAATCAAAAGATAACTTGAAGCTAGAATAATTATGTCAGGTATACTAAATGATAAAACAAAGGAATCTGATGGTTTCCATGCTAAACATGTTTTAAAACATAAGTGTAATAATCCAGCTATTGGGAAAAATGAAAAAACAAACAATAATATGAAGAGAATTGAAGAAAAAATAGTTTTAATAAAATTCGAAATTGCATCATTTCTTTTTTCAACCCTAATTTTATTTTGAGTAATAATTTTTTCAGAATCAATCTCTACTCTAATCTTTTCCATTGATAGTAAATAAGAGTTTTTATTCTTACCGCCATATATTTCAATTCTCTTTTTTAAACTCTCATATAATAAATTTAATTTGTTGATACCTTCTACATCATATGGTTTATATCTGTAGCATTTTAAATCATATTCAAGACAATGAAACTTTTTATTACACTCTTTACAAAAGTTATCCCAAATCGCTTCATCGTCATTTTCTTTAAATATTGAAAATAAAGAATTGGCTCTTTTCAATGATTGTAAACAATCATATTCTTCATCAATTTTTTTCTTATACCTATTATTCAATTCCTCTTTTATCTCCACATATGTTGAGGAAGCAATAATCTTTTCACATTCTTCAATTATGGTTTCGATTTCATCAATATTATCAACATTTCTTTCCGGTAATGACGCCAATAATTTTTGTACCTCAAAAATAGATGAAGTGTATTTCTTTTGAAAATCAACAATCTCGATTAAATCATCTATTAAGCCGCCTGCGAGGGTATTTCCTTGTCTTTGAAGTTTAACCAAACCACTCTTTATTGAGGAAATATTCATTGCCTTATCAGCTACTTTTACTTCATCCTTTGTTAAACATCTATTATCTGCTAATTCAATATAGTATTTTGCACAAATACAATCAAATGAATTTTCATTAGATTGCTGAACTATATATTGACTATACATTTTCTTAGCTGCCGAAAAGGCCTTAAACTTATGAAGATTGACCGCAAAGGTTGCTAATAAAGAATCAATTGTTGTTGGTGAATCCTTATACATATAAAAATCACTACAAGGATCTAGGCTAACAGTTTTTGGTGAATTAACCTTTAATGGCGTTTCATCTAATGAATAAACTATATATTTATTGAATAAATCAAATCCATTTAATTGTTCATCCTTATCGCCCTTTGAAGGCACTAATAAGCCGTCTTCAGTTTTTTGATAAGCATCTTCATCTGTGATTATCGAAATTAAGAAGGTTTCAAGATACTTAGGTTTCGTAGCGGGTGGTGCATATCTAAATAGATTAGTAAATTTTTCAATAATCTCCTTGTTATGAACAATATGAAGGTTTTCCTTATTTGAAACATCCTTTTTATCACTTAATGTATTTCCCAACAAATTCTTCCGCAAAGCGATATACTCGTTTGGAGTATATATATTCTTTGTAACGTTAATGGAAATATAATACCATAAGGCTTCATAATCACCCTTATTTACATCGATTATTTCCTTAAGCTTTGCTTGAACAAATTCCCTTGATTTTGGCCTTAAATCTGCATTTAAAAACAAATCAAGAGCCTTTTTACGAGATTCAATATATTTGTTAGGATCATTATTAGTAACATATTGTTTGATTAATAAATAATCACTAATTATGTCAATTATTGAATCCTTTTTTTCAACATTTTTAACTGTTTGATAGATATTAGATGCAATCTTATTAAGAATCCCTTTATCTATATATTCTATATAGGGAATAATACATATTTTCAAGACAGGCTTTTGAACTAAATGATTATAATTGTCATTTGCCAATAGTTGAGCGATTTTTGTAATAACCTTTTTTGAATCCTCCTCAGTCGCTACTTTAAAGAATTCTTCCGCTACTTTTGGTTCTTTCGATATATTTTCTAAATTATTAAAATACGCATCAATTCCTAAAAATTCTGTATCTTTCAATAACAAATATTTTTTAGCTAAATAAGCATCCTGATGCTCAGAAACGATTCTTTCAAGCTCAACAAAGGCATTTTTTCGATTTCTTTTGATTAATTCAAGATTATTTTCGCTTCCTTTAGGACTTCTTTCAATATCGTAAATCAAGTTATCAATCTCATCCTGAAGAGTTGAATCTGTTTTTTGATAGGTTGTAAATTTTCTGGTTGATTGAACCATACTTGTTATCTTTACATCACTTATCTCAGCAACTTCGCTTTTGAATTCCTTTGATGTAATCTTCTTAATAGAATTATCAAAAACGTTATCCTTAATGAATTCTAGTAAATTAGTTTCAGCTCCCGGTTTTCCTAAATAGATATGTTGTAGATTTTTAAATTCGTATGGGACATCATTAGGATTCATAGTCTTTGTAACAAATACAAATGATCTCTTTTGATTTTTATTACGATTTTGAATCTCAGGATCCATTAAATATAGATAACGCATCCATTCATTTCTTACCCACTGCCATTGAATGTTAGTCTCATTTTCGCCAACTAAGATAAATACCTTAGCGGATTGTAATGCCGAAAAGATGATATGTTCATATTTCTTTCCCGTGAATAATCCCTGACAACGCTCAGATAAAAACACCTTTACTCCGGGAATTTGATCTTTAATAAAATCATACAATCCAGATGCCAACTCATAATCTTGTGTCCTAACAATTGAGCCATCTTCATTTTTGATTGGCTCGTTTGTCCTTGGGTCGATTTTAGAGACCTTTGTGGAGATAAAAATATCAAATTTATACTCACCATTCTTATAAACTTCTTCGATTTCTTTTCGAACCTTTTCAATATATTCAAATGTCTCTAAAAAGGATTCTTTTTGATAAGGCTTTGATAACTCCAAACTTTTTTTAACAAATTCACTTTCCAAAATGTTTTCAAAATTAATATTATTTAAAGTGGGAATATTGTCATATTTCCAATTCAATTTATTATCATTTGGAGTATAACAAATACAGTTTCTTGCCAAAGCACTTAAAAACCATACTTCTGCATCCTTCGGATTTGATTCCCTTAATTCACGTAAGTCTGATTCTGCTTCCTTGAAGCGCAAATCTTTAAGATAACGATAAATCTTTTTATATTCATCCATCTTTTCAGCATCCATATTATGAACACCACCACAAGCCGGGCACTTATATAATTCATCAATTTTTTTCCATGTTGATGCATCAAATTCCCTCCAGCAACGTGGGCATTTTTTCTCTCCCATACCTTACAACTCCTTGCAAATAAAATGATTTAGAATTTTATTCATTAGATTCTAATTTCAATATCATTATTTTAATTAACATACAATATGAATAACTAAAACATTATTTCTTCTCCTGTATTTGTAATATACCCCTTTAACTGTCCATTGGTATACAAAACAACTTCCTTTACATTTGTATAATATCCAACTATTTCATCGTAGTTATACAAACCTCCATACCAATATGATCCTAACGATATTTTACCCATATCAAATGATTGAAATAAAACTATTGCTTTTCCATCATCTTCAAATGCTTCCTTTCCAATTTTAGTCAAAGTTGCTGGAAGATGAACATATTTTAATGATGTATCAAGTGCAAATGCAAAGTCTCCAACTATTTCTACCTTTGATGACTCGTTATAGTCAACATATTTTAACTTCTCGCATTTGTAAAATGCATAATCACCAATATATCTTAATTGTTTTCCTAAAGTGACATCAGTTATTTCAGCAAAAGCAAATGCTTGATTACATACATACATAATATCTCTTCCATCAACTTCACTTAATTCAATACTCAATAAAGAAGATCCATTCATATACTTCATAATACCAACATAATCATCATCAGTAATAAAATATCTATAATTGCCATTTTCCTTTACTTCCTTTACATTTGTATAATATCCAACTATTTCATCGTAGTTATACAAACCTCCATACCAATATGATCCTAAAGATATTTTACTTGTATCATATGATTGAAATAAAACTATTGCTTTTCCATCATCTTCAAATGCTTCCTCTCCAATTTTAGTCAATGTTGCTGGTAAATGCACATATTTTAATGATGTATCACGTGCAAAGGCAAAGTCTCCAACTATTTCTACCTTTGATGACTCGCTATAGTCAACATAATTTAAATTCTTACATGAATAAAATGCATAATCACCTATATACATTAGTTCTTTACCTAAAATAACATCTGTTATATTTGAATTTTTGAATGCTTGACTACATACATACCTTACTTCTATTCCTTCAACAGTATTTAAATCAATACTCAATAATGAAGATTCATTCATATACTTCATAATACCAACATAATTGTCATTAGTAATAAAATATCTATAATTGTCATTTTCCTTTACTTCCTTTACATTTGTATAATATCCAACTATTTCATCGTAGTTATACAAACCTCCATACCAATATGATCCTAATGATATTTTATATGTATCATATGATTGAAATAAAACTATTGCCTTTCCATCATCTTCAAATGCTTCCTCTCCAATTTTAGTCAATGTTTCTGGAAAATGAACATATTCTAATGATGTATCAAGTGCAAATGCATAATCTCCAACAGTTTCTAGACAAGTATTTCCTAAATCCAAAGAGGTTAAGGATGATTTATAAAATGCATATGAACCAATACTAGATAAAACAGTATATCTATCTAACACCAATTTATTTATTTTTGAACCATAAAATGCTCTTTTGCCAATCGATCTTATTGTTGCAGGTAATTTAACACTAGTGATTGCTCGGGATTCAAAAGCTTGATTTGCTATCTCATCTACCATTTTATCATTATGATATGTTGGAATAACAATGTCCGGATAAAAGCCTTCATATCCAACTACTTTATAAGTATTTGTATCTTCTTTAAATTCATATATTATTCCTTCTGTTCCTTCATCTATATAGGAGAATATTGCAGTAAAATTAGTATCTTTTTTACATAGAACATCAGTTGTGTAAATCTCACCATAGTCATCTGCCCATCCAACAAGTATATAACCACTTTCATCATTAACTATTGGGAAATCTATTACTTGTCCATAATCATAATAATTTGTAGTAATTAGCGTCCCATCATAGTTATAAAAATTAATTGGTATGTCCACTGGTGGAGCAAAATTAAAAGTTAGGGGACCTGTAGATCCAACTTCTTCTTTACCTAAAACTTCATTGAAGTTTTTATATGATATATCTACAACAAATTTGCCCGGATTAGGAGAAGATATACCAATTTCATACTCTCTATCTGATACTTTAACCCACTCTATTTTTGCGCCACAATTATTTTCAATAATGTCAAAAGAAAAATCTTTAGTATTTGTAGTAGTATGATTTTCTTTTCCATTTATTAATAACTTAGTATATAAAAAATACACCTCATCTATTTCGTATGAATCTTGCAAATTAGTAATACATAATTCATAATCATTTCCAAAAAGAAATCCGCATGATGCTAAAGTCAACATAGTAAAAACACAAAGCAAAAAAAATATTTTTTTCATAATCTTACAACTCCTCATTTTTCTTTTTTCTTTGAAAAAATGACTTAATGTCTTTAATTTCTAAATCTATTTTTCCATCATCTTTTTTTATTCTTTGAACGATTAAAAATACTGTGGCAGAAATCACCAATATAGTTGAAATAACCTGAGAGGGTGATAAAAACGGCAATATTTTTCCACGATTATCACCTCGCATAAGCTCAGCAAAGCAGCGATAAATGCCATAAACATAACTATAGACAATCCATCTTCTCTCCTTGATAAACAAAACTAATATCCAAAAAAAGATGAACATAATCCAGCCTCAATTAATTGAGACGGAATAAGCTTTGTTCAAAATCCATAAGTCATTGTTGAAATTGATTCTTCTGGATAAACCAAACCAAAAACGGAATTGATTGGTTTTCCAAAACAACAACCCTCATAAAAACAACCAAAGCGGCCAAAGGACTAACCAATAACAAATAAAGGGATATTATTATTTGATGTTTTTTCATAAAGCAATAAAAATATATTATACCAACAGTTATTCCTAATATGATTGTTAAGGGATATATAGCAATTTCAATATTTCCAATATTATATTTTGGATACATAACAAATCCATCCTTTAATAATAAATATGCATAAATAAAATCAACTACTAATTTTGATAAAACCTTTTTGCATTTACTAATAATTCATTACCGCTATCAATTCTCATATTATTCCATTGTTCAGCGCTTCCTAGATAATATATTTTATTAAGATTATTACACTCAGTAAATGCTTTTTCTTCTATTTCAATAATATTAGATGACATCGTAACAGTAGATAACTTGTCACAATTATAAAATGCATATTTTCCTATAGATGATACTTTAGAGGGAATAGTTATACTATCCAATTGACTACAATTACAAAATGCATAATCTCCAATGCGAGCTAAATTATTTGATAGTATAACCTTTCTTAATTTGTCACAATCCTTAAATGCATCTGTATTTAACTCTTTAGCATCAGCAGGAATAATTATTGATTCAATGCCATGATACGTTGTGCTCCAAGCACCATTTTCATCAATTTCTCCGATTCCTATCGCGGTTTCCCTAATATGATAAGAGGCAAATCTATCTTCCCAATTCGCTTCGGCATATTTGCCATTAATCAAAGAATTTACCCTTGGAAATAAAGTTCGATAAAATGATCCATCAGAATAATATGCACTATAATACAACTGAAAATCACAATTAAAATTCATTAAATAATTTAATTTTATACCAGCAGAATTGACTACATAATATCCTAAAAATTCGGTATCATTCGATAATTTAATATCTTTAACCATTTTATTTTCTTCTTCAGAATTATCACTTTTTGTTTTTTCAAAATATATACTTGATACTGTATATTCCTCATCATCTTTAGCAAATGTTATTTCAATATAGCTATACGATACTTTTGCCAATTCTTCCATAAGTTTCTCTTCTTCACCTGCTAGTTTAAGATAAGCATCATCATTTCCATTAACTAAAGCCTTTTCTTGATCTAAATTATTCTTCTTAATCTTTTTCAAGATTGATGAATACGAATTGCTATAATATTTCCACACTGTTTCTGAAGAAAAATCCTCATATGGTGATCCTAATATTTTCTTTACTTCAGAAGATGTATATCCAGGCTCAATTTTTTCCACAACGGAAATCTTAAATTTATTATTAAAATAAGAAATGGCAAAGCATCCAGCTGTTATAATAAAGATAGCTAAAATCGTAATCAACATACAAAAAGTTTTATGTAAAGCTATCCAAATCACAAAAGAAGGAGTCTTTTTTTCTGTAGCCTTATCATACTGACGTTTTTCATATTTATATATTATGAGCTGCTTTTTATTATCTTTTTCACTTTTTACACTTGTAGGCATAATTGGTTCTTGATGTGTTTCATAAAATTTATCTCTTCGGGCTTTCTCATTTTCTCTATATAGAATAATTTTATTAGCCTCATTTTTAACTAATTCCGGATATTTTTTCGCTAAGAAATGTCTAACAATGAAACTTGAAATTGATAATAAAGCAAACAATAAAGAGAAGACTATCAATAAAATCGGACAACTACCTGCTTTAAATATGCCCATTCCTTCATCTATAGATGATATTTCACAAATAATTATTATTCCAAAAGCTAAGAAAATGGCATAAAAAATAAATGACATATATTCTAGAAAAATAAATATAGGCTGAACATTTTTACCAAATCTTATTTCTTTATTTCTAATCTTAGTGGAAAACACCGTTATACTAGAAATCAGAGCGAAAATAATTGTTACAATTGCTACTATAACTAGTGTTATCATAGCCCATTCAATTTCAGGAATTTCGCTTAACAACCCTGAATACATTTGATAGACATTACCAAGACTAATATTAGGCAAACCTTCACCCATTATTACCTCTGCTACAGGGGCTGCATAAAATGCAAATATTAATAAGCTAAAAATGCCAGATAAAATAACAGGTACATATCGTAAAATTGAATATATTAATCCAATATTAAGATTTGATGTTTTATTCTCAAGATTATTTTTACTTTTCTGTGGCTTAACCTGATTATCACCTAAAAAACAACCACATTCATTACAATACTTAACCAAATCATTTAACTTTGTTCCACAATTAGGACATATTTTTTCTTCCCATTTAGTTCCGCATTCAGGGCAAAATTTTCCTTCAAACTCTTTACCACAATTAAAACATTTTTTCATACTATCTCTCCCAATATTCAACAAAATAATTCATATAAAAACAGCACATCTTTAAAGTACTATTCTAAAATTATGCAAAATCAAAAACAATATTTATTTTCTTTGATTAACCAACATATTCCGTTTTACGGTGAGCATATAAAACTTCAATATCCTTGATTTTACCCAAAATAATCTCAACAGTTGTCTTTTCTTGTTTGGATAATAGCATTTTTAATTCGGCTATTGCCCCCGCTATCTTTTGATCTACCTTCAAAACACCACTTTTTGGCGATACACTTACAAAATCTGCGGTATGCTTCAATTGCTTTAATTTTTCCTTAATTGCTTCGTCCGACTCTTCAGCTAAAGCAATTAACATACCAATTTCATTAGCATTCTTTTTAATTACATCATCGTCATCATTATTTATTTCTACTGTTGTTTTGTCATCCTTAAAATTTTTAGAGATAATAATCAAAACCACTACTAAAACAATAACAACGGGAATTAACCAATAATACCACATATAATCAACCTCCTAGAGCTTCTTGCCACATTCAGGACAGAATTTAGCATCAAATTCTAATTCCTTTCCACATGAACAACGAATTTTATTACCAGGTAATCTTTCCCCACAGCCTACGCAAAATTTTGAACCAATTTCGTATGATCTTCCGCAATGAGGACAAAATCTTCCTTCTTTAGCCGGCACAGTATTTTGATTTTTTTCAGAAATAATCTTTAATACTTCATAATATTTCTCTTTATCAGCTAATTCTAATTGCTTTAATAAAAGCTCTCTTTGCCATTTTCTCTCATCCTCATCTTGTTCACGAGCATAGGCCTTATCTGATAATCTTTCAAGCTCATTCGCAATTTCTTGGGCTTCCTTTTTTTCCTTGATTTCAATTCGTCTTCTAAATAACTCATCCTCAATCGCTTCAGCTTCATCCTCTTGAATTCCTAAGCGTTCAACTGTAAATGAACATAATTTTAGACCAACATCATTAATCATTAGCTCATTCAAATACGGAAGAATACTATCGCCAATTGGTTTCATATACATTTGGATATCCAAATATGAATAAACCTTTTCACGAATTACTCTTTGTAATGCATCCGCAAAATAAGACATCAACCTTACGTCGATTCTTTCCTTCAATGAATCAATAGAATAGATTTTATCTGAACCAATGATTTCAAGATAAAACTGCTTTGGATTATCAACCTTGACCTCAAACTCTCCTCCGCCTCGAACATGAACAACATTTTCTGTTAAAGGATCACGATAAATAACAGGGTTTTTTGTGCCCCATTCAACTTTGAATTTGACGGTCTTATTAACAAAAATTATGTCAACGTCAACTGCATCAAGCTTTGGTCTACGGAATAATCCTCCTTTTTCAACAGTCTCGAAAATTCTATATCTTCCACCATCAAGGATATCCTGCAATTTACCATCCTTGATATATATACAAGAATGAGTTGGTGGAACAACAATCGTACATTCAGGATTTAAAATATTTCCTGAAGTCCTCCAAAAAAAGAGATCATTATCTCCTTCAAAATGAATAATTGAAGTATTTTCATCTAAAACTGATGCATCTCCTATATCCATATTAGTTACTATTTTCTTTGCCATAATATTCCTCCTCTTTCCAACTTTAGTATACTTCTTTTGTCATTTTTTGTCAATTATTACTTATCATTGCTGATAATTATAATTCTTCATTAATATAGTAAAATAACAATAGGTGAAAAATATGGTTATTGAAATTAGTGAAAGAATAAAGGAATTAAGAGAAGCGAAAAGCATGTCTCAAACAGCATTAGCTAAGGAATTGAATATATCTCGAACTGCAGTTAATGCCTGGGAAATGGGAATTTCACTGCCATCAATGGAAAAATTAATTGAATTATCGAAAATATTTAATGTGAGTGCTGATTATTTATTAGGCATTGAAAATAAAGTTACAATAAAGCTAGATAGCCTTTCAGATGAACAAATAAATGTTATATTAGATTTAGTAAACATATTATCAAAATCAAATAATCAATAAAATTATCTATTATATTTCCTAAAAAAAAGAAACACTCGAAATGTTTCTTTTTTTCTTTAATAATATTTATTAATAAAAAAAATACCTAGAAAAAATCTAGGTATTGATTGGAAATATTAAAGAGTAACGACTTTCATTTCGTTTTCAGTAACAACTAAAACGAAATCTCCTTCAGATACTTCAATATTTGCTTTTACATAATCGATTGCAGCATTTAAATCAAAATCAAATGCATATACACCGAAGTTTAATGCAAGTCCACGAGCCTCACGACGGTTAGGAACGCAAGCTACGATTGGGCAGCAAGGACGGAATCTTGAACATGCAGATGCTAATTTAGCTTCACCAACAGTGATGATAGCAGATGCTCCAAATTCTAATGCTGATTTAGCAGCACTCATACCTAACATAGTAGGGAAATCTAATTCATAAACACCATCTAAAGCACGATCGAACATTAAATCAAAATCAATTTCATCGCCCATACGGTCATCAATCTTAGCCATATAGCGAACTGATTGAATTGGATAATCTCCACCAGCAGATTCTCCTGATAACATTGTTGAATCAGCTCCATCTAATACAGCATTAGCAACGTCGTTAACCTCGGCACGAGTAGGACGTGGATTTGATTGCATAGATTCAAGCATTTGTGTTGCAACAACAACGATCTTTCCTTGAGATTGACATTTAGAAACTAATTCCTTTTGAACAACTGGTACTTCCCAAGCAGGAATTTCAACACCCATATCTCCACGAGCAACCATAATACCATCAGCGATTTCAATGATTTCATCAAGATTATCAACACCCTCTTGGTTTTCGATTTTAGCGATAATCTTAATATGATCATTTCCTTTAGCAGCTAAGATATCACGAATCTCTTGAACATCGCTAGCACGACGAACAAATGAAGCACTGATGAAATCTAAGTCTTGATCACAAGCAAATTCCATATCAGCCTTATCCTTAGCTGAAATAAATGGCATATTTAATTTAACGTTTGGAACATTGATTCCACGTTTATCTTTAATTTTATGAGTATTTTCAGCAACACAAACTAATTCACGATTAGCTTCATCCTTTTCAACGATAGTTAATTCAAGATATCCATCATCTACTAAGATTGTTCCGCCTACTTCAACATCATCATATAATCCTGGGTATGTTACAGAGAATTTTTCTGCAGTTCCTAAAACTTCCTTCATTGCAATACGAACAGTTGAACCCTTCTCGACAGTAACCTTCTTTTCTCCCTCTTTGTATTGGAATAAATGAGTACGAATTTCAGGTCCCTTAGTGTCTAAGCATAATGCTACGTTAGTTCCTAATTCTTCATTTAATTCACGGCAGTTTTTGATACGGAATCCGTGTTCCTCATAATCTCCATGAGAGAAGTTCATACGTACAACGTTCATACCAGTTTTGATAAGCTCACGCATAACGTCTTTTTGTTCAGATGCTGGTCCGATTGTACAAATCATCTTTGTCTTTTTCATTACATTTTTCTCCTTGTATATTATTTAGATATTTTTGCAAACACATCGAATAATTCACTCTTTGGACGCTTCATTTCTAAAGCTTCATTGATATCGATGTGATTTGCCTTGTTATTTTTAAGGCCAACGCATTGACCTTTATAACCTTCAACTAAGCATGTGACCGCATAGCTTCCTAATAAGCTTGCAAGAACACGGTCCTTTGCCGATGGACTGCCTCCTCTTTGCACATGTCCTAAGATTGTCGCACGAGAATTATATCCAGTATTAGCTTCAATTGTGCGGGCTAATTCATGAACATCTGTTATTTTCTCCGTTACTAAAACAATGGCATGACGCTTACCACGGTTATAGCATTCACGAAGATCACTGATAAGCTCTTCTTCATTATACTCCTCGGGACTTGTAATAACAATCTCGGCACCGCCACAAATTCCGGCAAATATAGCTAAATCACCACAATGACGTCCCATAACCTCAAGGATACTACAGCGGCGATGAGAGCCAGCGGTATCTCTTAATTTATCAACGGCATCATTGATGGTATTTAAAGCGGTATCGAAACCGATTGTATATTCGGTTGACGCAATATCATTGTCGATTGTTCCCGGTAAACAAATGACATTGTATCCCATATTCCATAAATCACGAGCTCCACGATAGGAACCATCACCACCAATAACCACTAAAGCATCAATTCCTCTTTTGCGTAGATTATCGATAGCCTTTTGGCGAACACTTTCCTCTTTAAATTCCGGAAGACGAGCCGTACCTAAAAGGGTACCTCCACGATTGATGGTATCACTAAAGCGATCTAGTCGTTCCATTCGGTCCTCAACTAATCCTTTATAACCATCATAAATTCCATACGTTTCAATTCCATAATACAACGCTGTACGAACAACTGCTCGAATACAGGCGTTCATTCCTGGGGCGTCGCCACCAGAAGTCAAAATACCAATTCTTTTCATTAGTTACACTCCTTTTGCTCGAGCCTGAGCAATTCTAATTGAATTATATTATTACGTAATACAACCTTAGTATTCATAATATAGACTTGGTTTAATTTAATTTCACGCATTTTTGCATAATTGCTCGGGAAGATAAAACCCTCTATATCTATTATACCATTACTTGCCAAGAAAAAAGCCATCTTTTCATTATTTTTTGTTTTAATTTCCTTTATTTTCGATATAAAACCGATAACATTTTTTGTTGTCCCAACCATATCCTCATTTATTTCGGATATTTGGGTTAATTTTTGTTCTCTTATAATTTTATTATAAGGCATAAGCGGACTCATTGTCAAATTAAAACCTAAAGCTTCCCTTTCCATTTTAATCAATTCATCAAGTGAATATTCACTGTTTATATCCTTCATTTCGTCTAAAATAAAGGTGTTAAAGGATGAATTTTCACTCATTTGCTCAAGCAATGCCTTTTTCGTTATATGGAAGCTATCAAAGGCACCCGCTTTAATCAAGGCCTCTAAGGATCGTAAAGGGATTTTATTCTTAATCTCTTTATAGCTTAAATAATGCTCGCGCCTTGCCTCAATAATTGCTTTACAAACCTCAGTTCCAACATTTTTGATACCTAACAAAGCATATCTAATACTATTATCCTCAATTTGAAAGGTCATATTACTTTTATTAATATCAGGTCCTAGTACTTTTATTCCAAAGCCCCTAGCCTCATTGAGATACTGTCTTGTCTTCTTTTCATCACCGATGATGCTGTTTAATAATTCAGTTAGAAAAAACAATGGATAATTGGCCTTTAAATAAGCCGTTTGATATGCTACTATTCCGTAGGCAACACTATGACTCTTATTAAATCCATAATTTGCAAACTTGACAATAATATCATAAATCATATTACTTTCCTCTTTAGTATGCCCCATCATAACTGATTTTTCCACAAAGCGCTTGCGTTCACTTTCTAAAACATCAAGCTTCTTTTTACTTACAGCTCGTCTTAAAATATCCGCCTCACCCAAAGAATAGCCCGCAAAAACATTGGCGATTTTCATTATTTGTTCTTGATAGACAATAATACCATAGGTATCCTTAAGGATAGGCTCTAAGGATTCATGATAATATTGAAATTTTTTCCCATTCTTTCTTTCAATATATTCATCTATATTTTCCATTGGTCCGGGACGATACAAAGCCAAAACGTCGACAATATCGTTGATATTACTTGGCTTTAGCTTGCGTAAAACATTACGCATTCCTTCGGATTCTAATTGGAATAAGCCAGTTGTTTGGCCCTTTTCAAGATATTGATATGTTTTCTTATCATCTAATGGTATTTTCCTAATATCAAGGCAGGTATTTAAATGCTTTTTGATATTTAAAACAACATCATCAATCATAGTCAGATTTTTCAAGCCTAAAAAATCGATTTTTAAAAGACCGAGCTTTTCTAAATCACTTGCCTCATACTGCGATTGAATACCACCCTCACCATCCTTTAAAACGGGGATAATATCCGTTAAGGGAAGGCTACTCAAAATAATACCAGCCGCATGAGTTCCGGTGTGACGCGGTAATCCTGATAAAGCATTAGCAATTGTGATAAGCTCATCGACCTCCGGGTTTTGCGTCATTTTCAAAAGGTCATCATTATAATCATCTAAATCCTCACGATACCCGACATATTTTAAAACATTTTCAAGGCGATTATTATCCATTCCCATCGCCTTCGCAACATCACGAATCGCTCCTCTCGCCCGGTAACAATCAAAGGTTACGATATGAGAAACATGGTCACTTCCATACTTGTTAATGACATAATCAATAACCTCCTTTCGGCGGTTATTCGGAAAATCCATATCGATATCGGGCATACTGATGCGCTCAGGATTCAAGAAACGCTCAAACAATAAATCATATTCTAAAGGATCAATGTCCGTTATGCCTAAAGAATAGGCCACAAGCGAGGAGGCAGCACTACCTCTTCCCGGTCCAACATAGATTTGATTTTTTTTCGCATATTTAACAAAATCCCAAACGATTAAAAAATAATCGTCATATCCCATTTTGCCAATTATATTTAATTCATATTCGATACGATCCAAATAAGGTTTTTTAGATTTTGAATAATTCTTCAACCTTTTTCCTAATCCCATCATACACAATTCATGAAGATATTCATGACTAGATAAATCGCAATTTGAAGGAAAAACCGGCAAGGTCACTTGCGCCTTTTCAATTGTCACATCAATATTTGCGATTAGATTTTCTAAATTGATAAAAGCTAGGCCATAATTAGAAAATTCAATCATCAATTCCTCTTGATTTTTAAAGTGATAGGTTCCAGATAAAGTAGGAACATCCTTGACTAATATTCCTGATTCGACAGCTCGTAAATAATAATAGTAAATCGAATCCGTTTCATCTAAATATAAGGTTTGCGATAGAGGCAAATCGAAAATTGAAGCCTTATTGGCCAATTCAATTAATTCACTACCTATTTCATCAAAATTGATAATTTGGGGCTCAAGTCCAACATAAAAATCTTCAAACAATTCTTTATACAAAAGTATTTGATTATAGGCATCAATACGATTGCCTCTTTGAATGAGCATATTAATATCATTAAAGCTTCCGGACACGGCAAATATTCCTTCACGGTATTTTTTTAAATCATCTAAGCTTATTGATTCATTAAGCTCAATAATCGAACTAATTTTTAAAAGATTACGATATCCAATGTTATTTTTACAATATAATAGAATCTTTGTCACAACCGAAAATTTTGATTCAATTACGGCCTCAAGGCCAATAATCGGTTTAATATTATTTTCCTTGCAAAGCTCATAAAATTTATAAACTCCATGCATATTAGGATCGGTTATACTCAAAGCTTGATAGCCATATTCCTTGGCCTTTTTAATTAAATCTGGAAGCTTAATGGTGTTATTAAGCATCGAATATTCAGTTTTTGTATATAATGCTTGAATCATCTAATCAGCCTCCAAATCTATTATACTATATTAGCATTTAATTGACGCAAAAAAATGAAAAACTGCCGGCAATTTATACCAGCAGTGTACTTATAATCAATCTCTATCATATAGAATATCCATTGGCTTTTTGGTTAGTAATCGTCTTATTGGTAAAAATAAGCTTATTATTAACACTAATAACACACAAGTAAAAAGCAATCCAAATAAAAGAAAATTTGCTTGAAGGAAACCGTAACTAATTGACCAACTATCCTTTAGCATCGAATTAAGTGTCAAAATCATCGGAAGATATATTATCATTGATATGATAATTGCAAGTAAGCAAATAAAAACATTTTCAAACAAATATATTTTAACAAATGATTTTTGTTTCATTTTAAAGCTTATGAATACACCAATCATCTTTTTGTTTTGATTGATACTTGAAGTAGTACTATTAAAAATAGTAAAAATGGCAATAATAATAAAAACCAATGCTAGTCCCCACAAAAATGGTGTTAGCTGCACTAGGTTATAATAAATATCATACACTAAGCTACCTTCTTCATCAACAGGTAATAAGTGTAAATCAATGCATTTTCTTAACACTGTTTTATTATAATCAAAATAACCAATACTAGCTAAGGATGATGTAATTTTTGAAGTTCCAAATTTTGTGATAAAATTATCAAAATCATTTTGATAAATGGAAATCATATTTCGGCTAATCCCAACAACCTCATATTCAATAGATTCATAATTTTTTAATTTATCGTGTGAACCAGTCGTAAAAAAATTCAATGAAATATTTTTTCCAATTATTTCAGATTCATTATAATTTAATAAAGAAACTAGCTCCCTTGAAATAACAATTTCTCTACTATTAGTTGGAACATCACCCGACAATAATTCTAATTCATTATCTAAATAAGGGTTAAACAAACGTATTTTTTTATCATTTTGATCTAATAATAGTGAAACATAGTTATTGTTGTGGACATTTCCATTGAAAACCTTAAAAGTATTTTCATTTATAATCAGGGTTCTTTCATATTTATTAGTGTCAATAACATCAATAATTATGTATTCCTCATTATTATATTTTAGATAAGTATTAATCACTTCTTCCTTTGTTTTCCCAAAGAAATCCAAAAAGTTACTACTTATAATTACTTGATTATCACCCAAGTTATATTGTAAAGACTTACCTTCATTAACCACCCAAATATAGTTAAAATAGCAGTTATCATCATCGTATTTGGCAACAAAATTAGCATATTCATAAATTACAACATCACAACAAGTCTCATCAATTAATTTATCAGATACACTATAATTTGAGGGATATTGTTCTTCTTCATCTACTTCTCGATAAACTATTAATTCAGCATTTTTATTGTTATAAGCAGTATATAATACCGAAGAAAGATCAGTCCATAAAATTGAAAAGATAATACTCAAAATTGATAATGATAAAAACAAGAAAACAAAGGTCATCAAGGCTTTGAATTTATTTCGCTTGATATTATTTAGTGCTATGGATAAGGAATACTTCGATGAGAGCTTATTAGGCTCTAATTTTTTATAATCTGATTTCAAATCTGTGTTTTCCATATTTGAATTGGATTTTATTTGTCCATTTTCTATTTCAATTAATTGTGAAGAATACTTGTTCAATAATTGAACATTATGGGAAACAATTACTATTAATTTATCCGAACTTAATTCCTTTAATAATTCGAGAATAATTGTCCCTGTTTCATCATCAACATTAGCGATTGGCTCATCACATAAAATGATTGATGAGTTTTGGATAATTGCTCGAACAATCTCTACTCGTTGTCTTTGCCCTCCACTTATAGAATTTACCTTATTATCCTTCAAATCATAAATAGCAAATCTTTTAAGATATTCGTTGATTTTCTCAATATCAAAATTTTGATTTGAAAGCAGTAAATTATCCATAACCGATAAATCTTCAATTAATTTATATTCTTGAAATATATATGAAGAATATTCAAATAAGCTCTTAACTAAAACATTATCTAAATATATTTCTCCACTTGTAAATTCATCTAATCCCCCTAAACAATTTATCAATGTTGATTTTCCAGAACCACTCTTGCCATAGATACCAACTAATCCTTTTGATGGTAAAGATAAATTTATTTTTTCTAATCCAACATTACCATTTTTATATATCTTTTGACAATCCTTAATGACCACCATATATACACCTCACCCTTAAAATAATTTTTCAACTAACAAAAATAATTATATTTGATGTATCTAATAATGTCAAGAATACTATTTATGACCAGTAATGAATCATATAGAATTATTTATTATTATATTCGTAAGAAATAGTAGATGAGGAGTCTACAGTATGCCTTAAAAATGAAATAAAAATCAAAAACCTGTTAACAAATGAACCAAAGGTCTTCTTTCATTCGTTAACGGTTTTTTAATCATATATAGTCTTACTTAAATCTTTTAATCATTTGCTTTATTTTTTTGGGATTATCGATTAAGCTAACTCCCACATAGGACCCCTCCATCCCGATATCCTCACCAAAATAAACCTTGATATTTTTATTTTCCATCACAAAGCGATTAATGTTCATAACCAAAAAGGAAGCCTTGGAATTCTTCATATAAATAAGATGATTCTTCTCACAAAAATCAGCCAACAGACAATAATTAATATTCTTGATCTCTTCGCGTTTTTTTAATAACCTCTTCGATTGATAAAAGCGAATAAGGCTTTTGGTCGCAGTAAAATGATTTTTCTTATAAACGCCCTTTGGACAATAAACCATCGCTAAATCGTTATTTTTATAAGAAAGACGATTAAAAATAATTAAGCGATTATATAACAAATCCTTATAGAAGGTAAAGCTAATGAATTTCTTATAAAATATACTTTCCGTTTCATCGACAATTAAATAAAGATTGTTTTTCTTAACAATTTCCATTAAGCTAATCATTGCCACATCCTTATAAACTCGTCCGGTCAAAGGATTAGGATTAGCTAAAAAAATAGCCTTTGTTTTGGTACTTGGGGCAATCTCACTAATATCTGTCACACAAGAAATCGAACAAATGGATTTTAATTCCTGATAAACAGAAGGAAGATATGGTGTCAGCATAATAACCTCATCGGTCTTTTTTAAAATGCTTTTTAAAAGGGAAAAGGGATTATTGGCATAGCCAGTTATTTCCTTGTATTTTTTAAAAGGCCGAATTTTACAAATGTTTCCTGGTAATAGAAAATGCTTTTTCATTTCAACATGAAATCTTAAATCTAATTGTTTGTCCAAATTTTATTCACCCATTAATAATCTATGTTCTTTTTCTTCCTTTTATGAATAAAAAAAGAAAGATACCAATTAATATTATGCCCCCACCAACATAATACCATACTTGATTCATCGAATTATGATGTTCTACCTCAGGGATTTTTTCCTCTTCGTAAGGAATATCCATCATTGTTGTTTGGTTTTCTGTTGTTGTATTATGATATTCATGCTTGGTTGTCACATTAAAATACAAATCCTTTGTCGCATAATTTCCACCTTGATCATATACAGAGTAGGTCACCTTATACAAACCCTCTTTATGAACATCAACATTGTTAAATTCAATAATGATTCGATTAGTAATATCTCCATCAATATCATCTCGAGCTTTGACATAGGTCAACGGGTCAAAGCTTTCCCCTAGCATAATATTGCGGCTTACCCCTTCGATGGTAGGCGGATTCAAATCACTAACCTTTATTTTCAGTATCGCCTCTCCATAATTCCAAGATGAATCATAAACATAATAAATTATCTCATAATTTCCAATCTCCTTCTTGAAATTAGATATATATTTAACATCACTTTCATCTAAATTATCAATGTCATCAAAAACATCCAAAATATTATTAAAAATATAGACATCAGATAAAGAAAAGGAAATATCGACTGTTCGCTCATATTCCTTAAGAGATATCGTTGGACAAACCATATCTAAAATATGGATTTCTCGGTAGAAAATGGCTTCATTTCCACTTTTATCAATAGCTGTATACTTTACCATATAAACTCCACACGAATCAAAATCAACACCTGAATTATCCACCACAACAATAGGTTTTTCATCATAATTATCGTATATAGAAACACCATCAAAATAATCAACATTGTAGCTTCCTACCCTTGAAATTAAATTGGAGGAAAATTCAATTTTTGGCAATTGATCATCATAGATAACGACATTCCGATAAAACCTTGATTGATTTCCACACGGATCAACCAAGGTATAGCTAATTTGATAGGTTCCGATATGCAATAGATCAACATTAGAATCATCAATTGTAACAGTTAGCTCATAATCAAAATAATAATTGTCCCGATATAAAAACCCAACATTGTAATCCGGCTTAGCCGAATAAACTGGCAAGACGATATCCTCTAAAGGAAAAATCAAAGAAGGGGCAATATCATCATAAACAAAAAAATTAACCTTCTTTTTGGAAATAATCCCTTGATAATTAGCTTGATAAACAACCTGATAATGACCAATACATTCGGTATTGACAATCGATTTGCTAGTTCCATCGACGCCAATTGTATAGCTAACACTAATTCCTTTATAGGTTACCGTGGGCAAATAAAAATAATCCTCAGCCGAAGAAAAAACGGGAATTTGAATATCACAATTACTCCAAACAAAATCATCCGCTGCTTTAGAATCATAAACAAAAAAGCTAAAAAATAAAGCCAACAAAAAAAGAAATCTTTTCAAATACATCACCTCAATGATATATTAGAAAGATTTCTTCAAAATTACTTAATATTTCCTAAACGAATGGTATCGCGGGCAATCATTACCTCTTCATTAGTAGGAACAATCCATACCGCAATCTTTGAATCAAGAGTGCTAATTCTTCTTTCATCAGAGAAGGTATCATTTAATTGTTCGTCTAATTTAACACCAAGGCAAGCTAAACGATCAATAATATTCTTTCTTAGATGAGCGACATTTTCACCAACACCAGCGGTAAAGGCTATCGCATCACATCCACCCATATACACATAGTAAGAAGCAATAAAGTCAACAATTCTCTTGGCTTGAACATCAAAAGCATCCTTGCATCTTTCGTTTCCTTCGCGCATACCCTTAGTTAAGTCGCGGGCATCACTTCCAACACCACTCATTCCAAGATATCCAGATTTCTTATTTAGCATTTGAATTTCTTCGGTAATTGATAAGCCTTCCTTTTTATACATGAATTCCAAAACAGCTGGGTCTAAATCACCAGAACGAGTTCCCATTGGAATTCCTCCAAGTGGGGTTAATCCCATTGATGTATCAACACATTTTCCATTTTTGACAGCGGAAATTGAAGCTCCATTTCCAATATGTAAAACAATGATTTTTGAATTATTATAATCTAATCCACATAGATTTGCGATTCTTTCTGAAACATAACGATGGCTTGTGCCGTGAGCTCCATATTTACGAACACCATATTTTTCATACCATTCATATGGAGTTGCATATAAATAAGCTTCCTTTGCCATTGTTTGATGGAAGGTTGTATCAAAAACGGCAACCGCTGGAACATCAGGTAAGGCTTTTTGGAAAGCTCTAATTCCTACAACATGTGCCGGATTATGTAGAGGCGCTAAATCGGCTAATTCCGCAATCTTTTGAATTTCCTTTTCTCCTAATAATGCTGAATCTTTGAAGTATTCGCCACCTTGGACAACACGATGACCAACGCCCTTGATTTCATCTAATGAATTTAAAATTTTCAATTCAATTAAATCATGTAATAAAATATCTACTGCTTCGGCATGATCCTTTACAACCGGATTAGTTTCCCTTTTGGTACCGTTGTATTTGATTGTGTAAATTGATTCCTTTTGTCCAATTTTTTCAATTACTCCGCTTGTAATTACATTTTCTTCAGGCATCTCTAATAATTGGAATTTTAAAGATGAGCTACCTGCATTTACTGCCATAATCTTAATCATAATAATTTTCTCCTCTAAACCATTCTTCAATTTTTCTTATTGTATTATTCATCAACTCTTGATTATTAAAATCAGGAATTTTGACCATTAAAACATTCTTCTTTTTTACCTTCGATTTTTGAATCAGGATAATACATTTTTTTTCTTCCTTAAAAATATTATCAGGTAATTCAAGAAGACCAAACATTTGCATATCAGCGTCAAAGGCTTTTTTAAAAAAGCCAGTGTCATGACTGAAAAAATCATTCGGAACAATTAAAAACATATAGCCATCATCCTTTAGGGAATCCTTGTGATAAAGGATAGCCTCATAAGGAAAATACATTGTTTTCTCCTTGTCAATGAAATAGCCAGGGATATCGCCAACAATTAAATCCATATTCCTTAGATGTGACTCTAAGGTATCTCCTAAAAAGATATTCATATCATAATCCTGCATCGAAGCATTCATCCGCGCGATATCGGCCATCTTCGGATCAATTTCTAATCCATACAAAATCGGATCATTCATTTGATTGGCAATGGTTGTGATTAAATTACCAGTTCCTAAACACATATCCATAATTGCGATTTTTTGATCCTTAAAAATCTTATTGGCCAAATAAGCTAATAAAAAGCCTAGGGTATCCGGGGTTACTTGATTAATCATTCTAATTTCCTTGAAAGCTCGAACAAGCAAATACTGCATAGCCTTCCTAACCTCTTCTTGATTAAAGGAAACATCCTCAAGCTTATCATAGATTTCCTGAAGCGGTTTAATATCCTCTTCCTTAAGCTCGGTTTTAATTTCAGCCTCTAAAATATTTCTTGTGTTTTCTAAAAGACCTGTCAAATAATCCATTTTATATTTATCAAACAAAAAACAACAAGCTTCATTGATAATATCAAAAAGCTTTTCGACATTTTCTTGATTAACCATTAATACCACCAACTATTATTTTATAATAAAATCCAAATAAAGTAAAGGCAATAAGTTAGAAAAAGCCCGTTGGCAAAACCAACAGGCTTAAAACTAATTTTGAATTTCTTTGATTTTTTCTTCATTATAATAGAAATATAAAATTTCTTTATTTAAGGTAATTCCCTCTTCATTTGTTTCTTGCCAATACTCAAAAACTATTTTGAATAGACAAGTACTACAAGATAATGTCTTTACACTATGACCTTTTTCATCAGTTGTATTTGTTTCGTTAAAATCACAACTACAATAATCTAATACATAGCGCAAGCTATTACAAACAACACATTTATCCACAAGAATAGAACCACCACAGCAGCCATCATAGGCATATAAATCGATATCATCTACTCTAGTATAGTCATGACCAATCTCATCATAGGAACACGTATCACCACAGACACTACATACTCCGATAGCAGTATAGCCGTCATCACAGGTTTCACCATGCATTTCATAAGAATAAACGTAAGAATGATTATCTAAATTCCATTCTAGATAATTAGAATAGATAACCTTGCCTCCAACAGTATAGCTTTGTTCACGATGACACAATAATAAACAATCCTTAATTTTTACTTCATATTCATCAGACGCAAAAATTAATCCGCAGTTTTGACATGTATATGACTCTACAGAATGAGTATTACCATCATCATCTAAATAATCATCAGCTGCTTTATCCATCACGCAAGAGAAATCATGAGATATAGTATCTATTTTCTCACAAACATCACATTTCCAGCCATAAATAGATCCTTCGCAACAGCCATATTCAGCTAAAGAAATCGCAAACTGTTCATTTCGATGACCATAATCCTCCCAAGAATTTGCATAATCACATTTTGTACAGGTTTGATAAATTGTATATCCATCATCACAGGTTTCACCATGTTTTTCATATGAATATACATAGTCATGATTTGATTCAGCATATTCTCTTACATAGGATATAATGACTTGTTCTCCCTTCGTATAGCTAATTGTTTCTTTAAGCGTAGTTATACATCCATCAACAGAACCAACATATGAGTCCTCGATTATCTTTAATTCACAGGTTTCACAAATATTTGTTACGACATTATGAATAATTCCTTCTTCATCCGGATAATTAGTATCTGTTGAAGTCATCGAACAAGACAAATCATCATTTAAACTATCTATTCTTTCACAAATAACGCATTTATATCCATAAATAATTCCTTCACAACAGCCATTTTCTTGTAAATCAATTTCAAAATATTGATCATTATGACCATAATCTTCCCATGAATCTGCATAATCACAATTTGCGCAAGTTTTATAAACCGTATATCCTTCTTCGCAGGTACCAACATATTCATATACATAGCTATGATTTTC
>CAZWLD010000010.1:0-61014 GCA_964634685.1 uncultured Anaeroplasmatales bacterium
CTAATTAACTTTTAGGATTAATGAAAAAGCTCATTAATCCTTTTTTGTGATATAATCAAGATATAAGGATGTGTTATTTAATGTATAGCTTATGGAATCCATGGCATGGTTGCCATAAATGTAGTGAGGGTTGCCTAAACTGCTACATTCATAAAGGCGATGCCAAAAGAAATGTTGACACAAATATCATAACAAAATCAAAAGATTTTTATAAGCCTAGAGAATTCTTTAAAAATGGAAACCCGAAGATAAAGCCAGGATTAGTCTATTTGTGCTTTGACAGTGATTTTTTAATTGAAGAAGCAGATGAATGGAGACCAGAATGCTTCGAAATGATTAAAGAGCATCCTGATTCGATGTTTTTATTCTTAACCAAAAGAATTGATAGATTTATGAGGATAATTCCAAATGACTGGAATGATGGCTATGATAATGTAACAGTATGCTGTACTATCGATAATCAAAAGAATGCCGATTATCGCTTATCAATTTTTAAGGATTTACCGATCAAGCATAAGATGATCACCGCTCAGCCATTATTAGAAAAAATTGATATTGAAAAATATCTTGATGGCATAGAGTCAGTAATTGTCGGTGGTGAATCGGATAAAAATGCTAGACCCTTTGACTATGATTGGGCTCTTAGCTTAAGAGAACAATGCATTAGAAAAAAAGTATCCTTCACTTTTAGACAATGTGGAACCTATACAATTAAAGATGGAACAACTTATACTATTCCAACAAGGCAATTGATGAGTCAAGCAAGGAAGGCTAGTATTGATTATAATCCGCCTAAATGATTATAAATATGAAAAAGAGTTTATTTAGATAATGGTTTTATGAACAGTTCAAATAATTATTAGTGAAACCTTTGCATCCATTGACAAAGGTATTAGGGTAAACAATTTTTTTCAAATAAGACTTAATACAAATTTATATTAGGTCTTTTTTGTTTTTTAAAGCAAAGTGCTGTATAATATAAATAGTAATTGTTATTAATTGTTTAACATTAAGGGAGGAATTTGTTATGAACAAAGAATTTAAAAATCTAAGGATTATGGATAATTTCTACCAATCATCGTCATTTTTTCCGATGCCATTGTGTTTGGTTGGTACATTAGATGAAAAAGGAGAAGAAACAAGCTTTGGAGCTTATTCACTATGCTTTCCCTACTATGTTGCTGGCAAGGATTTTTATGCTATGATTTTAGAAACAAGAAATACAAGTAATACGGCAAAGGGCTTATTGCGTCATGGTAAATGCACTTTAAATTTCTTACCTTTTTCCAAGAAAAACTTTGAACAGCATGTGTTAATGGGATTTCCAGGAGATACGCCAGAAGAAAAGATTAAGGCCCTAAATTTTACTCCAACTGAGGGACTAAGGGCCGAAAATGATCCTAGTAATAGGTATCCCAAAATATTAGATGAGGCACTACAGGTTTTTGAATGCACGTGGGTTAGAGAATTAGACAATGCTCAAGACGATGAAGTAAAAGAAGAATACGAAGAACCATATCATAACTTTAATGGAATTACTTCGAAATTCGGCGCTCATTTTATTTTAAAGATTGAAAATATATTATTAAAAGAGAAATATTATGATGCTATTGTAAATGGCGTAAATAGAAAGAATTTCTGCCCACTTCCAACAAACTGGGGCTATAGAGATTCTAAATATTTTTGGTGCAGTGATTATGAAAAACCAATTTCGGTTGGTATTCCAAATCGAGAAATCGATTTGTCATCTGTTAAGTATGCTCTTAATCGAATTGACACTGATGTTGAATTTACTGATGATGCATTAAAGATGATTGTAAAGGTTCCACGACCATTCTTAAAAACTGTTTTATTATCTTGTATTTATTGGGCAGAAGAAAATAACTGTAAGCTTATCACTCCAACGGAAATGAAAATAATTAATGATAAACGCTCCAAGGAAAAAGCCAAGAAATAATTATTACTTTGCTTAATTGGAAAATAGTAAGGATGGGAATATTTGCGATAGTTATGGCTTCCAAATTGACATATGACATAGAAAATGTAATTGTTAGATCAGATTTAAGGGACAAATATTATAAAGATTGAACCATTAATCTTGCTAGTGCGGTGGGAGTTTCTCAAAAGAAATTGATTAATTCAGATATAGTTTTTGGCTTCAAAAAATTTGGTGAGTTATTTTAGATAATTTGCCTTAGGCTTTGAGGCTTTTTTTTAAGTTGCATTAAAAAGGCAAGAATATTTTAATCTATAATTTCTTAATATAAGCAGTATAAATCATTGAAAATATAATTTAATAAAGTATAGTAAAAGCTTGATGACTTATATAATATAGTATAGTGAATAAATAAGTCTAGTTCATAATTCTTTATTTGAGAAAGCTGTAAACTGAATTTTTTATATTCATACTTTTTGATATTCTCAAAATGAGGATGTAGACAAAGAAAAATATAAATGATATAATATTAACGTATACAGATATAAAAAAACGCTAATATTATATCAAAGAAAGGACTGTTTAAATTGTCACATATAAATTTTGTATTGAATTACCTTGAAGAATATGAAGTGGGAGAACCAATTTATTCTGCTGATATTACTAACGAATTAGTTAAGCAATTCGGACTTGCAGCTGATAAAGCTAGTGCAGCCGTTGCAGTTACAATGAAGAGAATTATGGATAGATGTCTAAAACCAAATCTAAGATTCTATCAAAAAGGCATCTATTATTTGACCGATGAAACGCCTTTTGGTGAGATTGGAATTAACACTGAACAATTAATAGTAGATAAATATTTGCTTCATGATCAGGGTTACGAAGGAGAGTTGACATTTCTGTACCAGTTGGGATTAACAACGCAAATTCCGCGAGAAAGAGAGCTCGTCACAAATCAAATAAAGAATTGTGTGAGATATGACAAACGATTGGGTGTAACGATAAGACCTCCAAAAACGGAAATCACTAAAGAGAATAAATTGTATCTTCAGCTATTGGACACATTAGAAAAAATGGATAAAGCACCTATTGACAATGACGAACCTTACCGAACTATTGCATTGCACATTCAAAATAGAGGCTTACGATATGAAACATTACTCGCTTTGGCTGATCAACATTATACTAAAACGGTTTTGCCTCATTTGGCACGTACCGCAAGAGAGGGTTTGTCGTTATGATGAATTTGCACCTAGATAAAAGCGCATTTCGTGTTTTGATTGAGGATGTCAATAGGAGAACAGGATACCGCACAGACGTTTTGGAGAAAGATTATTATGTGGTTTTGATTCTAGAAGAACTTGCTTCTTTTCAAATGGCTGGACTTCCTGCATATTTCAAAGGCGGTACAGCTTTATATAAGGCTTTGAAAACGACAAATCGTTTTTCGGAGGATATTGATTTATCTGTTGACGTTCGAAAATGCAGTAGAACCCAAAGCGATAAGCGACTTGAAAAAGCATCTAAGAAATATTCTTCTTTAGTGAGGAACATAAATCAGGGATTTTCTCATCGTTCTGAGATTATGGCGGTTTATGAGTATATACCCATTACGGTATATGACAATGAGGATGAATTACAACGCTTTGGAAAAGTGAAAATTGAAGCTACATCCTTTACGATAAGTGAACCAACAGAGAATTTAGAAATAACAGCTATGCTTTATGAATATGCAACTCCTGAGCAAAAGATAATTCTGAAAAATCAATATGGTGTTCATCCATTTATTGTTCAGACAATTACTATGGAACGTATATTTGTCGATAAATTGTTTGCTGCTGAAGCATATGTAAGAAAGTCTAATATAGCAAATAGAGCTTTTGAGGCAGCAAAGCACATTTATGATTTGTCCGTATTGGAAAATCATCCTAAAATTATAGCATTATTGGATGACCAAATACTGATGAAAAAATTGCTTGATATTCGCTTGGAAGAAGAAACGGGTCGTCACGACGGTATACCATATATTGAACCAAATAAATTCGAGTTTTTTATTTTAGCAGAAAATGACAAGAACATAAGAACTGCATATACAATTATGCAAAGACAATATGTACTAAGAGAGCAAGACCAAATTCCTTATGAGAAAGCGATAACTTCTTTAAAGAATATCTATCAAAAGTTATTAAGAAACAAGGCATGGTGTGATGCACAGGCACCTCAAGGGTGATAGTAAATGACTTGATAATGAAAAAAGAACAGTTTCTTTTTTATGTAGTGTGCCGGGCATGGCATTAATCTTACTGGTGAAAGTCCAGTCACGGGTATTTACCGCCAAGTGTAGTGAACCCCAAGCCGTTAACAGTGATGTTATGGGTGAAGGAAGGGGCTAACAAAATCCTCGAGCCTACGAACAGAAACTTGATAAGGCTAAATGGTGGATAAGGTTGCTATTCAAACCGAAGTCCAAAAGGTAAACGTAAAACCAAGACAGTAAATCAAGAGGTTGTGGGATGAAAGATTAATGAATTACCCCGGGAGGCCTCATCAAAGAGATGTCTAGAAGTCTTAAAACGAATATAGTAAACTCTAACGAAAAAGGAGAATTGATGAGGAGTCAGCTGAGGTCGTAGTATGTGAAATGCCATTCACAAAAGGACCTAATGTTTATATAGTGCGAATCACTATAAGCAATGTTTGAATAATCCGTAAGATAGGATAGTCTAGAACGATGGAGCGTAACCATTGATGATGAAGAGGTCGAGGATGATTTCAAATATATTTACAAATGGAGGAGGAGCAGCAAATGAGCTTAATTGAAGAGATTTTAAGTGACGAAAACTTAAGTGAGGCTATTAAAAGGGTAAAAGCAAATAAAGGAGCAAGTGGCGTTGACAAAATGACGGTCAGTCAAATTGATGCCTACTTTTATGAGCATAAGGAAGAAATCATTAATTCAATAATGAACAAAACCTATAAGCCTCAGCCCGTAAGAAGAGTTTATATTCCAAAATCTAATGGCAAATTAAGACCTCTAGGAATACCAACAGTGGTTGATAGGGTTATACAACAAGCTATTTCACAAAGGTTATCACGAATATATGAAAATATATTCAGTGATTATTCCTATGGATTTAGACGAAATAGAGACTGTCACACGGCGATGAATAAGGTATTAGAGTATCTTAATGAAGGATTTGAATGGGTAATCGATTTAGATATCGAAAAGTATTTTGATACAGTAAATCACGATAAATTAATCTCAATACTTAGAGAGGAAGTAAATGACAGTCATACACTACATTTAATTCGTAAATTCCTTCAAGCAGGAGTTATGGAGAATGGAGTGGTTACATCATCAACAATAGGAACGCCACAAGGCGGACCGTTGTCTCCAATCTTGTCAAATATATATCTAGATAAATTTGATAAAGAACTAGAGGCTAGAGGATTGCATTTTGTCAGATACGCTGATGATTGTAATATTTTTGTTAGAAGTGATGTAGCGGCCGAACGTGTAATGAAGTCAGTTACTTCTTGGTTAGAAAGAAAGCTATTTCTTAAGGTTTCAGCAACCAAGACCAAAATAGTAAGACCAAAGGATAGTAATTTCTTAGGCTTTACCTTTTGGAAAAATAAAGAAGGGTGGAAATGTAAACCCGGAGATGACCGAAAGAAAAATCTTTATGACAAAACAAAAAAGGAACTTAAGCGCAAATACGCGACATCAAGACCACTAGCGATTACAATTATCAAACTTAATCAAATTGTTCGAGGATGGATAAGGTATTTTCGTATAGGAAGTATGAAAACATTTATCGATAAATTTGGACAATGGCTAAGGCATAAGGTAAGAGTAATAATCATCAAGCAATGGAAATTGCCTAGAAGAATATATATTAACCTACAAAGATTAAATAAAAAATATAGATGCAAATTTGAAGATGAAGATATCTTTAAAGTAGCAAATTCAAGGCTTGGTTGGTATAGAAGAAGTGGAATGAATGTAGTGAATTATATTTTAAGCCCTAAAGTTTTGGAAACAGCCAATAAGAAAAAGGGAAGACCGGGATTGGTCAACCCTTTGGATTACTACCTAAGTGTATTTTGTGTTTAATATAAATGTAGCGCCGTATACGAGAACCGTACGTACGGTGCAATGGGAGGGACGAAAATAAATTTATTTTCTCTCTACCCTATTTTATAAGTGTATTTAAAGATATGATTGCATCAAATTGTTTAAGGCTTATCCTTTCAATAATTAATTCAAGATTAATTCATAGGTATTTATATATATGGAAATACTTAAAATAGGTGAAAGCTATGCAGCAGATGTTAAGAAAATAATTAAAGAAGCATATTTACCTTTGTTGGAAAAGTATCACGATGAAAAAAAGAATCTTGCCAATAAAACAATGGAGGTTATAAAGCAAGATTTGAAAAGGAATCATTCTGATGCATATTTCTTAATGTTAAATGAAAGGCCAATTGGATATGTTCGTGTTGGAGAAAGAGAAAAAGGTGAATTTAGCATAGCTGACCTAGCAATTCTTCCTCAATATCAGGGAAACGGATATGCTCAATTCTTTATTATAGAAATCGAAAAAAGATATACAATGGTAGAAAAATGGAGCATTGTTACTATTATGGAAGAGAAAAAGGACTGCCATTTATATGAAAAGTTAGGTTATGTTCAAAAAGGAATAATACAAGAAGTGAATAAAGATATGCATTTTGTTTTGTATGTTAAATAGGTTTTCCTAATTTGAAAAACTTACATTACGTTTAGCGGATTTTGTTTATACAAAGAGATTTTTTGCATAAAAAAACAATCCTTGTTTGAGGATTGCTTTTTTATATCTTAGTATTTTATTCCATATTTGTGGCATATCTTGGCCATATAGCGATCATAGGTTTGCTGTAAAAGATCTAAACTCGTCCAGCCATTTGATAATAACATATCATTAAATTCGATTTCGTTATAATGCTCACCCAAGATTTTTTGTGCTTCGTCATGCAAATGAACAAAGTAATATTTGCCATAGCCATAGGCCGCATAAACAGTTGGCTGCTCAATTATTAATCGATATATTTCTTGGGCTGCTTCCCCATTATACCCTAGATTATCGAGATAGCTTTTAACATCACTTATTTTCCATCCTTGATAGTGAATTCCAACATCAATTCTTGTTTCAAGTAAAAATGATGAATATTCGGTTGCATACAAATAGCTTGCTAGGGCTTTCTTTAATTGCGTATCTGCATTTTCCTTCAAATACTTGAATAATGATAACGACACATAGGTTGCCCATCCTTCCGCGTGAGCAGTATTCGAGTGAACAATCATAAAATTAGATAGGCCTGCCTGCTTCGAGTAAAGATAAGCATATAGGTGTCCAGGATATCCTTCGTGGGCTAAAGTGGATAAAGTGTCATTTTTATCATCAAGGCGAAGCTGATTTAAGGTAATTTTTTCAGCGCTGGTGCTATCTAAAGCTGATTTAGTATAATAGGCAACCGCATTTGAAACCTTTGCCGAAGCTTCATCCATTTCCTTAATGATGATTTCGGGGGTCGTATTTAAATCAGGCACAATTGTTTTGGCAAAATTCTTTAAATATTCAATCATTTCAACGGGAGTACCATCAACTAAAGGATTTTTTTCTAATAAATCGTAAATATCACTGTAATATTTAACACCATAACCAAAGACAAGCTTTTGAATAGCCTTTGACTCCAGTTCAATTGATTTATCTAATTCATCATCAATTTCCTTGATGTATTCTTCAAATGATAAATTTGATATTCCTAATAAATCCTTGAGCTCTAATTCATATAATTCTTTTCCAGAAGTTGAAATAGCCCAATAGCCCTCTTCAGTAATCGAACCTTTACACTCAAGAAGTCCATTTTTTAGATTTAAGACGCCAGTCATAAATGAAGCTTCAATTTTTTCTTCGACAAGCTTCGCGTATGATGATTTTTCTTCGTTTGAAAGAAAGCTAAGCTCATTGATTTTTTCGGATAAAACTTGAACTAAATAATAATCATCCTTACTATCTAAGATATCATTTAAATATTCGACCATTGAATCAAGAGTGAAATCCGAAAACCCAAGGCCAAGCATTGCCTTATCTTTAGCATAACCAACATAAGATTCAAAGGCTAATTGTGATGAATCAAGATAGCTAAGGACATCATCTAAATCTTGTTTATTGCGAATATTGTAGGATCCAATATATTGAATAAAATCAGCCACATAGCCGCCAAATTGGTCAATGTAGCGGTTTTCTAAATAAATTACATTCTCAATATCGTAATATTGTTGATAATAGCTTATAAAGGATTCTATGGTGTCATAGGATATTTTTTGCTTATCGCTTAAAAGGTTTCGATCAAATTCTTGATGCTTCGCTAAAAGCTCATTGAAAGAATCCTTAGCTTCCTTTAAATCTTCATCTGTAAATTCAGAATAGGTATAAAAGTCCGCATCGTAGTGCTCTAATCCATAGTTCTCAGGATGCTCGAAAAAGATGTTTGAGGCTAATTGATCACCCTCAAAATAGGTTACGAAAAATTCATTTAGATATTTTTCAAATTCTTCGTTTATTGGATTGTCGATGGAAAGAGTGGCATATAATTCCTTTAAGGCCTTATTGCCTTTTTTGATTGTTGCGGTCGCATAATAATCCCCAGCTATTGTTCCTTTGTTATTTGTATATTCAACAATGCAGCCTTCAGGTAACTCCCCATCAATCAAAATGCTTTGTTCATTTCCGTTTGCGATTACTGCTTGATCTTCAAATTTTATGCTTGATAGATCAACATTTTCTCCACAGGAGATTAAAGTAAAGCCAAGAATAAATAAAAATAGAGATATAATTATTTTTTTCAAAAAAACACCTTCTTTAGTCGTATGTTTATATTATAAATCTTTTTTTGATTTTAATAAAGATAATTAGAATTGTAAATAATTTTGGTATTGAGTCACTGACGAGATATTGTCTCTTTTTGTTGCATTTTGCGTGAAATATTATAAATAGTATGGTATAATTAATTATCAAGCTAATGAACGGATGATTGTTATGGAGAATAAAGATTTACTTTGGAGTAGCTTAAAAAAAGGCTGGCGCGTCTATGAAGCATTTTTATTATTAATTTCGGCTTTAGAAATTTTTATGATTTTTTATGCTTGTCTAACCTTTGATTTTGCGGAAAAACGAAGAGTTGTATACTATGCTGCATATGTTACGCTTTTAGTATTGACGATTATTTCAATTGCCATTAATCGTATTTTGATGAAAAAGAAAATTAATAAAAAAATAGCTTTAGCTAATGTTATTACATATCAAATTGGTTTGGTTGTTTGGTCTGCCATTATTTCAGCTATGGATATGACGCATGGTGGTTTCCCTGTAACTTATATGACCATTATTGCGGCGGTTGGTGTGTTGATGCCGTTCTACCCAATCTTTTATGTCTTGATTGCTATTTTATCATCTGTATTTTTGTTTATTCTTTATTACTCGGTTGGCAGCGATCCTCTCCCATTAACCTTTTTCTTGAATCATTCGATTTTTATCTTAGTGGTGATTGCGGTTGAGGTAAGAAATTATCTTGTCACGAAGGATCAATATTTATTAAATTATCGTTTGGAAAAACAAGCAAGCATCGATGGATTAACCCATGTTTCAAACCGAAGAGCTCTTGATAATTATATGGCAAAGCTCGTGTCGGAGGAAATTCCATTTTCGTTTTCGCTTATGGATGTCGATAATTTTAAAAAAATCAATGATAATTATGGTCATCAAGAGGGAGACCTTTGCTTAGTTAATATAGCTAACATTTTGAAAATCAATTTTGGTGAAAATGTCTTCCGATATGGCGGCGATGAATTTGCGATTATTTCCTTTGAAGAAAAGGATAATGTTACTGAAAAGATTAAAAATATTAATAGTGAGCTTTTAAAAAGTGATAAAGATTATACCCTTCAAATTTGCGCTGGGGTTTATCATAAAATAAAAAAGGACAATGAACGAATTGTTTTTGAAAGAGCTGATAAAGCTTTATATGAAGCTAAACAACAAGGAAAGGCAAGAGTCATTGTTTTTGAAGAAAGGATTGGTTTATAATGCTTCAAATTGGTCAAAAGGCCTTAGATTTTACATTGCCTGATGAATTAGGTAAGATGCATTCTTTATCAGAATTTAAAGGAAAAAAGGTTGTTTTGTATTTTTATCCAAAGGATAATACCTCTGGATGCACTAATCAAGCTTTAGAATTTAAAAGATTATTCGAAGAATTTAGTGATTTAAATACCGTAATTATTGGTATTAGTAAGGATTCCGTTAAATCGCATTTGAATTTTAAAACAAAATACGATTTTCCCTTCATTTTATTAAGTGATCAAGAATTAGATGCAATTAACAAATATGAGGTTTTACAAGAAAAATCGATGTACGGAAAAAAATACATGGGAGTTGTTCGTTCGACCTTTATCATTGATGAAGAAGGAACCTTAGTGTCAATTGAACGAGGAGTAAATTCTAGTAAGAATCCAAATGATACTTTATGTATCTTAAAGAAAAACCTTTAAATGGCTTAAACCATTTAAAGATTTTTTTATGCAATAAAATATACTATTAGTAAATAAATATTTTTATTATTAGTAGTAATAGTATATGTTTTTTGTTTTCTTTCTAATATATAATAGATACGAGTTTTCCAATCTTGAATCTTGGGGGCAGAATTAAAGAATTGCGAAAAATCGCCATCGCAAGAGAAATTAGCTGATATTATGAATGTTACGACGGGTGCTGTTTGTAAATGGGAAGGGAATTTATCCTATCTTTTCTTATTAAATCTAGTGATGTTAGCGAAAATTTATTCGTTTTCTGCAATGATTATTTGACAATATTTTTTTGATGCAAACTATAAAATTATTATTTGTTAATTTTGGCAACCCAACGTTGCGTGACAAATGCTTTCCTCCTTTGTATAATAGGAGCGTAAAGAAAAGATTTTTTTATAAATGAGGTGATGATTTTGAAGAGCTTTCAAACATTTAAAAGAACAATGAAGCTTATTAAGGAAGAAAAAATGACCAAGATGATTTGGCTATATATTTTTGGAGGAATCGCTGGGGGAATCGCTCCAGTTATTTCAACCTTATTTGCCAAAATCATAATTGATGTTATTCTAGGAAGTCAAGACGTAAATAAGCTAATTATCAGTGTCATTGTTTTGGTTTTAGCTTCAATTTTATCTTATGGCTTTTATACAGTGTTTACGAATATCCATTATTCATATGCTATGCGCTTGCGAATGAAGGAGTTTCAACGATGCGCTCATATGTTCCATGACGTTGATTTTGAAAAAATTGAAGATCCGAAGTTTGAAGATCGATTTAATATTGGATTCAGAGCCATGCAGTCGGATGGTGATGGCTTTCAAGCAATTTATACTAATTTTTACATCATAATTAGTGAAGTTATAAGTGTTATTTTGTTTATTGCTGTTTTATCAATATATGAACCTTTTATTGCCTTGATTTGTGTTTTATGTACAATTGTTTCCTCAATAGGAAATATCTTAGGAGCGAAATATTATCATAAAAAGGAAGAGGATGTTGCGCATACGAGCCGCCAAGCCTCTTATTTTAATCAAAAGCTCTGTGATTTTGCTTATGGTAAGGATATTCGTGTTTTTAGCTTGAAGGATTTTTTAGTAAAAAAATACAAAACAAAATCCTTAAACTACATTAAGGTAATTGGAGATATAAACAATCACTTGATTTTATTTGGCTTACTTGGGCTTGTGGCTTTATTATTACAGGATGGTTTGTCCTATTATCTAATTATTAGAGATTTCTTTTTGGGAAATTTACCATTATCGATAGTAAGCCTTTATATGACAGTTATTGTCAGTATGACAACGATTTTACGAAGCCTAATGGATCATATCGGAACATTGAAAAAGGATATTGAATACACGGGGGCCTATTATAAAATGCTTGATGAGGAATATGTTGTAGAAAGTGATGATAGAAGAGGAAGACTTTCACCTGAGGAACAAATTGAGATAACCTTTAAGGATGTTTGGTTTAAATACCCAAATACTGAAAAATATGTAATTCAAGGCCTTTCCTTTACCATCCACAAGGGCGAAAAGCTCGCAATTGTGGGGACCAATGGAGCTGGAAAATCGACAATTGTTAAGCTCATAAGTGGTTTATATACACCTGAGCGTGGTGAGATTAGGATTAACGGAATCCTCCAATCGGATTTTAATAAATTTGCGTATTATTCAATGTTTCAGACTGTTTTCCAGGATTTTGATATCTATCCTTGCACTATCTTAGAAAATGTTTGTGGGAATGATTGTGATGATGCGTCTATCGAAAAAGCAAAGAAGTGTCTTGATGCCGTTGGCCTAAAAAAGAAAATTGATGAACTTCCAAAAGGCTATCTGAGTGTTGCGTCAAAGGTTATTGATGAGGAGGGAATTGATTTATCCGGCGGTCAAAAACAAAAGATTGCGATTGCTCGAGCTTTGTATAAGGAAGGAAATGTCGTCATTTTAGATGAGCCGACCGCGGCCTTAGATGCCTTAGCTGAGGCTGATATTTATCAAAGCTTCAACGACCTTGTTTTAGGGAAAACCGCCATCTACATTTCTCATCGTTTATCCTCAACAAAGTTTTGTGATCATATCGCCTTTTTTGATGAAACAGGCTTAGCAGAATACGGGAATCATGATTCCTTAATGAAGCTAGAGGGTAAATATTATGAAATGTTTATGACGCAGGGTAAGTATTATCAGGAAGGAGGAGAGCATCATGAATAAGCATATTATGTGGAAATTTCTGTGGTTTGCGTTTAAAACATATAAGACTTATTTTGTTCTTTTATTGATTACCTCCTTGGTTACAGCCGGGGCTAGTATTTTTGGAGCCTATACCATTTCTTTACTAATTTCCTTTATTGAAAAGGGTAATTATCAGGATGCGATATCTTGCGGTATTTTTGTTACGGCAGTTGAAGGATTATTATTTTTGTTAAAGCTATTTTTAGATAAAAAGACACAAACCGCAAATGAATATATGCAAGAGAAAATTAATCATCGCTTAGCCTTAAAAATAACCTCTCTTCCTTTTCAAAATCTTGAGGATCCATATTATATCGAATTAAAAAAGAATGCGCAAATGGGTATTAATAATATGGGAGCCATTCAAATGTTTTTACACGGAATATTGACTATTTTTTCAAATGTTATTACGATGATATCCTTAGGTGTTATTATTGCCTCCTTCAATTGGGTTTTGTTAATAGCATTGGCTCTAGGAATTGCCTTATCAACAGTGATTACTCTTTTATCAACGAAGGTTCAAATAAAATTTTTTAAAGAGCTATTACCAATTAATTTTAAATATTCATATTATTTAGATGCTCTTTACTCAATCAATAACGCGAAGGATTTTCGGTTTTACAAAACCTATGAGGTTATTGATGATAAATTCATAATCTTTTGTGATGAGGTAACAAATCATTTTGGCAAGCTATCGAAAAAAAGAGGTTTACTTGAATCGTCATACTCGACTATTCAATATCTTGTGATGGGATTTGTCTACATTGTGGTTGGAATAACAACCATTAAAAATAGCTTTGCGATTTCGGCCTTTAGCTTAACGGTTTCCTCAGCTATTTCCTTTTCAGCTTGTGTTTCAGCTATTATTAATTCTTCTAGTAATTTTATGCGAGCAGTTGAGTATGTAAAGCCAGTAATGGAATTTATGAATATTAAGGAAGATAAGGATGTTGGTGAAGTTGAATTAAAAAATATCGATTCCATTTCCTTTGAAAATGTGAGCTTTTCTTATCCAAAAACCGAAAAATTAGTTTTGGATAATGTATCATTTACCATAAACAAAGATGAAAAAATTTCCATTGTGGGCTTGAATGGTGCGGGAAAAACGACGATAGTAAAGCTTCTTTGTAAGCTATATCGGCCAAATTCGGGGGTAATAAAGATTAATGGGTTGGATATTTATCAATATTCATATGAATCGTATATGAGGAAGATATCGACAGTGTTCCAAGATTTTAAGCTTTTTAATTATTCAATTCTTGATAATATTGCGCCTAATATTTTAGAGGAAGAAGCAATAAAGCTCTCCCAAGAGGTTGGATTATATGACAAGATTAAGGATTTACCGATGGGAATAAACTCCAATTTAGGTAAGGATTATGAAAAGGATGGGGTTGAGCTAAGTGGTGGTCAAATGCAAAAAATCGCCATCGCAAGGGCTATTCATAAGCCAGCTGATTTGTTAATTCTAGATGAACCTACCTCAGCCTTAGATCCGATTGCCGAGGCCGAGATTTATGAGAATTTTAATCAGCTCGCCCAAAATCGAATGGCAATATATATTTCCCATCGAATGTCTTCGAGTATCTTTTGTGATAAGATTTTAGTTTTAAATGAAGGCAAAATTGAAGACTTTGCGCCTCATAGCGAGCTTATGAAAAAAGAAGATAGCCTGTATTATAAATTATTTATGACCCAAGCTGAAAATTATCGAAATTAATTGATTGTGGGTATTTTCTATGGTATTCTAAGATAAAAGAGGAGGTATTTTTTTGAAAACAATTGCAAATATTATTTGGTTTTTGTTAATTGGACTTTGGACTGCCTTGGGATATGCCTTTACCGGACTTATCTTTTGCATTACCATTATCGGAATCCCATTTGGATTACAATTATTTAAGTTCGCTAAATTAGTATTGACTCCATTTGGAAAAACGGTTAATACAAATTTTGGCTCTCATCCAATTGCCAATTTGATTTGGCTTCTTGTAGGTGGATTTGTAAATTGCCTTTTATTCTTACTTGCAGGATTAATTCTATGCATTACAATAATTGGAATTCCACTAGGTAAACAAGCATTTAAAATGGGTGAGCTTTCTCTTGCTCCCTTTGGCGCAACAATCAAATAAAAAAAGGAGAAATCAGATTTTGATTTTTTCCTTTTTTTTATGCTTCCCTAGCAATTCACAGTTGTTTTTGTCCAGGTCGATATTAATATCATAGATTTTGGATTTTTTTTGAATGTGAAATTTCACAATTAAGTCAAACCGAGAGCTATTACTTAAGGTATAGCCTTCACTTTTTAATAAAATCAATGTTTCGATGTAAGATAAATCAAGGCCAATGGCTAGACAAATGATACTGTTTTTGCTGGGCTTATGATGGATGTTTCGAAGGCGAGAATAGGTTCCCTTGGTAAGATTGGCATCATTATATATTTCAGGGTCGGTCTTCTTTGATTTTGCGAGGTGCTGGTTTAATAGTTCATGAAATGATTGCTTTTGGTTTTTATCGATGAAAGAAAATAAATCCGTATTTTTGTTTTCTTTTTCCATATGCAATAAAAACTTTCCTCATTTTTAAAACACCTCACTATGGTGATTATATCTCTTAGAAATATCTAAAATGTCTCTCCACAAGAGACAATTTGGTGAGATTTTTGATGTACAATAGATGTTGCTAAGCAATTTTAATTTTTTGTGAAAAAATTAGAGTCTTTCAAAGTGATTCTTATTAATATGTAGCTAGGCATATCCTATAGCCTAAATCTACACTACATATTGTAGGAGGAAATTAAAGAAATGAAGAATTTACCTGATTTGGTTGTTCAATTTTATGATGAAATTGAGCGTGATACTTTATTTATTTTTTCGGATTACCAATATAAAATGTTAATTACAAATTATTGGAATGAATGTTTGATTTTTGTTAACGATCTGGATTATAAGGTTGCATATATGGATACTGTAACCGAAAAAGTATTTATTGGAAGAGAAGCAAAGGAAATGATTAGTAAATATATTACTTTGCCAGAAAAATTTTATGAAGACGAAGATGATGAAGATTAATTTGTAATAAGGACAAAACATAGCAAATAATCAAGAAGGTTATTTAGTAATGTGTGGACAAGCATAAATTTGCTGATATGATTTATTGAATATTCGTCAAATAAGGATTTAATAAAGAAGTGAAGTGGTTAGAAGCAGGAATATTTAAAATAGGAAGGATAATGATTTATGAAAACAAAAATGAATGTTAAGGAAGTATCAGAAAAAGATTTCAATCTTCTACTTGATACAAAATTAGATGTTCTGTGGGAGCAACAAAAAGGAGAGCCATATTTCTATTTGGCACATAAAGAAAAAATAGTAAAAATCTTTGCTGTATTATCAGAAAATGAATGCAAATCTGGCATCTTATATAAGTCATTTACGTTTGTTGAAGATGAATGTGTTGGCTTTATTCCAATGGATGTTTTGTCCCAAGGAAATGATGCGATAGCAAATTATGTTATGAAATACAAAATAAATTATTTGTTTGATTTTGATGATGAAAATTAATATAGAAAGGAAATGATAAAATTATGTACGAAACAAAAAAAGAACGATTAGATCGTTACAACCAATCATTTGCGATGCTTCGCTTATCGCATGGGCAAAATGCGACCATCGATCCTGAGGTTGATGAAATTTTACTTGAATGGGTTGAAAAAGGTGGAGATTTCGCCCAATACCAAAAACGTATTGATGATTTTCAAAAAGAAAGATATGGCGTTGATACAAAAAAATAAAGCCAATAAAATGGCTTTTATTAATATATAATGATTTAGCTTTATTTCATAGAGCCTAATAGTGGTAAATCTAAGAGGTCTAATAATTCATTTATTGAAATTATGTCATAAAGGTTTTCTTCAATGCAGGATTCAACGAACATTATTGATTGATTATTTCTATTGTAGCCAAGAATTGAAAGAAATTCATGGAGTTCAGCTATTGTTAATCTCATTCCTAAGGAAAGCGCTAGTGCTTGTTCAATAGTAAATTTTGATTTCCTACACATTTTATTGCTAAGTGTTTGTTTAGGCATTAAAGCTCTTTCAGCAAGTTCATTTTGGCTAATGTTAAGCTGATTAAGTTTATTGTTAATAAAACATTTAAATTCATCCAAGTCGAAATCGCACTTTTCTTGTAGCCTTTTGGCTATTTCTGGGTGATTAGTAAATAATATTGGGGGTATATTAAATTTTTCACAATCTTGAAAATTATTAGAATAATTCTTATCTTCATAATAATTAATTATGTCGGTAGAAACTGATGATTTTTCATAATAATTATTAAGAATCTTTTCTTTTAGTATAGGATCTAGTTTGTCCATTACTGTACCTTCTTTCTTATTTTATATTTGAACTTATTATACCATAAAAACAATTATTTCAATGAAATCTATATTATGTTTAATAATATTTTTCAAAAAATAGTGGGGGGGGAGATGCTTTAAATGGCAGATAAGAAAAAACAATTATTTATTAGCTAAATATCTTTAGCTTTATTAGTGAAAGAATTATTAGAAATTGTATGCAATTATTGAAAATAACAGAATTAGACCTGTCCTTCATAAAGGAATAGGGAAAGAAAAAAACAAAAAGAGAGGAAGAAAAAAATAAATGAGAAACGGGAAAATTATATTATTAATGTTTCTAGCAATACTAAGCATAGGAGCATTGACATCATGTGGGACAAAGGAAACCACAACCAAGGAACTAACATTTGCGGACGTGCTAAAGAAAGTAGAAGTAGGTAGAGGAGAACCAACTACAGTCGATAAACAAGAGTTTTTATCCACTAGATCCATAACTCTTCCTTCAAATGAAACAAATAATATTACTGCATCAAATACTGCATTACAACTATATTTCAATAAAACTGTCAAAGTAAACAAGGTTGAATTTGACGTTACCTTTGGTAATTGTTATCATGAAAGTCATAAAGATAGCTTTGATATGGGAATATTGTATGGGATTTGGGTAATTGGTTTAAATAGCGACTCTAGTTTAAATACTATTAATGAAGTATATGAAACAGGAAAAGAATATCATTTTATTATAGATTTTACAGAGATAAGGGCTTGTGAAACTAAGGAAGATATTTTAATACATTTTAATTTTGATAGATCAAATATGTTTTGTCATCACGAAGCTTATATCACCAATTTTGACATTGATTTCATAATAGTAGAGTAGGTGGTATCGGTGAATGGAGTAATGGTATTAGGTATAGTTGAATCATTAATTGGAGGCGTATCAGAAGCCTTTTGGACAATGGTCCAAACACTATTTCGCATCATCTACTGGATAGAAGAAGTCTTTTATATTTTGGCTGGAATCAAAAGAATACCTGGGCAGCCTGAGAATACCGATGACCTAGTGACAATGTTTTTAAAGGGAATGAATGGAGAGATTTCAGACATAAGGCAAATCTTTTTTGCGATGGCATTGTTAGCTATTGTGGTTTTTATATTATGTTTGTGTTGGGGAATGTTAAAGGCGGTATTCAGTAAGAATCCATCGGAAGCTGGAAAGAAAGTCCTACAAAATTCCTTTAAGGCATTAGTGTTTATGATACTAATTCCAGTCATTTTCTTTTTTGGAATATGGCTATTTGGCAGCCTTATGCGGATAATCGTTGATATATTTAATAAAAAGATAAAAGTGTTTCGAGAAATGTATTTCGAGAAACACTTTTATGCTATCATAGATTTTTGTATATGGTATAATATAGGTAGTAGGAAAGAAATATTTGATTGATGGTGATTAAGATGCGAGAAATAAAAATTAATGGAATATATAAACATTTCAAAGGAAAATATTATCTAGTGATTGATATTGCCTTTGATTCGGAAACGAAAGAAAAAATGGTTGTTTATCGTCGTTTATATGATGATATGAGTCTTTGGGTTCGACCTTTAGATATGTTTTTAAGTGAAGTTGATCATATTAAATATCCAAATGTTACTCAAAAGTATCGCTTTGAATTAGTAGAAACGAAAATTGATTAAAAATTTTTGTTGATTATGTTCATATATTATAGTACAATAATATTGCGCCAACTTAACTCAGAAGGTAGAGTAACGCCATGGTAAGGCGTAAGTCGGGAGTTCGACTCTCCCAGTTGGCACCATTAAAGAAGAAAGTGCTTTGATACAGTAGAAATGCTGTTTCAAAGCTTTTTTTGCACCTTGAAATAGGGGCTGAAGTCACGTGTTTGATAATTAAATGAATCATATTAACACAAAAAACTTAAAGAGTTTATTTAAATAAAACATATATTATGTGTCACAAATTAAAAAAAATTTCAAATTTGTGACACATATTTTTAATTTTGTGGTATACAACTGATAAGAATGGGAATGATTACTATTCATTAATTCTATCAAATATAGAAAATGAAACTGTTTAAGATTACAAAGTGTTAATGAAATATTTTGATGTAGATTTATGTGCACGATGATGAATAAATTATCATTTGATAAATATGTAAAATCAATAAATCTTAAATAAAAAAAACCTCCTAAATAATGGAAAGATATCATAGCACAACAACTGTAAAACTCGGTTTGTTGAAAAAACTAAACTTTTTATGAAAGAAGGCTTTATGCTCTTTTTTCTTTTTTTACATACGTATTAATAAATATATATGTTATAATTGGTTTGAAATAAAAATTGTTAATAAACAAAGTTTGCTTATTAAGAAGGTTATCATATGCACTATAAAGAATATAAAAAGATTTTATCTCCACAAAATGGAATGAATATATATCGAGGTTGTACCCATGGCTGTATTTATTGCGACACTAGAAGTAAATGCTACCAGATAAATCACGAATTTACGGACATTGAGGTTAAATTAAATGCTTTTAAGCTCTTAGATAATGAGCTTTCGCGAAAGAAAGCACCGTGTATGGTTGGCACTGGTTCAATGACAGATCCTTATCTTCATTTAGATAAAGAACTACAATACACAAGAAAATGCCTTGAAGTAATTTTAAAACATCATTGTGGTTTGGCTATTCAAACGAAGTCTGATTTAATATTAAGAGATATGGATTTGCTAGATAAGATAAATCAGGATTCAAAATGTGTTGTTGAAATAACCCTCACAACCGCCGATGATAATTTATGCAAAATCCTTGAGCCTAATGTTTGTCCAACAAGCAAAAGAGTTGAGGTTTTAAAAAAATGTAAGGAGCTAGGCATAAAAACAGTAGTGTGGCTTGACCCCTTTCTTCCCTTTATTAATGACACGAAAGAGAATTTATTAAAGCTATTAGATTATTGTAGTGATAATAATGTGTATGGGATAATTTTTTTTGGAATTGGTCTAACATTAAGAGAAGGAAATAGAGAATATTTTTATCAAAAGCTCGATGAACATTTTCCTGGGTTAAAACAAGCTTATATGAGAAAATATGGTTTAAAATACCAAGTAATGTCTGATCAAAATGAAGAACTATCTAAATTATTTTATGAAGAATGTCAAAAAAGAGGTATTGTATCTGATGTAAATATGGTTTTTGAATATATGCGAACATACCCAGAAAAATATAGGCAATTATCTTTATTTGATGATAAATTGTAAGGCGTGCCAAAAAGAATAATTTCTTTTAGGTAAGGCATTTACTTAACATTTTATTAGTGAAGGAGCGATTTTTCTATGAAGAAATTTAAAGTATTATTTGTATTTATATTTATTTTATTATGCTCGGGCTGTTCGTTTTTGGAAATATTTAATAGATGTGATCATGAATATACCGTTGAATCAGTAACTGAACCTACCTGTAGTAAAGAAGGCCTACAAATTGAAGTATGCTCTCTTTGTGAACATCGAAAGGAAACGGTAATTCCTAAGCTTCCTCATACCTTTGAAACGGAGATAGTTGGTCCAACCTGTGAAGAAAAAGGATATACCCTAAAGACTTGCACAGTCTGTAAGGAAACAGAAAAAGTTGATTTTGTCGATGCTTTAGGTCATTCCTTTTGCCCTTGGAAAACAGTCCTTGAGCCAACGGAAATAAGCGATGGCCTTCAGAAACGGGTATGTGATACTTGTGGCTTTATTGATTCAAAAATAATATCAGTAAATCATTATGCTAGTCTTGATGTAATAAAGGAAGAATTTGATCCTAGAGTGAAGTATTCCTTTGACAGTTATGATGCCTTATTATTAAAGTTTAGTGCTGCTATATTAAATCGAAGTAATACATTGGATTGCAATCTGAATTTTGCATACGCTGATTTTAATACATTATTAAATAGCCTTGTAAATGATTGTATGGTGCCATTTAATTTTCATGTTGAGGCCTCTCTCTTGGGGAATAATCTAACCTTGACCCTATCTTATTCTTCAGAACCTCATATATCAACCAAGGAAACAATAGCTTATACCCAATATAATAGTCTAAATTATCAACCTATTACTAAACAAAGAAGTGATGATTTTGATGATTTTGCGATAAATCAAAGCCTATATCAATATGAGGTTTCCACAACCGATCAGCTTTGTTATGTGTTAGAAAGAGGCGTTTTACCAATATGCAAGAAGGATTCGAGCGCTTCGGAAATTTATACTAAAATTAAAGATGTTTTAAGAAATATCATATCTGATGACATGACTGATTTAGAAAAAATCAAGGCCATTCATGACTATCTTGTAATGAACGTAACATATGATAATGATTTGCTCGTTTATTTGTTTAATGGAGTTTCTAATATCAAGGAATACAATGGCTTTTATTTAGAAGGAGTATTCCTCGATAATGAGGCAGTCTGTGAGGGAATTAGTAAATCATTTATGGCAATGTGTAATATTGAAGGAATACCATGCGTTGTTGTCGAAGGCTATGATACGAAAAATCCATCAAGCGTTGGCCACGCCTGGAATAAGGTGTATGTTGATGGTACTTGGTATATCATTGATGTGACTTCCGATGGAACGATTATCAATAATCAATTTGAGGTATTATCATATAAATATTTTTTGATTGATGAGGCTACATATAGTAAAGAATATACTGGAAGAACATATACAAATATCGAATGTAATAAAAAAATAGATATTTATGAATTATCCAAATTTGATGGCTTTGATTTAAAAATCGATTCCCAAGAAGAGCTTAATAAGCTAGTCGCTTATTTTAACAAAGGTGATAATAAAAAATATACATTTGAATTTGAATTGGCCTTTGATTATGGTTCATCTTGTTTAGATGAAATAAAGGCTGCCTATAATGCTAATAAGCTTGTGGCAAACTATTTATATATCGATAATGGAAATATATTTATGTTGATAAAGCAAGAATAAGTGCTTTAACTCGCATGAGTATTACTATTAAAAGCTTATGAATACAAGTGGAGGTTTTTATGAAAGAAAGAATGAAAGTAATTTTAGATAATATGCATAGGTATAACGCACCTAATATGGCATTCTTAGCCTTTGGCCTAGATCCAAACACTTATTATGATGCCCTTGTGGTTGCGCCAAGCTATTCACCATATAAGCTAGGAATTGATCAATATTGTGAAGTCGACACACTTAAGGAAGGCACATATATTGCTGGGTATCAGGTTATAAAGGATGGCAAAAAAATTGCCTGGATTAAAATTAGCTCATCGGAATCTAATCTAATTGACCATGTATCATTATGCGCCGAGCTTAATTTTGGCAAGATGATTTTTATTGGCGCTGTCGGAGCACTCAAGCCTAACCTTGAGATTGGAGATATTTGCACTCCTAGTTATTCTGTTGCCGGAGATAATGCCCATTCATATTTAAAGGAATCTCTTGATGGCTTTGTTCCATTTGAAAAAGTGATTCCTGATATGAAGTTTATTGATGAAGTGCTTGCCCTTGAGGAGGCTAAAGGTGTTCATATTAAGAAGGCTTCAGTTTTTTGTACACCATCTATTGCCCTTGAGTACAGTCACTTGGATGAAATAAAAGCCTTTGGAACGGACTTAATTGAAATGGAAACAGCTGCTTTCTATTTAATGGCTGATTTGCTTGAAATTCCAAGTATTGCCATTTTGGTTGTATCAGATAATTCCTCAGCTGGAGTAGCTTTGGTGGGAAGAACGGAAGACCAACAAGATAAATATGCTTATGGAAGAGATAAAATTCTTCCTGCCATCATTTTTGATGTTGTCGGTATTGGGAAATAGGTCATTTTGACATTCTGTTATTATATGTTTTGCTTGTAACCTTAAGATGCGATTTATTTTATTTACATTATCTTCTAGATCTAATATAAAAGTTGACGATAAATTTGGAAAACATAGCCTAAATGATACTAGAAAAAAGATTATTTCAAAGAAGAGTCATAATTCAAACATAATCAAGCTAGGTATTAGTAATAATGCTATCGATAACAATATAAGATATTTGAGAGAAAGTGGTTATATAGAACGTATTGGCGAAAATAAAAATTGATTTAGGAAAGTATTGAAAAAATATGCACTTATGATTTGCTTTGTTTTATGCTGAAAAAGGTTGCAGTTTGGCTATTTTTTGGCTTATTTATTTATAGTTTTTGATTTATATTTGAAAGAAATGGAAGGGCTGTTTTTATGGAATGGTATATTTGGGTCCTAATAGCTATTTTGTTGCTTGTTGTTTTGTATTTTGTTATAACCTTTGTTGTTTATTTTAAAACATTTACAAATCCTAAAAGTCGAAAAATACAAAGTGTAGATAATTCTCCATATAAAGATTATAAGGATTACTTTGCCAAAAGAAGAGAGATTTATGAGACCTTTAAAAAAGAAGAAATTTCGATTACAAGTCGAGATAATTTAACTCTTCGCGGAGTTTATATTGAGAATGAAATTAAGGATAAAATTGTCATTGTTTTCCATGGCTTTAAATCAAAAGGTGATAGTGATATTTTATTGAGCTATGATTTTTATAAATTGGGTTACTCATTAATAATTGTCGATCAAAGAGGACATGGAAAATCAGATGGAAAATATATTGGGATGGGAATACTAGAAAGATATGATGTATTGAGCTGGATAGATTATACGATAAAAAGATTTGGTTCAAATATTAAAATTCTTTTGGGTGGAACCTCAATGGGAAGTGCCTCGATTATGATGGCTAGTGAACTAATCAAAACAGAACAAGTAAAGGGCTTAGTTGCCGATTGTGGTTTTTCCTCTTGCTACGATGAAGTAAGATATTGCTTGAAGGGATTACCATCATTTCCCCTTATGCCAACCATTAATCTTTACAGCAAATTATTCGCAAAATATAACATGAAAGAAACAACATCGGAAAAATCTTTGGCTAATAGCGATATTCCGATTATGATAATTCATGGAAAAAAAGATGATTTTGTTCCGTGCGCAAATGCGGCAAAATGCTATCGTGCAAGCAAATCCAAAGTCAAGGAACTTGTTTATTTTGATGATTCAAATCATGCGACCTGTTACGCTGATAACACGGAGGAATATGATAAAAAGGTTAAAGACTTTTTAGAAAAAATTAACTTTTAAGAAAATATGAGTAAATAAAAATATGTAAGTCTTGGTACGATTTTTTTGTATCAAGACTTTTTATTTTGGGAGTCGACAGACTCACAAAAAAACCACACGCTATGCGTGCGAGAATAGAAATAGCTTCTTGCGTTGTTAAATAAAAAAGCCTCGTGATATAATGTTAATGGTCTGGCAACCGAAAACAAAATATCAGGAGGTAATATCAATGGCTATAAAAACCAATGACGATTCTAGTTTATCACATACTAGATGGAATTGTAAGTACCATATTGTATTTATCCCCAAATATAGGAGAAAAGAAATATATGGTAAATTAAGGACTGATATAGGAAGAATACTACGTCAGTTATGTGAGTATAAGGGAGTGGAAATTCTTGAAGCACATGCGTGTGTTAATCATATACATATGCTAGTTAAGATTCCACCCAAAATTGCTGTATCAAATTTCATGGGGTATTTGAAGGGAAAATCCTCCTTGATGATATTTGAACAACATGCAAATTTGAAGTACAAATATGGTAACAGAAACTTTTGGGCGAAAGGATACTTTGTGTCGACAGTGGGATTGAATACTGAAACAATCAAAGAGTATATCAAGAATCAAGAAAAAGAAGATATGATGGAAGATAATCTGTCGACCAAAGAATACAAAGATCCCTTCAAGGGATAAGCCAGAGTGAAAATCGCGGTTGTCAGCCGCTTTTGATGACCCTTGAGGGTCGTCGTGTGGTATACGCCCTTATAGGGGAGCGTAAATACCGCACGTTTTACGTGAGGATTGTTATTTTTGAATGAATATTTAATTCGACACTTTTAATTGTTGAAAGTGAAAAAAACGTGATTGCTACGATGTTTTTTTGGATTAATAAATGTTGTTAATTTTTTTGTAATATAGATTTTACTTAAATTAGTGATACAAGTTCAATGATATTTTGAATTGCGACACTTTTTTTGTGATTTTTGGGAAATGTGTAAAATATGTCGAAAATATTATTGGATAACGTGAAAAATAGCCTTTGATTTTTACATAAAAACGTGTTACATTTATGATGAGGCGATATATATGAAAAGAAAAATTGACTCTTTTTTAAAAACTTGGAAAGATAAAGAAAAACATATGCCCTTGATAGTTAAAGGCGCAAGGCAAATTGGAAAAACTTATTCGATAATTAAGTTTGCCAATGAAAATTATAAAAACATCATTGAAATTAATTTTGCGGCTAATGAAGCCTTTATGACGATTTTTGATAATGGATATGATGTTCAAAATATTGTCAAAAATATTTCATTAATTAATCCTGAATGGAATTTTGAAGCTGGTCAGACCTTAATTTTTTTTGATGAAATTCAATTATGTGCTAAAGGTATGACCTCGCTAAAGCAATTCATGATAGATGGCCGATTCGATGTAATTTGTTCTGGATCTTTAATGGGTATTAATTATAATGAAATAGAACTTAATAGTGTTGGGTATAAAGAAGAATATGACATGTTTTCTATGGATTTCGAGGAATTTTTGTGGGCAAAGGGCTACAAGGATGAACAAATCAATGATTTGTTAGGACATATGCTAGAGCTAAATCCCTTTTCCACACTTGAAATGAAAATATATAAAGAATGCTTTTTTGATTATTTAATTACTGGGGGAATGCCAGCAATTGTTTTAAAATATATTGAAAATAAAAACTTTTCTGGTCTATTAGGTATGCAAAAGCAATTATTAAAAGATTATGAAGAGGATATTACAAAATATGCAAAGGGTATTGATAAGAGAAAAATTCTACACATTTATCGAAATATTCCTTATTTTTTAGCTAAAGAGAATAAGCGATATCAAATTACAAAAATCACGAAGGATGCAAGGAATCGAGATTATATTGGGTGTTTTGAGTGGCTCTCAAATGCGGGAATAATTAATATGTGCTACTGTTTGAACGAGCCTAATCTTCCTTTGGTTGGCAATTATGACCTTACAAAATATAAGGTTTATTTTGGCGATACGGGATTATTGATTGCTTCCTTAGATGAAGAAGCCCAAAGAGATTTAAGAGAGAATCGAAACCTAAACACTTTTAAAGGAGCAATATATGAAAGTGTTGCTAGCGAAATTTTGAAAAAACAAGGATTCAAATTATTCTATTACAAGGATGATCGCTCCCAAATTGAAATGGATTTTTTTGTAAGAGATAATAATAGCTTAATTCCTGTTGAAGTAAAGGCTAAGGATGGACCGACTCCTTCTTTGAATAACTTACTAAATAAGGATAAATACGAAGATATTAAGTATGGCTTTAAATTTGGCGATAAAAATATTGGCTTCAATGGAAAGTTTTATACATTTCCTTATTTTACAATGTTTTTGTTGAAAAGATTTATAAGAGAAAAAGAGATGCTATAGTCATATTTCTATTTATGAACATGTTCACATTTTTATAACATATTTCTATTGTATTATTTAATACGATTTGAGGTAATATATATGGATGAATTAAAAATGCAAAAAAAACAAGAAAAAAAAGAGCGTAAGCTTGAAAAGAAAATGCGTATTCGCGAATTAAATCAACCGCCCCATCTCTCGGTCCTTGAAGAAATAGGGAATGCAGTGACACATGGAGTTGGGGCTATTTTAGCAATTGCCGGCTTGGTTTTGATGTTAATTAAATCAGATACACCAATCAAAGCGTTGGCTTCTTGGGTTTATGGTTTAAGTATGTTTTTGATGATGCTTATGAGTTGTTTATACCATTCATTTAAATATGGCTCAACGGTAAAGCGGATTTTTAGGAGATTTGATTATTCGTCGATTTATTTATTAATTGGTGGAACCTTTGCCCCATTGCTGCTTGTATATTGTGGTGATGTGTTAGGCATTGTGTGGTTTATTATTCAATGGATATTGATTATCACCGGAATTACTATGGTAGGAGTCTTTGGCCCGGGAAGGCTAAAATGGCTTCATTTTCCGCTTTACTTTACTTTAGGATGGAGTGGATTATATTTTGTGCCTAGTATGATTCATAATAATATGTCATTATTTATCGGTATTTTAATTGGCGGACTCGTTTACACACTAGGAATGATTCCATTTTGTAAACGAGGAGTTAAAAGTGCCCATTTTATTTGGCATTTCTTTGTTTTAGCTGGGGCAATTGTTCATTTTCTAGCAATTTTTTTGTTTGTTTATTGATAATTTTATTGTATAATATTTATGTGTATCGTAAATTATTTCTACGATAATAAAATAAAGTTTATATTTTATTTAAATTTCCGAAAAAAGAATTGAGAAAACGGTTACCTATATGGTATAATTATATATGGAGGAGGCATTCGTATGAAAAAGTTGAGAAATATATTTATTGTATTAATTGCTTTAATTCTCATTTTCTGTTTTGCTTCAATAATCGTTTTTAGAAACAATATAGACAAAGCTAACGAAGAAAGTATTTCCAAGAAGATTGTTGAGATAAGCTCAATTAGCTATGACAAAATTTCTTTGAAAGTAAATGATGATTTACAAACCCTAGGGGCTATTGCATCACAAATAGCTACCTTTTCGGATTTTCAATCGGATGAGGCAATTCAATATGCTGCCCTTCAGGCTCAGAAATTAGATTATGAAAGAATTGTTATTGTTGATAAAGAAGGAAACGGTAAATTTAGTGGCATGAAAAAGGAATTGAATGTTTCTGATCGTGATTATTTTAAGAAAGCCATTAAAGGAGAAGCTCATATCTCAAAACCAATTAAATCTTACGTTACCGGAAAAATTTCGATTAGTGTTGCGACACCAATAATTAAGAATAATCAAGTTATCGGAATTATTTACGGGATTTTAGATTCTTCTTCGCTTTATAGTTATTTAGGATTAGGGTTGGATAACGTTTTGACATACGCATTTTCATTGCATGAGCCGATATCGGAAGAAGAATCAGTTATTGGATATGGCGAGTTTTTCATTAGTCGAAAAAATGATACCTTGGCTATGAATAGTGATATTATTACTGTTCTTAATTCCTTTGTTTTAGAAAAAGGATTAACAACAGACACTATTATGGAGCAATTATCCTTGAATGGTGAAATGCAGTTTTCTTTTGAATATCAGGGAGAAAAATACTATGGTCATTTAAAATCCTTTGAAAAAAACGATTCCTGGTGCTTCTTTAATGTCATTTCTGAAAAATATGTTTCAGCATATGTGGATACAATCAATGAAATTGCTCAGAATTTAATTATAGTTTTAGGAATTAGCTTTAGTGCATTTTTGGTCATTATATCTTTCTTCTTTATTGTTACAGCTCATAAAATGAAAATTGCTACAGTTGGCGCTAAAAACAACGAAGAACGATTGAGATTAGCTCTAGAGATATCCAAAAATATCGCTTTTGATTATGATTTTGAAAGCAAAGCTATTACTTATCAGTCAGCGAATTTTTCGACCTTCCAACCTCTTGATTTAAAGGGTCATATTCCTGAAGCTCTCTTTCAGCTAAATATAATTGATCAATGCTCAGCTGAAGAATTTAATAAAGCATTTGATAAATTGAAGAATAATGAAGAAGAAAAGGTTTCTTGTGATTTCTTGGTTAATAAAATGGGCGAATCAGTGTGGTATCGTGTTAATGCGACCAATTTAGTAAAGCATAATCAACATTTATGTACATGCAGCTTATATGATATTTCTGCCGAGAAAGCCGCTCAGGCCCGTGTTCTTCAGGAAAAGGAATATAAAAAGGCTATCAGCGAGCGGGCGATGTTATCCTTTGATATTGATTTAGATACGCGAAGAGTCTTAAATGGTGGTAAAAAATTTATGGAAATGATTGAAGATTTCCGTGATTTAGATTATGAAACTATTTTTAAATTCTTGCTTGAGAATAATACTCTCAAAGAAGATTTTGATCGATTATATGAATTCTTTAGTCAGAAGCATATGTGCAAGGAATTCTCTTTTGGACATGATTTCTTAGAAATTGAATTCCAAATGAAGAATGATGACAATAAATATTATTGGGTCAAGGCTTCTGTTCATATTGTCTTTGATATGGTTTCGAAGCATCGAATTATGTATGGATTAATTGATAATATCACCGAGCAAAAGAATCTTCATGATGAGCTTCAAAATAAGGCTGAAATTGATGAATTAACCCAATTGATTAATCGAGCAAAAACGGTTCAGGTTGTCAATGATTACATTGCCAATAAGCGCCCTGGTGTTTATGGAGCCTTTATTATCCTTGATTTAGATAACTTTAAGATGGTTAATGATTCATATGGCCATATGGCTGGTGATGTTGTGTTAAAGGAATTTGCGGCTAATATTCGCAAGACTGTTAAGGCATATGATGATGTTGGCCGTTTAGGCGGCGATGAATTCGTTGTTTTAATGAAGGATTTTAAGACGATAGAAGATATTTATTCCCGTTGTAAAACTTTAAATGATTTATTATCTGTTGAGTTTACCTTTGGTGATTCGACATTTACCCAAAGATGTTCAATTGGAGTTACGATCATTGATAATGATACGAAGGATTTTGAAGAATTGTACAATAATTCAGATCGTGCTTTATACACTTCTAAACGCAGTGGTAAATCGAAATATACCATTAGTGATAAACAAATGCCAGAATGATAGGTGGAGGAACTAGCTATTTCTAGTTCCTTTTCTGTATTGAAAGAAGTTATCGATTTGGTGTATAATAAGGAAGGAGAGTGATAATTATGTTATTTGATGATTTAAAAAAAGCCAATTTAATGGCAATGAAAAATAAAGATATGGTCGCAAAAGGAATTTTACCTGTTGTCATCAATAAGGCAATGCTTTTAAATATTGAATTAAAGGCAAAAAATCAAGAAATGGTTGATGCGGATGTTTTAAATATCATCCAAAAGGCAATCAAAGAATTAGATGATGAAATCTTGGCTTTTACAAATGCTAATCGAGCAGAAAAAGCTGAGGAGCTAAAAGCTCAACAGGATTATTTGCGTCAATATCTTCCAAAGCAATTGACTGCTGAAGAAATTAGAGAAGAAATAGCTAAATTAGCTGATAGGTCAGTTCCTAGCGTTATGAAGCATTTTAAAGCTAATTTCAATGGTCAATGTGATATGAAATTAGTAAATACAGTAGCAAAAGAATTCAACTAGTATTAATAAACCTCCTTTGGTGTCGACTGAAGGAGGTTTATTTCTAAAATAATAAATTTTCTGTTTCGGGATTGTTTTTAAAGAACATAATGTAATAAATTGGTAAATAGGTGATTTTCCCTTTATGAGTAATGGTTCTTTCATTTGACAAAACATAAGCTTTTTTGATATGATAATCCTCATTTTGAACAAATGATGAAAGGGCACTGTGGACGGTATAATCCTTGCCTGATTTAACTTCTATTGGCACACAAGATAAAGAGTTATAATCATCAATTAAATAATCAACTTCACCTTTATTTCGATTGTCATAATAGAATAATTTATAACCGTGGGCAATTAATTCACTTGCGACAACACTTTCGTAAACTGAACCTAGATTAATACTTTCTTTATTGTCTAAAATTGCCCGGATATTGTTACCGTATAGAGTGCTAGTAAGGATTCCAACATCGTTAAGATAAAGCTTAAGAAGGTTTTTCCCTGCGGATTCAATTAACGGAAAAACTGGATTGGAAATTGCTTGAACATTTAAGGCAATACCAGAATTAATAAGATACTCAAATTCATCACTATAGTCGCCAAATACTTTTCCTTTTTTATTTTCAATTTTTTGAGCTATAACACGCTTTTTTTTATTTTCCATATTGGATGGAATAAGATCATAGATGTTTCTTATTTTTAATTTATTTGCTTGGTCGTATTTGGAAGCATCATTAGCATAATATTCGTGAATTTCATTTTGGAGTTCGCGGACAAGCTGAATGTTATGGCTTTCTAGATATGAATTCACGACATCAGGTAGTCCTCCCACCAGCAAATATTTTCGGAATAAGTCAAGTATTCTATTGTGCATTGCTTCATCTAATGGCTCTTCACTTTTGAATTTTTCATATATTTTAGATATGGCAAATTCATTTAGCCCATTAGCATAGAGAAATTCCTCAAAATCGAGGGGAAACATTCGTATTTTTTTTATGCATCCCATAGGTATAGAAGTGGTTTGTGATAATGTAACACCTAACAATGACCCACTTGCGATATAAGTGAACCTTCCATCTTCGGAAAGGAACTTTAAAAGTGTGAGTAAATGAGGATATTCCTGTATTTCATCGATAAAAATTAATGTGTTTTCTTTCTCTTTCATCTTATGTCCTTCGAGCATACTAACTTGAAGATAAAAATCCTCTATAGTTTTTACATCTGAAAAAAGATGGTCTCCTAATTTGTCTTCAACCATATTAATTTCAATATAGTTTTTAAATAACCTTTGACCAACATGGCGAATGATGAAGGTTTTTCCTACCTGCCTTGCTCCATCGATAAGCAATATTTTTTTTGTATCACTTTTGAGATGTTCTTCAATTATTTTTTCAATTTTTCGAAAAAGCATACAATCACCTCTATTTTGATTTTTCAATTGTATTTTAACATATATATATCTACTTTTCAATAATTTAACGGCTACAAAAAGACAACTTTTCAATTTTTATATAAATGAAAATGTAAAATTAGTTTTTACTGCATCATAATTTTGAAAATTATTGTCGCATATTTTTAAAAGTGTATTTTAATTTCATTATTTATATGGTAAAATTATACTGGTCTATAATATGTGGAAGGAGAAATTTATATGGCAGTTAAAGTTGATATTACACAAGAAAAACTTGATGAATTAATGGCTGTAATTGAGGAAAACAAAACCAAAAATGGCCCATTAATGCCAACTTTGCATGAAGCTCAAAGAATCTTTGGATGCATTCCTATTAGCATTCAAAAAATTATTTCTAAAGAATTAGGAATAAGTGTTTCTGAGATTAATGGTGTTGTAACATTTTATGCCCAATTTTCAACTGAGCCAAAGGGAAAACATGTTGTTAGTATTTGCTTAGGTACAGCATGCTACGTTCGTGGAGCTCAAGAGATTATTAACGCTGTTACAAAAGAATTAAAGGTAAATGTTGGAGAAACTTCAGAAGATGGTATGTTCACTGTTGAAGCTACCCGTTGTATTGGTGCTTGCGGATTAGCGCCTGTATTTACAATCGATGGTGTTGTTCATGGAAATGCCACTGCTGCAAAGGCAAAAGAAGCAATCAAAGAGATTTGCTAAAAAGGATTTTAGAAAAATTTATTTTTATACTTTAGAAAGGAAAAAACTATGATAACTTTAGAAGATTTAAAAGCGATAAAGGAACGCGCAATCGTAAAAGTTGATATGCGTCAAAAGCATCAACCAGGACAAGCTATCAAAGCTAATGTAAAGCACCAAGTTTTATTATGTGGTGGTACTGGTTGTTTATCTTCTGGATCAAATACTTTAAAAGCAGAATTTGATAAGGTTTTAACTGAATTAGGAATTCGCAATGAAATTGATTTAGTTCAAACTGGTTGCTTCGGTCTTTGTGAAAAAGGACCAATCGTAATTGTTTATCCTGAAGAAACATTCTATTCTCACGTTCACGTTGAAGAAGTAAGACGTATTTGTGAAGAGCATTTATTAAAAGGAGAAATTCCTACTGATTTAGTCTTTAAGGAGACTGTTAATCCTGATGGTACAACTAAGGGATATAAAGAGATTCAATTCTACAGAAAGCAACAACGTGTTGCTTTAAGAAACTGTGGTATCATCAACCCAGTTGATATCGAAGAATACATTGCTCGTGATGGTTATTTTGCTTTAGCTGATGTTTTAGCAAACTATACCCCAGAACAAGTAGTGGACACTGTTTTAAAATCCGGACTTCGCGGTCGTGGTGGAGGAGGATTCCCTACTGGTTTAAAATGGAAATTCTGCGCCGCTAACCAAGCTGACCAAAAGTATATTTTATGTAATGCTGATGAAGGAGATCCAGGTGCATTTATGGACCGTTCAATTCTTGAGGGAGATCCAAACTCATTAGTTGAAGCTATGGCTATTGGTGGTTATGCCATCGGAGCTACTCAAGGATATGTATATATTCGTGCTGAATACCCTGTTGCGGTCGAAAGATTAGGCATCGCAATCAAAGAAGCGCGTGAATTAGGAATCTTAGGAAAGAATATTTTTAATTCTGGATTTGATTTTGATATGGAAATTCGTCTAGGAGCAGGTGCTTTCGTTTGTGGTGAAGAAACAGCATTAATTGCTTCTATTGAAGGACAACGTGGTATGCCACGTAATAAACCACCTTTCCCTGCTAATAAAGGTTTATGGCAAAAGCCAACAATAATTAACAATGTTGAAACATATGCTAATATTCCAGTTATTTTCCAAAAGGGTTGGGAATGGTTTAAAAACATGGGAACTGAAAAATCAGCTGGTACAAAGGTTTTCGCTTTAGGTGGAAAAATCAATAACACTGGTTTAGTTGAAGTTCCAATGGGAACTACTCTCCGTGAAGTAATTTATGAAATTGGTGGCGGTATTCCTCGTGGACGTAAATTTAAAGCCGTTCAAACCGGAGGTCCATCAGGAGGATGTATCACAGAAGAAAGTCTTGATACCCCAATCGATTTTGATAATCTTGTCGCTCTTGGCTCAATGATGGGTTCAGGAGGTATGATTGTTATGGATGAAGATAACTGTATGGTTGACGTTGCTCGTTTCTATCTTGACTTTACAGTTGATGAATCCTGTGGAAAATGTACTCCTTGTCGTGAAGGAACAAAGAGAATGTTAGAAATTCTTAATAAGATTTGTGATGGTAAGGGTACTCTTGAGGACCTTGATACTCTCGAGTCTTTAGGTAAGATGATCAAAGAATCTTCTCTTTGTGGATTAGGTCAAACTGCACCTAACCCAGTATTATCAACATTAAAGCATTTCCGTAAGGAATATGAGGCTCATGTTGTTGATAAGAAATGTCCTGCTGGTGTTTGTACAGCATTAGTATCTTATCATATTACTGAAAAATGTATCGGTTGTGATATGTGTGCTAAGGCTTGTCCAGTAAATGCTATTAGCGGTGAAAAGAAACAACGTCATGTCATTGATCAATCAGTTTGTATTAAGTGTGGTTCTTGTCGTAAGGCCTGTCCACCAAAGATTCAAGCTGTTGTATTACAATAAGGGAGGACTAAATTATGGCTAATATGGTTAATTTAACTATTGATGGCAAAAAGGTTTGTGTGCCATCTGATTATACTGTTTTAAAGGCAGCAGAAGAAGCCGGAATTTATATTCCTCGTTTATGTTTCTTAGAAGGAATCCATGAGGCTTCATCTTGCCGTGTTTGTGTTGTTGAAATCGAAGGACAAAGAACATTGAAAAATGCTTGTACAATGCCAATTAACGAAGGTATGGTTGTTAAAACTAAAACGCCAAAGGTAAAAGATTCTGTACGTAAAAATCTTGAGCTTGTGGCCGCAAATCATGTTTTCGAATGTTGGAGCTGTCCTCGTGAGCATAACTGTGAATTATTAGACTTATTAAGAAAATACAATATCAAGAATGTTTTTGGTGAAAACCCTACATTCTCGAAAAAAGAGCGTGTTTTAAACGAAACTGTTGCGATGACCCTCGACAGTGGAAAATGTACATTATGTGGTCGTTGTATTAGTGCCTGCGAAAAGCAAGCTGGAACTGGTGTTTTAGCTTTCAATAATCGTGGTAGTGCAACTATCGTTGGTCCGGCTGGTTTAAATAATTTAGAGGATTCTGGATGTATTTTCTGTGGAAAATGTATTCAAGCATGTCCAGTTGCGGCTATTCGTGAAACAAGCGATATTGAAAATGTCTTGGCAGCTATAGATGATCCTGAAAAATATGTTGTTGTGCAAGCCGCTCCAGCTGTTCGTGCCGCTTTAGGAGAAGAATTTGGAATGCCAATTGGCACAAATGTTGAAGGAAAAATGTATGCGGCCTTTGAAAAGCTTGGATTCAATGAAATTGCCGATGTTAACTGGGGAGCAGATTTAACAATCATGGAGGAAGGAACAGAATTCATCAACCGTGTTAAAAATGGTGGAAAATTACCAATGTTTACTTCTTGTAGTCCAGGATGGATTCGCTATATTGAAACTTATGCTCCTGAATATTTAGATAATTTATCAAGCTGCAAATCACCTCATCAAATGAGTGGAGCGATGATTAAGCATTATTGGGCTCCAAAGCTTGGCGTTGACCCTAAAAAAATTGTTGTTGTTTCGGTTATGCCTTGTGTTGCGAAGAAATTCGAAGCCGCGAGACCAGAAATGGAACATGATGGCTTAAGAGATGTTGATTATGTATTAACTACTCGTGAGCTTGCTCGTATGATTAAGCTTCAAGGAATTGATTTTGCTAAATTAGAGGATGTTAAGCCACAAGGTCAATTAGCTCAATTTACTGGTGCTGGTAATATCTTTGGTGCTACTGGTGGAGTTATGGAGGCTGCCCTTCGTACTGTTGCTGATGTTTTATCAGGACAAGCTTTAGAAAATGTTGACTATGAATGTGTTCGTGGAACTCAAGACATTAAGGAAGCAACCTTAAATATCGCTGGTATGGATGTAAATGTTGCGGTTGTCCATGGTGGAGCTGCGATTAAGCAATTCTTACAAATCTTAAAATCTGGTGAGAAGCAATATCATTTCGTTGAATTTATGGGATGTACAGGCGGATGTGTTAACGGTGGTGGACAACCAATCGTTAATGCAACAACCTTAGCTCATACTGATGTTAGAAAGCTTCGTGCTCAAGCATTATATGATCAAGATAAAGAAATGCCTTTACGTAAATCACATTTAAATAAAGAAATGATGAAGGCATATGAAGAATTCTTAGGTGAACCAAATTCTCATAAGGCTCATGAGCTATTACATACTCACTATGTAAATAGAGATATTTTCAAGGATTACAAATTATAAAAAATTACTCATAGACTGATTTATTAATCGGTTTATGAGTTTTTTTCTTTATGTAATCGCGTTTCTTATTGTAGAATTATTTATATTAATATATAATAAGTAATGAGGTGAATTTCGATGAAATATATTTATGGTATTGATATTGGTGGAACAACTGTAAAAATCGGTTTACTTGATTTAGAGGGTAATTTCGTTGATAAATGGGAAATTGTGACTGATAAATCGGAGGAAGGAAAAAATATTCTTCGTGATATTGCAATTTCGGTTATTGGATATAATAAGGCCCATAACATTGATAATAATGATATCAAAGGATATGGATTTGGTATACCGGGACCAGTTGTTAATAATTATGTCGCAAAATGTGTAAATTTAGGTTGGAAAAACTTAAATATTGTTCGTGAATTTTCCAAATACATGGGTAATGTTACTGTTGAGGCAAATAATGATGCCAATGTTGCGGCGGCTGGTGAAATGTGGAAAGGCGGCGGAATTGGTCACAAGAATGTTTGTATGTTCACTTTAGGAACAGGCGTTGGTGGCGGAATTATCGTTGATTCCCATATTGTTGAGGGTGCAAACGGCGCTGGTGGCGAATTAGGTCATATTAAGGTTGTTATGGAAGGCGGAAATGTTTGTGGCTGCGGAAGAAAGGGCTGCTTGGAAACAGTTGCCAGTGCAACGGGTATTGTTCGAGAGGCTCGTCGATTATTTGCGACAAATACCCTTCCGACAAGATTAATTGATAATGATACTCTATCCGCAAAGGTTATTTTTGATAAGGCTAAGGATAATGATGAATTTGCTTTAAAATTAGTGGATCAATTAGGATATTATTTAGGATATGCAGCTGGTATGGTTGCCAATACTGTTAATCCTGAGGTTTTTATTATCGGCGGCGGTGTTTCGAAGGCTGGACAAATTTTAATTGATGTTATTAAAAAGCATTTTGTTGAGTTCTGCTTTCCAGGACTTGAGGAAACAGAATTTAAGCTTGCAAGCTTAAGCAATGATGCTGGAATGATCGGCGCAGCATACTTAGTGAAGTAGTGGTGATTTTTGATGAGGAACTTTTCTTGTGAGGTAATAAGTGAAGGACTTGCGATGGGCTATGCTCTTGATTGCACGTATCTTCATAAAATTGATAAATTTAATAGTAACGATATCATTAATGAGGTCACAAGATTAGATCAAGCCTTTCAAAAATCGCTTAATCAGCTTCGTGATCTTAAAGAGAAAATTGTCACTGAAAATAAAGTGATTTATGAATTCTTAGATTCCCATATTGCTTTATTAAAGGATCGGCTCTTTTATTCTGAGGTTGTCGATTATATTCGTAATGAGCATTGCAATGCCGAGTTTGCTTTTCAAAATTGCATTGACAAATATATTGATAATCTAAAGGCTTCAAAAAGCATGTTTTTAAAGGACCGTACATCGGATATTTTGGATATTAAAACGCGAGTGTTAGATAATTTGTTAGATTATGAATTAGAATATCGAGCTAAAAGAAGTACAATTTTAGTTGTAAATGAGCTTTTGCCAACCCGGGTCTTGAATTTGTCCTCTAATATCCGAGGAATCATTGCCTTACATGGCGGAAAAACGAGTCATAGTGCTATTTTGTGTAAATCAATGGGAATAACCTATGTTGTTTGCGAGGACTTTTTGGTCAATAATAATGATTCGGTGATTATTGATACAAAAAATCGAATTATTATTAACGAGCCTGATGATAAGACGATTTTAGAATATGAATATTTGTATTTTGATCGTGATATTGATGATACGATTGTCAATAAGAAAAAATTTAAGTTTTTAGTTAAGGCTAATATAAGCTCAAATCAAGAAATCAAAAAGGTTTTGCTAAATCACCTTGATGGCGTTGGCTTATATCGAACAGAATTTTTGTTTATGGCAAAGGGTCATATTTCGAATATTGATGAGCAGAAAGCGATATATGAAGAGGCCTCCCAAAAAATCTATCCTAATGAGGTTGTGATTCGAACCTTTGATATGGGTGATGATAAAAATATTCCCTATCTTTTGCTTGAATCGAAGAAGGCATCAAATTATTTTAAATATTTAGGAATTTTTGAAAATCAAGTAAGAGCCATTTGTAAAGCTAATGCGTTAGGAAATCTTAGGATTATGTTTCCAATGATTGAAACAATCGAAGAATTCAATTCATTAAAGGAAATATGTGATAAGATTGCCAATGAAGAAAATACGAAAATTAGCATTGGTATGATGCTTGAGACCAAAAAAGCCATTGAAGCTATCGATGATTTTAAGAATGTTCCATTTATGTCCATTGGTACAAATGATTTAATGAGTGAACTTTATGGAATCAATCGTTTATCGATTCAAAATTATGATATCTACATCGATGATTTGATTGAAAGATTAAAAAGAGTTGTCGATTTTGCTCGCAAGAATAAGGTTGAGCTTAGCTTATGTGGTGAGATTGGCGCTTATGAAAAATATTTAGTTCGGTTAATTGATATTGGAATTAATATTTTTAGCGTTAACCTTCCTTCAATTGCTAATGTTGTCAATGTTATTTCGAAAAAGGCTTTAAATAAAGATAATTAAGTAAAATGGTTGTAAAGACATTCTTTACAATCTTTTTTTCGCTTCTTTTTCCTTTTTAATGGTTGATTTATTGTCGACATTTGTCAAAGAATAAAGTAAAATAAAGAAGAAGTGGAGAGTTGTTTATGCATATTATCGGATTAAGAAATATTAAAACAGCCATTGCGGTCTTTATAACATTAATGTTTAAGCTTGTTTTAGTTTTATTAATTGGCGAAGAACAGGCTTTTGTTTGGTATACTCCCTTTTTTGCGGCTATTGCGGCGGCTTATTCAATGCATAAGGATGTTCAAAGTAGTCTCCGTCAAGCGAAGATTCGTTCTCTTGGCTCAATTATTGGTGGTTTATACGGTATAGTTATTGTTCTTTTGGTTGAGGAATGCCTTCTTCCTTTATTTGGGGGAGAATTTTTAAACAATCACCTGGCGGTTTGGGCGATATCCTACACCATTTATAGTGTAGCCATTATCGGAGCTATTTTTTTGGCGGTAAAGGCTCGTCAAGCTCCGGCGGTATTTATTACTTGCTTAACGTATTTGAGTGTCACTGTCAGTATTAGAAATGGTGGACAACCTGTTGTTTTCTTTGGTTTAAATCGTATTCTTTCGACGATTTTTGGCGTCTTTGTGGCGGTTGGAGTAAATATGATTAAGTTTCCGAAACGAAAGAATAAAAATATTTTATTTATCTCAACCTTGGATAATAATCTTTTAAATAAGCAACAGCTATTTTCTGGTTTTATTCAATATAAACTAAATTCTTTAGTTACCCAGGGAGCTAAGATTACCTTTGCGACGACGCGAACTCCCTCTTCGGTGAATCAAATTTTTGATGGTATTAATTTGAAGCTTCCGATAATTATTATGAATGGCGCGGCTATTTTTGATTTATCGAATCATCACTATAGTAATATTCAATACATTCCGAAAATGGTTAGTAATAATATTGATGATTATTTTAAAGAAAAGAATATTGGATGTTTTACCTATACAATAATCGATGATAATTTAACAATCTATGTTAATAATTTAGATAATCCAGCGGAGAAATTATTTTATAAGGAGCACAAGAATTCTTATTTTAGTAATTATGTAATTTCCGATGTGCCCAAAAACGAAGAGGTTAATTACTATGTTGTGGTGAATACCTTGGACAAGATATTAGAAATAATTAATGACTTTAAAGACTTATGTGGAACCGAAATTATTATGAATTATTATCCATTTGAGGAAATGGAAGGTTATTATTTATTAAAAATTCAAGATAATGAAGCTTCAAAGGTAGACGCAATCAACGCTTTGAATTTAAAGGATTCAGCGTCAATGACGGTGGCCTTTGGCTTCGAAAAATATGATATTCCGATGTTGAAAAATGCTGATTTGGGTGTCTGCTTCGACAATTCACCTGAAGAGGTTAAAAAAGTCTGTGGAATTATCATTAAAAAGAATAATCCTGATTATGTTTTTGATGTTATGGATAAACTATATCATGGACGTAACATTAATAAAAAAATAGCTAAGCTAAAGGAGAATGATTGATGACTGATAATCGATTTATAACCTTTTTATCATTAGTTAACACTAGAAGCTATACGAAAACAGCAAATGAACTCTTTATTTCTCAGCCTGGTGTTACTCATCATATTAAATCCCTAGAAGCTGAATATAAATGCAAGCTTTTTGTGGTGGTAAATAAAAGGCTTGAGCTAACAGAGGCTGGAGAAAGAATGGTTTTATATGCTCGGAAGGAAATAGAAGAATTTGATGAGCTTGTTTCTTATTTTGAAGCTTTAGGTGAAAAAATCAAGGTGCCAAGAATGGCAATTGATAATCATTTGGTTAAGCTGCTTTCTAATTTTGATTTTACAGGCTTTGAAGTCGTTTTTAATGATTTTGATTTTAAAATAAGCGATCAATTTGACGAAGCGTTAGTCAATATTGAAATGAAATCCTTTGATTGTGCTTTGGTTGTGAACAAAAATAATTCAATGGCCTTAAAAAAAAGAATTACGAATAAGGCATTGAAAAATGCCAAATGGCTAGTATTAAATAAAAAGGATTATTTATATCAGGCATTAATCGAATATTTGGATAGCGATTTGAATGTTTTGGAGATCAACAATATTGATATTTTACTTTCCTCTATTAAGGATGATAATATTGCGATTCTTCCTCTTCATTTGATTAATGATGATTTAGTTAGAATAAAAGTACCGGATTTTCAAATAAAAGAGAGAATATACTTCCAATACCCTCAAAATCACCCTAATCTCGACAAATTATTAAGAATTAAAGAAGATATATTATATATATTATAATTATAAAGATGGAAACAGTTACACACGAAATATTAAAAAAAAGTAAAATAAGGCTTGCATTAGGCCTTTTTTTCTTGTATAATTTAATAGGCTCATACCATTATGGGCATGGCTGTGAAGTGGGAGGTTGCCGATACACTAGGCAACGTTGTCTTGTTAATTCGGGTAATTCCTATGGAGCAAGTCTATGAATAAATTATAGGCGAAAGGAGATACAAATAATGGCAAACGAAAAAATCAGAATTCGCTTAAAATCTTATGATCACCGATTATTAGATTTATCTGCGAAGAAAATTGTTGAAAGTGTAAAAAGAACAGGAGCAAAGGTAAATGGACCAATCCCTCTACCTACTGAGAAGGAAATCTTCACTATTCTTCGTTCTCCACACGTAAACAAGGACTCTCGTGAACAATTCGAAAGAAGAACTCACAAGAGATTGATCGATATCGTTAACCCAACTGCTCAAACAATCGATACATTAATGCGTTTCGATTTACCAAGCGGTGTAGATATCGTTTTAAAGAAATAATAAAAAAATTTAAGAAAGAGGTGTAACTCATGGCCAAAGGAATCTTAGGTAAAAAACTAGGCATGACACAAATTTTTGACGAAAATGGTAACTTAGTACCTGTTACTGTTATCGACGTTACTCCAAACGTTGTACTTCAAAAGAAAACTGTTGAAAATGACGGATATGAAGCAGTACAACTTGGATTCGAAGACAAACGTGAGAAATTAGCCAACAAACCAGAAATGGGACATGTAGCAAAAGCTAACACAGCTCCTAAGCGCTTCATTAAAGAAATTCGCTTTAAAGAAGAGTTAGGAAACGACTTGGTGAATTTCGAAGTTGGTCAAGAAGTTAAGGCAGACATCTTCGCGAAGGGTGAATATGTTGATGTAACTGGAACAACAAAAGGACATGGATTTGAAGGTTCAGTTAAACGTAACAACCATTCAAGAGGACCTATGGCACACGGTTCAAGATACCATCGTGCTCCAGGATCAATGGGACCTATCAAAGGAAATATGAAAGGTAAAGCATTGCCAGGACATATGGGTTGTGAACAAGTAACAATTCAAAATTTAACTATTGCCGAAGTTGATATGGACAGAGATTTATTATTAGTATCTGGATCAGTTCCAGGAGCTAAAGGATCTTTAGTTGTAATCAAGAGCGCAATTAAAAAGTAATAATCACAGAAGAAAGGAGGATTTAATATGCCTACAGTAGCATTATTAAATCAAGAAGGTGTAGAGTTAAAGCAAATAACTCTTTCAGATTCCGTTTTTGGAATTGAACCAAACCAACAAGTAATATATGATGTTGTAAATGCACAAAGAGCGGCATTACGTCAAGGAACACATGACACTAAGACTCGTACTGAGGTTCGCGGTGGTGGACGTAAACCTTGGAAACAAAAGGGTACTGGACGTGCTCGTCAAGGATCAATCCGTGCAACTCAATGGCGTGGTGGAGGAACCGTATTTGGACCTACTCCAAGAAGCTATGAAGTAAAAGTAAACCGTAAGGTTCGTCAATTAGGTTTAAAATCAGCTTTATCATATAAATTACAAAGCAATGATCTAGTAGTTTTAGATAAATTAGAATTAAATGAAGTAAAGACAAAAGGTTTTGTTAAAGTATTAAATGCTTTAAATCTTAACGATGTTAAATCTTTATTCGTTTTATCAGAGGTTTCTGATAATGTGGCATTATCATCAAGAAATGTTCCAAATTCAGTTGTTAATGTTCAAAATCATGTTAGTGTATTAGATATACTAAAATGTAAGAAATTAGTTTTAACTGAAGCAGCTGTTAAATACTTTGAGGAGGTGCTTAAATAATGACTAAGTTCTATGAAATCATCATTAGCCCAATTATTACTGAAAAAAGCACTAAACTTATTGAAGAAGGAAAATACACTTTCAAAGTAGATAAAAGAGCTAACAAAATCGAAATTAAAAACGCAATCGAAGAAATTTTCAAGGTTGACGTTGTAGCAGTAAATACAATCAATGTATTACCAAAGAAAAAGAGAATGGGACGTTACGAAGGTTACAAATCTGGTTATAAGAAAGCCATCGTTAAAGTAGCAGACGGACAAAAAATCCCTGGATTCACTCTTTAATATTTAAAATCTAAAAGGAGGTTATCGAAATGGCGGTTAAAAAATATAATCCAACCAGTAACGGACGTCGTAATATGACAGTTCTTGATTATGAAGAAATTACTTGTACAACTCCTGAAAAGAGTTTATTAGTTACTGTTAAGAAAAATAGCGGTCGTAATAATCAAGGAAAAATTACTGTTCGTCACCAAGGCGGAGGAGTAAAGAGAAAATACCGTATTATCGATTTTAAGCGTAATAAAGATGGTATCGCTGGTAAGGTAGCAACTATTGAATACGATCCAAATAGAAGTGCAAACATCGCATTAATTAATTATGCTGATGGAGAAAAGAGATATATTCTTGCACCTAAGGGATTGAAGGTAGGAATGGTTGTTGAATCTGGCGAAAATGCTGATATCAAGGTAGGAAATGCATTACCACTTGCAAATATCCCAGTTGGTACAGTAATTCATAACATTGAACTTCACCCAGGAAAAGGTGGACAATTAGTTCGTTCAGCTGGTGTTTCAGCTCAAATCCTTGGACGTGAAGAAAAATATGTATTAGTTAGATTAGCTTCTGGTGAAGTAAGAAAGATTTTAGGAACTTGCCGTGCATCAATTGGTGAAGTCGGAAACGAAAATCACGAATTAGTTAATATCGGTAAAGCTGGACGCGCACGTCACATGGGATTACGTCCTGAGGTTCGTGGATCAGTTATGAACCCTAATGACCATCCACATGGAGGTGGAGAGGGTCGTGCTCCAATCGGAAGAAAAGCACCACTTACTCCATGGGGTCAACCAGCATTAGGTTTGAAGACTCGTAAGAATAAGAAAGCATCAACTAAGTTAATCGTACGTCGATGCAAATAATAAACATTTCCAATTTTGAAAGGAGGAAACACTGTGGCACGTTCAATTAAAAAAGGACCATTTTGTGATGAACACTTAATGAAAAAGGTGGAAGCACAAAACGCAACAGGTGATAAAAAAGTAATTCAAACTTGGTCACGCCGTTCAACAATTTTCCCTGAATTTGTAGGATTAACAATTGGTGTTCATAACGGTCGTGAGCATGTACCAGTTTATGTAACTGAAGACATGGTAGGACACAAATTAGGTGAATTTTCTCCTACGAGAACCTATCGTGGACATGAAAAAGATAAAAAGGCTAAGAAAAAGTAAGGAGGAGAAATTCATATGGAAGCAAAAGCTATCGCAAAAACTGTTCGTATCGCTCCTCGTAAAGTACGTTTAGTAGTGGATTTAATCCGCGGAAAGAACGTTGGAGAAGCTATTTCAATTTTAAATTTCACTCCTAAGGCCGGATCAGCTGTTGTACTTAAGGTTTTAAATAGCGCTATCGCTAACGCTGATCACAATTATGAGATGAAAGTTGAAGACTTATATGTTAAAGAAGCAGTTGTTAATGAAGGACCAACACTAAAACGCTTTATGCCAAGAGCTAAAGGTAGTGCTAGTTCAATCATGAAGAGAACAAGTCATATTACAATTGTTGTTGCAGAAAGAAATTAGAAGGAGGTAATCACAATGGGTCAAAAGGTTAGTCCAGTCGGATTACGTGTTGGAGTTATTCGTGGATGGGATTCACGTTGGTACGCTAATAAAAACGATGTAGCTGATTTATTACATGAAGATATTAAGATTCGTGAATATTTAAAGTCAGTTTATAAAGATGCTGCCATCGCTAAAATCGAAATCGAACGAATTAACGGTGTAAATAAAGAACGTGTTAGAATTACACTACATACAGCAAAACCTGGAGTTGTTATTGGTGAAAAAGCTGGAACAAAGAATAAAGTTGTTTCAACTCTAGCTTATATGACAAAGAAAGAAATTTTACTTAATGTAGTTGAAGTTAAAAAGCCTGAGCTTGATGCTGAATTAGTTGCACAATTCATTGCTGAGCAATTAGAAAAACGTGCTTCATTCCGTCGTGTTCAAAAGGTAGCCATTCAAAGAGCTTTAAAAGCCGGAGCTAAAGGAGCTAAAACATTAGTTTCTGGACGTTTAGGTGGAGCAGAAATGGCTCGTAGTGAAGGATATTCTGAAGGTCAAGTACCTCTACACACTTTAAGAGCTGATGTTGATTATGCAGTTGCAGAAGCTAATACAACTTATGGTAAATTAGGTGTTAAGGTATGGATCTACAAGGGTGAAGTTCTTCCAACTAAGGGTGGAGCTGTAGAGGAAGCACCAAAGGAAGAAAAGAAGCCTTTCAGAAAGCCTCGTCCACAAAAGGACAATGCTAAAAAAGGAGGTCAACAATAATATGTTAATGCCTAAAAGAACAAAATATCGTAGACCTCACCGCGTTAGCTACGAAGGTAAGGTTAAAGGCGATAACCAATTAACTTTTGGTGAATATGGATTAGTTTCATTAGAGGGAGCTTGGATTAATTCAAAACAAATCGAAGCTGCTCGTATCGCTATCACTCGTCATATGAAACGTATGGGTCAAGTTTGGATCAAAATTTTCCCACATATGGCAAAAACTGCTAAGCCTCTAGAAGTACGTATGGGTTCTGGTAAAGGAGCTCCTGAGTCTTGGGTTGCAGTAGTTAAAGAAGGAAAAATTATGTTTGAGGTTGCCGGAGTACCTGAAGAGGTTGCTCGCGAAGCTTTACGTCTTGCCTCTCACAAATTACCTGTGAAGACAAAGATTATTAAGAAGGATGGTGCTAATTAATGAAAAAAACAGAATTAGCTAAATTAAGAGCATTATCTGTAAATGATTTAGAAAATGAAGTTGCTAAATTGAAACAAGAGTTATTCAACTTACGTTTCCAATTAGCTGTTGGTCAATTAGAAAACACTGCTAGAATTAACAAGGTTAAAAAGTCAATTGCGGTAATGAAAACAATCATTACTGAAAAGACTAACGCTTTGGTTAAGTAGTAGGAAGGAGGAATTCTAATGGAACGCAATAGTCGTAAAACTTATGTTGGTGTTGTAGCATCTGATAAGATGGATAAGACAATCACTGTTATTGTTGATACTTATGAAAAGCACCGCTTATATAACAAGAATGTTAAGATTTCTAAAAAATTCGCTGCTCATGATGAAAACAATGAAGCTAAAAAAGGTGACATTGTAAAAATAATGGAAACTAGACCTTTATCAAAAATGAAACGTTTCCGTTTAGTTGAAATTGTTGAAAAAAAAGTAGTTATTTAAAACACATAGTTCCTGAAGGGAGGTACTCATAATGGTTCAACAAGAGAGTAGATTAGTTGTTGCAGATAACTCTGGAGCTCGTGAAATCCTTATTATCAAGATTTTAGGTGGTTCAAAGAGAAAATTTGCCAACGTTGGTGATATTGTAGTAGCTGCTGTTAAAAAAGCCACACCAGGTGGAGTAGTAAAAAAAGGTGACGTTGTTAAGGCAGTAGTTGTGCGTACAAAACAAGGTCTTAGAAGACAAGATGGTTCATATATTAAATTTGACGAAAATGCCGCTGTTATTATTAAGGATGATTTAAATCCACGTGGTACTCGTATTTTCGGACCTGTTGCTCGTGAATTACGTGATAAGAATTTCATGAAGATCGTTTCACTTGCACCAGAGGTTTTATAAGGAGGTGCGACTGATGAAAATTAAAACAGGAGACACAGTTGTTGTTATTGCAGGTAAAGATGCAAAAAGAGTTGATAAAAAGGGTAATCCTCAACCAGTTGTTGGAAAAGTAGTTAAGGCATTTCCTAAAGACAACATGGTAATTGTTGAAGGCGTTAACATGGTTAAAAAATCAACAAAGCCTAGCCAAACATCTAAAGGTGGAATTGTTGAAAAAGAAGCTCCAATCCATGTATCTAACGTTATGATTCAAGACCCTGAAAAGAAAGTTCCAACTCGTGTTGGATACAAGATTGTTGGCGAAGGCGACAAAGCTAGAAAAGTTAGATACGCTAAAAAATCTGGTGCGCTTTTAGATAAATAGAAAAGGAGGTCAGGCGAAACATGAATCGCTTAAACGCAAAATACGAAGAGCAAGTAAAAAATGTTTTGATGGAAAAATATAACTACTCTTCAGTAATGGAAATTCCTAAGCTAGAGAAAATCGTTATTAACATGGGTGTTGGTGATGCAGTATCAAACTCAAAGGTTCTTGACGATGCAGTTGAAGAATTAAAGGCTATTACTGGACAAAAGCCAGTAGTGACAAAGGCAAAAAAATCAATCGCTAACTTCAAATTACGTGAAGGAATGCCTATCGGATGTAAGGTTACATTACGCGGTGAAAGAATGTACGAATTCTTAGATAAATTAGTATCAATCGCATTACCTCGTGTACGTGACTTCCGTGGTGTTTCTCAAGACGCTTTTGATGGACGCGGAAATTATACACTTGGTGTAAAGGAACAATTAATTTTCCCTGAAATTAACTTTGATAAGGTTAAGAAGGTTCGCGGAATGGACATTGTAATTGTTACAACAGCAAAAACTGATGAAGAAGGACGCCTATTATTAAAAGAATTAGGTATGCCTTTCAAGAAAAGATAAGGAGGACGTTTGTTTATGGCTAAAACATCAATGATTGTTAAATCTCATCGTAAACAAAAATTTGAAGTACGTGAGTATACACGCTGTGAACGTTGCGGACGTCCACACGCAGTAATTCGTAAATTCAAGCTTTGCCGTATTTGCTTCAGAGAATTAGCTTATAAGGGTGAAATTCCTGGAGTTAAGAAGGCAAGCTGGTAAGATTTTGAAAAAATATTTCCTAGAGATGGGAAGGAGGCAATATTATGGTTATGACAGATCCAATCGCGGATATGTTAACTCGTATCAGAAATGCTAATCAAATGCGTCATGAAAATGTTACAGTTCCTGCTTCAACCTTAAAGCTTAATATCCTTAAGGTATTAAAGGAAGAAGGATTCATCGCAGACTATGAGCTTGTTAAGGATGAAAAACAAGGATTAGTTACAATTGCATTAAAGTATACAAGTGAAAATGAAAGAGTAATTAAAGGATTAAAACGTATATCAAAACCAGGATTAAAGGTTTATGCTCAAGTAGATGAACTACCAAGAGTATTAAATGGATTAGGTATTGCAATTATTTCAACATCAAAGGGTGTTATGACAGATAGAGATGCTCGTAAACAAAACCTTGGTGGAGAAGTTCTTGCTTATGTTTGGTAATTAAAAAATAACAGGAGGTGTATCAATATGTCTCGTATTGGTAAGAAGACTATCAACATCCCTGCAGGTGTTACTGTTGACGTACAAGAAGGTAACTTCGTTGTTGTTAAGGGACCTAAGGGAGAATTAAGTTTCCAATTCAATAGCGAAATGGCTATTAATATTGAAGGAAATGAAATTAACATTGTCAGACCTACTGAATCTCAAGCACATCGTACAATTCATGGAACTACTCGTGCAGTACTTCATAATATGGTTGTTGGTGTATCAGAAGGATTCAAAAAGGCTCTTGAAATCAAAGGTGTTGGATACCGTGCTCAATTAACTAATGGTAAATTAGTAATCAATGCTGGTTATTCAAACCCTGTTGAATTAGAAATTCCAGAAGGAATTACCGTTGAAGTTCCAAAAAATACAGATATCATTATTTCAGGTGCAGACAAACAATTAGTTGGTGAGTATGCAGCTAAAGTTAGAGGCGTTCGTTCTCCAGAGCCTTATAAAGGTAAAGGAATCAAATATGTTGATGAAGTTGTTCGCCGCAAAGAAGGAAAAACTTCTAAGAAGTAATTTCTAGCATAAGAAAGGAGTGTTTTCGTTGATTAATAAGAAATCAAGTAACGTTGCTCGTATGAAGAGACATCTACGTATACGTAAGAATATTTCAGGAACTCCTGAAAGACCACGTTTAAATGTATTCCGTTCAAACAAATATATTTACGCTCAAGTAATCGATGATGCTAACCAAACTACTTTAGTTTGTGCTTCAAGCCGCGATAAGGAATTAAACATTACAAATGGTGGTAATATTGAGGCTGCTAAGCTTGTTGGTGAATTAGTAGCTAAGCGTTCTTTAGATAAAGGTATTAAGAGCGTTGTATTTGACCGTGGTGGTTATATCTATCATGGACGTGTTAAAGCATTAGCTGAAGCAGCTCGTACTGCTGGCTTAGAATTCTAGAAGGAGGTATCTTTAAAATGCGTCAAAATCAAGCTGAAAAAGACAACTTTGCTGAACGCGTTGTTGCGATCAACCGTATCACAAAGGTTGTTAAAGGTGGACGTCGTTTCCGTTTCTCAGCTCTAGTAGTTGTTGGAGATGGACAAGGACATGTTGGATTTGGTACAGGAAAAGCTCAAGAAGTACCAGATGCTATTAAAAAAGCATTAGAAGATGCTAAAAAGAATATTATTAACGTTCCTCGTGTTAATACTACAATTCCTCATGATACAGTTGGTGTATACGGTGGAGGTAAGGTTGTTTTAAGACCTGCTTCTGAAGGTACAGGAGTTATCGCTGGTGGAGCAGCTCGTGTTGTATTAGAAGCTGCTGGTATCGATGATATTTTATGCAAGTCTTTAGGATCTAATTCTCCAATCAATGTTGTTCGTGCTACATTTGAAGGATTAAAATCATTAAGAACTCTTGAACAAGTTGCTGCATTACGTGGCAAAGCTGCAGGAGAGATCAGATAATGGCAAAGCAATTAGAAATTACTCTTGTTAAGAGTACTCTTGGCGCTAGCCCAAGACAAAGAAAGACTGCCGAAGCTCTTGGCTTAAAGAAATATAACCAAACTGTTGTTAAAGAGGAAAATGAAGCAATTCTAGGAATGATTAAAAGTATTTCACACTTAGTTAAAGTAGTAGAAAAATAATAAGGAGGTGCCTTAAAATGTTACATGAATTAAAACCTGTTGAAGGAGCTAGACATTCACGTAAACGTTTAGGACGTGGTACTGGTAGCGGTACTGGTAAAACTGCTGGAAAGGGTAACAAAGGTCAAAATGCTCGTTCTGGTGGAGGTGTACGTCCTGGTTTCGAAGGTGGACAAATGCCTTTATTCCAACGTTTACCAAAACGTGGATTCAACAACTTTAACCGTAAAGAGTACGCTGTTGTAAATCTTAAGGATTTAAATAAATTTGAAGATGGAACAGTGGTTACTCCAGAATTATTATTAGAAAACAATGTTATTAAAAAAGTATTATCAGGAGTAAAAGTTCTTTCTCAAGGAGAGTTAGAAAAGAAATTGACCGTTAAAGCACATAAATTTTCTAAGTCAGCCCAAGAAGCTATCGAAAAGGCTGGCGGAACTGTTGAGGTGATTTAATTGTTCAACAAGCTCAAGATGGTATTAAATAATGGAACAATTATGAAGCGTTTAGGATTTACATTAATTGTATTATTCTTATACAAGCTTTTAACATTTATTCCGATTCCATTAGTTGATACTCAAGGTATGAGAGACTTTTTTGCAAGTGATTCGGAAGGATTCTTAACCATTTTAAATACTTTCAGTGGAAATGCGTTAAGTAACTTCTCAATTATGGCATTAGGTATTTCTCCATATATTACTTCTTCAATCGTTATCCAGCTTTTACAAATGGATATTGTTCCAATCTTCAAGGAATGGTCGGAGCAAGGAGAAGTAGGAAAACAAAAGCTCAATAAAGTAACTCGTTATGTAGCGATTGCTTTAGGTGCTATTCAAGCATTATTATTGTTATTAGGTTTATCTTCATCAAGAGATGGAATCATCATCAATGAAGCTATTGGTAAGGTTCCTGTATGGTTAGCTTACACCTATATGACAATTTCTATTTCTGCGGGTTGTGCTTTGATTTTATGGCTTGCAGATTTAATTACTCGTAAGGGTATTGGTAATGGTACATCAATGATCATCGTTGCTGGTATTATTACATCACTTCCTTCAGCTGCAACTCAATTATGGACAACATACATTCAAGTTAATGGAGCATGGGCAACTGAATGGACAAATTATTTGAAATTTGCAATTATCGTTTTATTATATATTGGAGTTATTTTTGGAACTGTTTATGTTGAATTAGCGATGCGAAAGATTCCTGTTCAATATGCTAACCGTCAAGGTAAAACAGATTCAAATATTCCAATGAAGCTAAACAGCTCAGGAGTTATTCCTGTTATCTTCGCATCAACATTAATGAGTATTCCTCTTACTGTTATCAGTGTTTTAAATATGAATGCTGAGACTGGAGCTGGTAAATGGTTAAAGATTTGTTTCTCTAACTCCGAGCCAATTGGATTTATTCTATACATATTGTTGATTTACTTATTTACTTTCTTCTATGCATTTATGATGATTAATCCAGAAAAGATTGCGGATAATCTTCAAAAACAAAATGCATATATTCCAGGTGTTAAGCCAGGTGAAGAAACTGAAGCCTTCGTTGCTCGTTTGTTATTTAAGATTACAGTTATCGGTGCAACTTTCTTAACAATTTTAGCTATTATTCCAGTTATTACATCTTGGATCTTCAATTTACCAAGTGCTGTAACAATCGGTGGTACTAGTTTATTAATCATTGTTGGTGTTGCGATTGAAACAACTAAGCAAGTAGAAACAGAAGCAACAGAAAAGAGTTATTCAGGATTTATTAAGTAAGGAGGAGAAACCAAATGAGATTAATTATTATGGGGCCTCCTGGTGCCGGTAAGGGTTCGCAAGCATCAAAAATCGTTAAGCATTATAATGTTCCTCATATTTCCACTGGAGATATGTTTAGAGAAGCAATTAAAAATGAAACTGAGCTTGGATTGCTTGCGAAGAGTTACATGGACAAAGGAGCGTTAGTTCCAGATGAAGTAACAATCGGGCTTGTTAAAGAAAGATTTATGAAGGATGACTGTAAGGAAAATGGCTTCCTTTTAGATGGTTTCCCTCGTAATATCGCTCAAGCTGAAGCCTTAGATAAAATGCTAGCTGAAATTGGCTGGAGCGTTGATAAGGTTATTAATATTGAGGTAGCAAGTGAATTATTAATTAATCGTGTTATCGGTCGTAGAGTTTGTAAAAAATGTGGTGAAACATTCCATATTGAATATAACAAACCGAAAGTTGAAGGTATTTGTGATGTTTGTGGTTCAGAGCTTACCCAACGTAAAGATGACACTTATGAAACGATTAAGAATCGTTTAGATGTTTATGATTTACAAACAAAACCACTATTAGATTATTACAATAAGCAAAATCTTGTTTTCAACGTTGATGGAAGTAAGTCTTTTGAAGAAGTATTTAACCAAATAAAGGAAAACTTAGGCGATAAATAATGAGTATTGTAATAAAATCGAAACGCGAAGTTGAACTTATGCGTGAAGCTGGACGAATCGTGGCTTTAGCTCACGAAGCTGTGTGTAATAATATTAAACCAGGAGTAAGTACTGCTTTTCTAGATCAAATCGCAGAAAAAGTTATTCTTGAGAATGGTGCCAAGCCATCATTCAAGGGATATAACGGCTTTCCGACTGCTGTTTGCGCATCAGTTAATTCCGTTGTCGTTCATGGTTTTCCAAAGGAAAGTACGATATTAAAGGAAGGCGACATCGTCTCAATCGATATTGGTGCTTGTTATAAGGGATATCATGGCGATTCAGCATGGACTTATCCAGTTGGGAAAATAAGTGAAGAAACGAAAAAACTATTAGAGGTTACAGAAAAAGCCTTGTTTGCTGGGCTTGCGATGGCAAAGCCTGGTAATCGTTTATCGGATATATCCAATGCAATTGAAACTTATGTTAAACCACATGGATATGGTATTGTTGAGGAATACACTGGTCATGGAGTCGGTTCAAAACTTCATGAGGATCCTGCTATTCCTAATTTTGGCCCAGCAGGTCATGGACCAATCTTACGACCTGGAATGACTCTAGCAATTGAGCCAATGATTAATCTTGGCACAAAGAGAATTAGAGTATTAAAGGACGGTTGGACCGCAGTCACTAGGGATGACAAAAATAGTGCTCACTTTGAACACTCGATTGTTATTACCGAAGACGGATATGAGATTTTAACAATTCTTTAAGCGGAGGGAATTAAATGGCTAAAGATGATTTAATTGAAGTAGAGGCAAAAGTTGTTGATGTACTACCTAATACGAAGTTTAAGGTAGAATTAGAAAACGGTCATACGATTTTGGCACACGTTTCTGGTAAAATCCGCATGAATAACATACGCATTTTACCAGGTGATAAAGTTAAGGTGGAATTATCACCATATGATTTAACACGTGGCCGTATAACATATCGACACAAGTAAGTCCCACAAATTTCTAAGGGAGGTTATTATATGAAAGTAAGCCCATCTGTAAAACCTATTTGCGACAAATGCAAGGTTATTAAGAGAAAAGGTAAAGTAATGGTTATTTGTGAAAACCCAAAACACAAACAAAGACAAGGATAGAATTTAGGAGGTGCAATTATGGCACGTATTGCAGGAGTAGATATTCCTTCTGATAAGAGAGTAGTTGTTGCATTAACATATGTATACGGAATCGGAAGTGCTATATCAAAAAATATTTTAGCAGCTGCTAATGTAAGTGAAGATACACGAGTTAAAAATTTAACTGAAGATGAATTATCTCGTATTCGTACGGAGGTAGCAAAATACAAGGTTGAAGGTGATTTACGTCGTGAGGTTTCATTAAACATCAAACGTTTAATGGAAATCGGAAGCTATCGTGGAATGCGTCATCGTCGTAGCTTACCAGTTCGTGGACAAAACACTAGAAACAATGCTCGTACCCGTAAAGGTCCAAGCAAAGCTATTGCAGGTAAAAAGAAATAAAACTTTAAGGAGGTCAATTTGAAATGGCTAAAAAACAAGTACGTAAACGTCGTGTGAAAAAGAATATTCCTGTTGGAGTAGCACATATTCATTCGACTTTCAATAATACAATTGTCCTTATCAGTGACCCAGCTGGAAATGCAATCGCATGGAGTAGTGCTGGAGCTTTAGGGTTCAAGGGTAGTCGTAAATCAACTCCATATGCTGCTCAAATGGCTAGTGAGGCAGCAGCAAAGGCCGCTATGGAGAATGGAGTAATGAAGGTTGAAGTTTCAGTTAAGGGACCAGGTCCTGGACGTGAGGCTGCAATTCGTTCATTAGGAACAGCAGGTTTAGAAATCACATCAATCAAGGACGTTACACCAATTCCTCATAACGGATGTCGTCCACCAAAACGTCCACGTGGATAATTTCTTTGTGGAAGTTCATAATTTTTAATATATAAGGAGGTCGACAGTTTTGAAAGGTTTAAAATTTGTAAAACCAGGAACAAGCATTGAAACAGTTTCTCAAGATGGATATACTGGTACTTTTGTTATCACTCCATTAGAAAGAGGCTTCGGTATAACTTTAGGTAATTCTTTACGTCGTATTCTATTATCTTCATTACCAGGCGCTGCGATTGTTAATGTTAAAATCGAGGGCGCTGAGCATGAGTTCTCAACTATTGAAGGTGTTGTTGAAGATGTAATGACAATTATTCTTAATTTAAAGAAAGTTATATTAGCTGTAGATTCTGATGACCCTAACGATCCTGATGGTTCAAAATTCGAAACAACTGTAGAAATTCATAAGGGTGAAGGAGAAGTTACGGCTGGAGATATTATCCATAGCAGTAATATTCGCGTCATCAATCCTGATCAACATATCGCAACTGTTGCGCCTAGAGGTCATTTATCAATGTACATGACTGTTAGACGTGGTGTTGGCTATGTCAGTGCAGTAAAAAATAAGAAGTATTTAAAGGAAGAGGTTGGAGTTATTTCCATCGATTCTATTTATACTCCAATTGTTCGTGTTCAATATGATGTCGATAAAACACGTGTTGAAGACAGTGCTGATTTCGATAAATTAACTATTGAGGTAGAAACAAATGGTTCAATTGATGCCAAGGAAGCTTTAGCAATGGCTTCTAAGATGATGATTGAACACCTTGAGGTAATTGTTGAATTAAGTGAAAAGGCACGCGAAAATGACTATATGATTGAACATGAGGATGAATCAAGCAACAAGAAGCTTGAAATGCCAATTGAAGATTTAGACTTATCAGTTCGTTCATATAACTGCTTGAAGAGAGCAGGTATTAATACCGTTGCGGAATTAGCCCATAAATCTGAAGAAGATATGATGAAGGTGCGTAATTTAGGCCGCAAGTCATTAAAAGAAGTAAAAGAAAAGTTAGAAAATTTAGGTCTTGGATTTAATAGAGACTAATCCCGGAAGGAGGAACTACTAATGGCAGGTTATAGAAGATTAGGTCGCCGTAGCGATCAAAGAAAAGCTTTACTTCGTGATTTAGTAACAGATTTAATCATTAATGATCGTATCGTTACTACTGAAGCTAAGGCTAAAGAAGTTCAAAAATTAGCAGATAAAATGGTTACTCTTGGAAAAAGAGGAGATCTTCATGCTCGTCGCCAAGCAGCAGAAATCGTACGTTTTGAAAATGTCGTAACAACTGAAGTTGTAGATACTAAGAAAAAAGGTAAGAAGGAAGAAGTTGTTAAGACTCAAAATGCATTACAAAAATTATTTGATGAGATTGCTCCTAGTTTTAAAGATCGTAATGGTGGATACACTAGAATTTATAAATTAGGACCTCGTCGCGGAGATGCTGCGCCAATGGCAATTATTGAATTTGTAAAATAATTTGTTTTTGATATGCAATGATTATTCATTGCATATTTTTTTCTTTAGGTATTATTAATAAAACGCTTTACTAAAGGATTTATCTAGACTTTTTATATAACAATTTGCTATAATGGTTAATGGAATTTTCGATGGAAGAAGTGTATTTTATGAAAAGTAAATTGTTTAATAATTTTCTATTACTATTAACTGCAATTATTTGGGGAGCTGCCTTTGTCGCGCAAAGTCAAGGATTAAAATATGTTGGTCCCTTTGGGCTTAATGCTATTAGAATGGTGTTGGCAGGCATTGTTTTAATTCCTGTAGCTTTAGTTATTCAAAAAAGGAAAGCCTTTGAATCACCGGAGGATCGAAAAGCCTATAACAAGCGAGGATTGATTTCTGGAGCTATTTGTGGAGTGTTTTTGTTTATTGCCTCATCATTTCAAAATTATGGAATTGTCGGAGCAGGAGCAGGGAAATCGGGCTTTATTACATCGCTATATATAATTATTGTTCCGATTATAAGCATTGTATTGAAAGAAAAAATCAAGATTAATGTATGGATTAGTACACTTATTGCTTTAGTTGGTATGTATTTACTTTGCGTAAAAGGTGGCCTAGGTGGTATCAATCAATATGATATCTATTTGATTTTCTGTGCTTTATTCTTTTCAATGCAGATTATTACGATTGGAAAATATTCTAGCAAAGTCAACGGTGTCTATATGTCTTGCGTGCAATCTTTTGTTTGTGGTATATTATCAACAATCGCGGCTTTGATTTTTGAGACAATCGATACAGCGAATATTCTTAATGCTCTTTGGCCAATTCTTTATTTAGCGGTCTTTTCAAGTGGTGTAGCTTATACACTTCAAATCATTGCACAAAAGAATACCAATGCGACCGTCGCATCCCTTTTAATGAGCTTAGAATCTGTTTTCTCTTTGGTCTTTGGAATTATTATTTTACATGAATCATTTACGACATATGAGTTAATTGGCTGTATCTTAATTTTTATAGCTGTTATTCTATCTCAAATCAATTTTAAGAAAAGAGAAAAAGGAGAAGAAAATCTCACGAAAGCGGAAATTGAATAAATTATGATGCATATCATTATTGATATGTTTTTTTTAGTGGAACCGTTTAATTTGGAGATTTATGTTTTGTGAAGATTGGTAATTGCGTCTCCACAACCAACTATATAAAGTACGTCTAGCTTCATATAGTCGAATAAGTCTGATATATGCTTGTTTAAATTGATTATATCAAAAAAAACAAGTATAATATATATAAATGTTCGTACTTTTATTATATTAATATAAACAATTCAAGAGTTTGATTATTTATAGAATCAAATAAAGTGAATAATTTTTCCTCAGATAATTTGACATTCGACAGTATTTTGACTTTGATGAGTTGACTCTTGAAATCATTAATAATTTATATCACATATAACAGTAAGTCATGTGAAAGTTATTATTGGTACAAAATTTAGAGAAATTATGATAATCTATGAGTTTATAGGTTAATTGGGAAAGGAGATAGCAGTAATGATAGATAAAAGTTATGTAACTGTAGTAGAAAGCATTAAAGAGCAAATAAGAAGTGCTCAACATAGAGCAATTTTAAATGCTAATAAAGAAATGTTAATTCTATATTGGAATATTGGTAAAGTGATTAATGAAAATAGTACTTGGGGAAGTAAGTTTTTAAGTAAATTATCATCTGAGATAACAAGTGAATTTCCATCCTCAAAAGGTTTTTCGGTAAGAAATCTTAAAAATATGGCTCGATTTTATAGAGAATATCCAAAAATTGAAATTGTGCAGACGCTGTCTGCCCAAATTACATGGAGCCATAATTTGGAAATTTTACGTGTAGAATCCAAAGAACAAAGACTTTGGTACATTAACAAAACTATTGAAAATGGTTGGTCAGTAAATGTTTTAGCTCACCAAATTGATACTAATCTTTATGCACGACAAATTGAACAAAAGAAAGTCTCTAATTTTCCAACAAAACTACCAAGACCACAAAGTGAATTAGCATTAGAAACAATGAAAGATCCTTATGTGTTTGATTTTATAGAATTACAAGAAGATGCTAAAGAAAAAGATTTGGAAGATGCCTTAATTAATAATATAACCAAAGTTTTACTTGAACTTGGTAAAGGATTCGCTTTTGTTGGACATCAATATCATTTAGAAGTGGCTGGTGAAGATTATTACATTGATTTATTATTCTATAACATTAAATTAAAATGTTATGTTGTTATAGAATTAAAAATTGGCGAATTTAAACCAGAATACGCTGGTCAATTAAGCTTTTACTTAACTGCAATTGATGAGCAAGTTAAAGAAGTTAATGATAATCCAACAATTGGATTATTACTATGTAGACATAAAAATAATGTTGTTGCTGAATATACTTTAAGAGATATGAATAAACCAATGGGAGTAAGTGAATATAGAATTAAAGATTACTTACCAGAAAATTTACAAAATGAATTACCTTCAATTGAAGAGTTAATTACGATAGTTAAAAAAGAAATATAATCATTATACGAGGAAACTAAGTGGAGAGAAGATATTGGCCGGAATTAGTTATAAAAAAGTTCAAGCTAATTCAGCCACGAAAAACGATATTAACAGAAATGAGGTGTGACATTTTCCTCACTCAGCTAATAATGAGTATCTCCAAATGTTAGATTTATGAAAAGGCAAAAAGGTAATGAAGGCGAAGAATATATCAACGCTTTTCCAAAATTAAAAAAATGGATTAATGAATGTATGTGTTGTCATGAAAAAGGTTATGATCCATCAATACCTGAAAAAATCACAACTGTAGAAGGATCCTTAGAAGTGTACTATATAAAAAAATATTTTAAGCCTTTGTTATTAAATAAAGATTGTTTATGCCCACAATGTGAAAAAATATTAAATAAAAAATAGCAAATAGAGCTTTCACAAGAAAGATTAGGTAAGTTTACCTTTGGGTAGATTTGCCTTTTTATTTAAGAATATTTTTTTCGATAATTACCTCAGCACTTTGTTGTTCTTGTGCTCGCAACTTATTGAAAGGATGCGTTGTGTTATATTTTCATGTGAAGATAATGGAGGTGATTAACTACTAATCCGGATTGAAATGCTAAAAATATTTCATTTTCGGAAACGGCATATGACGTGCTTCAATTTACACCATATATCATCGTTTATTAACAGGGATACTAGCTTACATTTATTACAGATTAAGAAAAAGAAGGAATCATTTATAGATAAGAAAAACAATTTAATTATTCAAAGAGTAACATTATCATCAATTGTTGATGATAAAAAGAACCTATTTTATGATTACGATTTATTGTTACAGTTCAGTCGTGAAAGAATCGGAAAATGAGAATTAATTAAGGTCTAAAAAAATATTTTCAATGAAAATGCATCTTTTTTAGACTTTTTTTCAATTTTCTTTGAGAAAAATTTTTTTCAATCTGTTGTGGAAAACTTTTAAAATAATGTCTGCTAGTAGATTTATTAATAAAAATCTTTGACTTATTAACAATACTAAAGTTTTCCACAGGGTAAATTTTTTTATTGACGTATTATTTTATTAAATTAGTCATTTTTGATGCCTTTTTCCTTATTTTTTTATGTGCCTTTTTCTGGAGTTTGAGGGGATTTACATTATGATATTATATATAATATAATAAACCTAGAAAGATCCAAGGAGGTGCTTCATATGGCTACTAATTACGTTAAGCTTCACGAAAAACAAATGGATAAATTAATTGAAGAAAATGAAGCACTTAACAAGGAGAATAAACGACTAAAAAACATTGAGAAAATATTATTAGAAACAAATTCTAAAATTGACGCTTTGTTAGATATGAATAAATTACTTCTAGAAAGTAATAAAGAATTAAAAAATTCAATCGAGGAAAAGGATGAAATCATATCTAAACAAGCTGATGAAATCCAAAGACTTAAAAATAACAATAATAAAGATTCCTCAAATTCATCCAAGCCTTCATCTACAAATGGTTCTAAAATAATCCCTAATAGTCGTGAAAAATCAAATAAAAAAGCTGGTGGTCAACTAAACCATAAGCCACATACGTTAAAAGCAAAAGACATTGAAGGATTAATCAAAAATAAGAAAAATGTTAAATATATTACTAAAACAATCGATAATCTCAATAAAAAATGTCCTAAATATGTAATTGATTTAGTAGTTGATGTGCTTATTACTGAAAATAAAAATGGAAAAATAGACAAGCTTAATGAAGTACAATATGGCGAGACAATTAAAAGTATAGCTATTCTTTTAGCTACGGATAACTATATGTCTTATGACGGAATTATAAAGTTTATTAGCGCATTAACTGATAATACAATTAATTTATCTAAGGGTACCTTAGTTAATTGGATTAATGGATTTACAGAATCCTTAGATAATGAGATTACGGCAATAGAAAATGGCATATTGAATGGATATTATGTTAATGCCGATGATTCTACAATTAAAATAAATGGAAATAATTATAACCAATTGTGCCTATGCAATGCCAATTCGGTTTTACTTTATGCAAGTGAAACCAAAAGCAAAGATGCTTGGGATAAAACCATTTTATTAAAATACATGGGGATAATAATAAAAGATGGAACGAGGGTATATAACAAGTATCATAATTTAAAAGGTCAATGTTGTGCTCACATAATGAGGTATTTAAAAGGAGCTTATGAATTTAGTGAAAAAAAGCATAAAGTTCCAAAAAAAATATCCAATCTCTTGAAAAAAATAAATGAGGATAGAAATCAAAAAATAGCCAAAGAAATTTCTTCATTTACTGAGGATGAGATTACAAAATATCTTAAAGACTATGATTCATTAATTGAAATGTGTGGAAAAGAATTAGAAGGAGAATCAAAAATAATTTATAAAAATGAAATTAATCTATATAATCGAATGAAAGATGAACAAAAAGATGAAATTCTTCGATTTATTACAGATTTCAAAATACCATTCACCAATAATAATGCC
>CAZWLD010000011.1:0-57580 GCA_964634685.1 uncultured Anaeroplasmatales bacterium
GTATATTTTTACATTAAAAAGCTCCTTTTGTATAATGGAATTGACTGATTACCAAATACGAAAGGAGTTTTTAGTCTGAAAGAATAATATTATAGATATACTTACCTACTTTAGTAGGTAAAGGAAAATCATAATTTAGTCAAAATTATCGATTTTGCTCTTAAATCTTCTTATATTATTTCATAATATAGAAATAATATAAAATCTTTCATGGCTATGTGTGCCTTTCGAGGCACGAGAAAGGAATGTGTGGTTATTATGGATTATGAAGAAACTATTTCAATTCTAAGAATTAAATTTATGAGTTGTGGTCATACCCACGCAGTACACTTTTACTCATATAAATTCAATTTTATAGATATCTTTTTTTATGTATAGTAAACAATTATTTCTCAATAATTTCTTTTGCTATATACTGTAATCTAATTTTAAGTGTCTTTATATAATAATCCTTCCTATTATCAGTGATAATTTGAATATCATTATATTCATTAGGGATTTCTTTTAATAGATTTTCAATTTCTCCTAACTTATTCATTACCTTATTGTACACATTAATAAATGTTTCTGGCATATTAACATTAATAAAATCTAATATGTATAGTGCTGTAATTCGCTTTTCATCATCATCTTCATAAGCTGTAATTCCATTTAAAGCACTACTATATAGCTTATTATCATCCTCCAATATATGAATAATCCATTCTTCGCTTGTTTTACCATAAAAACAATTACCACAATCATAAATAGGTGCTAATACATATTTATTTTCTTTCTTAAATTTAATTACTCCCCAATTATCTTCATTTCTATCATTATTATTAATTAACATATCTATTAAAACAATATCCCAAAATCTTTTTTTGGCGCCGCCTAAAGTGCTTAAAATCGTATTATGCTCTAATTGAAATATTATTTCGTTAATATTAGAAGCAGAATGTACACTACTATCTCTTCTTTCCATAATTACCGGATTTGTATCATTTCTTAAAGCTGTATATGGAATTAATAATTCATTATTATCGTCGTTAATAAAATCTTTACAAGCACAAACAACTTTATTTCTTTTTCCATCAAAGCATATTCCTAATCTTGTTTCATGAACATCATATCCTAGGATTTTATATATATTACTGCCAATATATTCACTTAATGGTGACGTAACATATGATAGTCCTTCTACCTTTCTCATCCCAAGAGTATTCTTAGGAAACTTTAAAAACCAAAATTCGTTATTATAAATAACTCCTCGTTTTTCACCAGCACGACCGCCATACTGCAAGTTTCTACTGCTTAATTCACAATTTGAAAAATCAATTAATTCAATCATAGACAATACCTCCTAGTTAATTTTATCCATTCAGTTTCTGTAATTATGTGATTTGATGCTTCTTTTTTCCCTTGAGAATCGATTGCATCTGCAATATTCATATAAAGGCCATAATCACCTAAAAAATCTGCCTCTTCAGCTTTTTTTACTAAATCATCCATAGTAATAGATAATTCAAAATCTATCTTCACTTCATTATCAATGTAATTATATACTCTATTTTCTAGAATATCTTTTTTAATAAGTTCCAATATATACTTATTTATATTATCTACGCTATTAATTTTATTAATGACCATTCTATCGTCATTTCTAATTCTTAACTTGATAGTACGATAATTATCTTTAATATATGAATTTATATACTTTTGTTGATCAAACATAAATATTCGCCACCATTATTATTTTATTACATTAGGGCCCAAATGTAAATAGATTACTCTTCTATTAATAAAACTTTATCCCTACTATATAGTAATAAAAATAATTCATAATTACTAAAAAACTCTTTCCATTTAACAATTTCTAGGAAAGAGTTTTAAAAATATTTAATTGAAGGATTTTGTTGCCTTGATAGCTTTATGCCATCTATTCATCTTTTCACTGATTTCTTCTTTTTCCATTTTAGGATTATATTCATGATCACATTGCCATATTTCTTTAATTTCATCTAAGGAATTAAAGGTTCCAACCTTTAAACCGGCTAGCATCATAGCTCCCAAGGAGGTTGTCTCCATAATAACAGGTCTTTTGACATCAGAAGATATTATATCAGCTTGAAATTGCATCAAAAAATTATTACGACTAGCTCCACCATCAACCTTAAGTTCATTTATAGCAATGCCAGTATCGGAAATCATCGCATCAATTAAATCCTTTGATTGGTAAGCTATGGCCTCTAAAGAGGCTCTAATGATATGATTACGATTAGTTCCTCTCGTAATCCCTAAAATAGTTCCTCGAGCATACATATCCCAATAGGGTGCACCTAATCCTGTAAAAGCTGGAACAATAATCACCCCATTAGTGTCACTAACCTTTAATGCAAAATATTCACTATCAGCCGCATCAATAATAAAATGCATCTCATCGCGAAGCCATTGAATTAAAGCTCCACCAACAAAAACACTTCCCTCAAGAGCATAGGTTATTTTATTATCAATACCAATGGCAATTGTTGAAATTAAGCCATTTTTTGAATCGTAGCATTTTAATCCAGTATTCATTAATAAAAAGCATCCAGTACCGTAGGTATTCTTAACATCACCAGGGTTAAAGCAGGCTTGTCCAAATAAGGCTGATTGTTGGTCTCCAGCCACTCCAGCAATTGGTATATCATATCCAAAAAGATTGATATAACCAAAATCATCACTAGAATTCTTTACCTCTGGTAACATACTTAATGGAATACCAAAATATTCACAAAGCTTTTTATCCCAACAAAGATTATGAATATCAAAAAGCATTGTTCGACTAGCATTCGTATAATCCGTCGCAAAAACCTTTCCTTCCGTAAGCTTCCAAATAAGCCAGGTATCAACTGTTCCAAATAATAAATCACCGGATAAAGCAAGCTCCTTTGCTTCCGTAACATTATCTAAAATCCATTTAATTTTCGTTGCGCTAAAATAAGCATCCGGAATCAAACCGGTTGTTTTCTTAATATAGTCATCAAGACCATCCTCTTTGATTTTCTCTACAATATCAGCGGTTCGGCGGCATTGCCAAACAATAGCATTATAAACCGGCTTTCCTGTTTTTTTATTCCAACAAATAGTGGTTTCTCGTTGATTCGTTATCCCAATGGCATCAATGTTGGCCGGCTTAATTCCCGATTTAGCAATACAATCCGTAATAACAGAATAGCTTGAGGCATAAATCTCCATTGGATTATGCTCAACCCAACCAGGATTGGGATAATATTGCATAAATTCCTTTTGACTTTGTTCAACAATTTGGCACCTATTATCAAAAACAATTGCGCGTGATGAGGTTGTGCCTTGATCTAAGGCAATAATGTATCGCTTCTCCATAAAAAAACTCCTTTTATCGACTAATATATCTCCATTATATCACAATTAATCACATAAAATAAAAAAATGGTTGCGACGCAACCATTATATAAAATGTATTTGCAATAGGGTATCATTTTAATTTTGCATTTTTTTCTTCATCCGATAATATTTATCAATACTTATTCCCATATTCTTAGCTGCCTCCTTGGCAGTAAGTTCCTTATTATCTACTCTATTTAGCATATCACGAAATTTTATTTCTTCAACAAATTTAGGCTTTCTTCCTCCATATTTTCCATTAGCTTTAGCTGCTTCGATTCCTTGACTTTGATTATACTTTTGAATTTTTTGACTTTTCTCATATATATGATACAGAATTTTAAATACATTCAAAGAAGATAAATTTATATCATCACCTAAAATAACTGTATTTCCTGAAGCAATATTATCTATAATCAACTTAATAATTCCTAAGGAATTACATTTTTTTTCAATATCCTCAATCATTATTTTTTTTGGTTCCTCATAAGAGATAACATATAATCTATCTCCAGAATACCTTTTTTTAAGCCTAATTAAATATTCAATTGGATTCATATATTCCATATTTACACTTTCTAATAATTCATAATAATCCTCTCTCTTTTCTGATGGTACTCTTTCGGATATAAAAGTTGGATTCATATTTTCTCTTATGTAGTTATCTCTTCGCAAATCAAGGTTAATTCCGGGAATCCCCTGAAATTGCGAGGAATCTAATAAATCTATCACAAAATAATTAGGGGTAAAAATATATTTATAGGTTTCATCATCATTTAAAATATGCTCAATTTCACATAATCTATATTCAATATTAAGATTATCCCTTACGCAAATTATTCCTTTAGTAATTATGCTTTTCATGAATTTCACCCTTTAATTTATTATATGAGAAACGTAATATTTTATCATATCTTTCCCTAATCATGGTCTTGTAAAACTGCTTATGTATATCTGAAATATCCAACGAATTAATCAATGAATCGATTTTATTCAAATCTATTTTTTCAAATATTACCATTAAAGCTTTATTACATTCTTCAAATCTAAGTGAAGAGATTACTTCAAAATACGATGATTTACCTTCGTTCAATTTTATTTGCGAAGTAGGAAAAGTATATATTCTTCGATTTAATTCATTTTCATCATTAATAACCAAGCTCATCTCATCTTCGTTAATCATTTGTGGAAATAAGCATGAGCCATTATCGAATATTGGAGCAAGAGCATATTTATTATTTTTTTTCAAAAAGCCCCAATTTGCCCCATGTCGATCAAAATTTCCAATCAATGCATCAACAATATACATTTCAAAAAAAATCGAAATCGTTTCTGATACATTAGTTAATTTCTTATTATTTTCTAACAAAGTAATGATATCATCATAAGAATATTGATATCTTTCCTTATCAACCTCAATTGATGATTCACCAACATCATTAAATGGAACAAATTCAAAGCCATCCTGAACAAAATCTTTACACGCAACTACTTCATTCCCACAATATGTCCCCAAATAGGTTTCGTGAACATTAAGACCAACAAGCTCAAAAATATGACTTCCTAGATATTCGGAAATGTGATTATTCCGTTTACCAAAAGGTGTTTTCTTTTGGAATTTTAGCATATAAGGAATACCATCTATTAGTATTCCTAATTTCTTTTCAGACCCTCCATATTGAATATCACTTAATGGATAATTAGAAAAATCTATTTTCAAAACACATCATCTCCTTAGTAAAAGTATACATTATTTAAATATTATTTGCAATAGGGTATCATTTTAATTTTGCAAATAATATGAATATTAAAAAATGCTGATAACAGCATTTTTTATAAATCTAAATAAGGAATACCATTAATGTCAAGCTTTCTAGAGGTTGGATTTTCCTTAAATTGATAGTAGCCTAAAGCCGCAATCATCGCCGCATTGTCTGTGCAATATTTAAAGCTCGGCATACATACCGGAATATCCGTAATAGCTTCTGTTAGCTTTGCTCGCAATCTTTTATTGGCCGCAACACCACCAGCTAAAATAACCATTTTAGCATTATATTTTTTTGCCGCATGCTTCGTTTTATAAACCAATACATCAGTGACTGCCTCTTGGAAGCTGCAACATAAATCAGGAACATTGATCTCCTCGCCCCGCTGATGAGCATTATGAACTAAATTGATAACAGCACTTTTAATTCCTGAAAAAGAAAAATCAAATTGATCCTTATCTAAATAGACACGAGGTAGATTATAGGTATCTTTACCTAAGGCCGCCTGTTTATCAATTCCCGGTCCTCCCGGATAAGGAATACCAACTGTTCTTGCGACCTTATCATAGGCTTCACCAACGGCATCATCAAGGGTTGTGCCTAAACGCTCATATTTATTATGATCCTTCATCAAAATCAATTCGGTATGACCACCACTAACTAATAATGAAACTAACGGGAATTCCATTTCATGCTCAATGCTATTAGCATAGATATGACCAGCTAAATGATTAACGCCAATAATTGGAATATTATGGGCAAACGCAAAAGCCTTAGCCGCATTAATACCAACTAGTAAAGATCCAATTAAACCAGGACCCTCAGTCACTGCCACGACATCAATTTCACGCGGTTTGATATTAGCTATTTTTAAAGCTTCCTCAAAAACTAAGGTTACACTAGCAACATGATGGCGAGATGCAACCTCAGGGACAACTCCGCCAAACTCCTTATGAATATCAATTTGGGATAAAACAACATTCGCCAAAACCTCTTTGGCATCCTTGATTATTGCGACAGCTGTTTCATCGCAGCTTGATTCAACACCCATTACAATCATAATTACACTTCCTTAAGCATCAGGATGGCATCCTCACCATCATGATAATATTCTTTTCTAATATGAGCTTTTCGAAAGCCCATTTTTTCATATACCTTTTGGGCCACAAAATTGGATGCTCGAACCTCTAATGATATTTCTAAAACACCCATTTTTACAAATTCATTAATAATAGATTTCAGCATCATTGAGCCAATTCCTCGGCCTTGATATTCTGAAATGATGAAAAAATTCAAAATCTCAGCTTGCGGTATTGTCACCCATGAACTTAAATACCCAATTCTTTTATCATCATCAAAAAAAACATAATAAAAGGCATATTGATTAGTTGTTAGCTCTTGCATCATCATTTCCTTACCAAGACTTGTATTAAAAAACTTTATTTCATTTTGACAAACAAAATCAATATCCTCGATTTGCATTCTCTTTATATGAATCATTATTTTTCACCGTGCAAATTACGCTCAGCCTCAGTATCACGAAGATAATTAGGAACACAAGCATGAGGGCTAACTAATTTTCCTAATCTCATAATTTTTACTGGATCTGGACTAAAATGATCCTCATCTACTAAATCATAGGAGGTCATAGCCTTAAATTCATCTATATTACGTAAAGCCTCTGGTACTTCCAATTCATCATTTTTGTAAGAAGCACAAAAAACATTTCCTCTTCGCGCATCGATGATTGGAGCCTTATTTTCGAATTTTGAGGCCATAACATATAAGCTACTTACCTCATATAGAGGAATATTTAAGGTCCAGGCAAGCATTTTACAAACCGCAACACCAATTCTTACACCTGTATATGATCCTGGTCCGATTCCGACATAGATTCGGTCAATGTCCTTGATTTCTAAATGATTGTCCTTTAGAATTTGATCAATTTGAGGCATAATGTTTTTAGAATGCTCCTTTGATTCACTAAAAGTGGATTCTTCGATAATATTTTCATCATCCATCAAAGCGATATAAAGATTTTTTGTGGCTGTATCGACGATTAAGCTTCTCATAATAACGCCTCCATTATTTTCTTATAGCGATTACCCTTAGCCGAAATTACAATTTTTCTTCCTTCATCGGCAGTTCGAAATATTTCAATTAATAAATATTCATCTGGCAATAAATCAAAGGCCTGGTGCGGCCATTCAATTACGGCAATACCATCGCCAAAAATATAATCCTCAAGATCAAAATCCATTCCACTTCCGTTTAAGCGATACAAATCCATATGATATAATGGATATTTTCCTTCATACATTTTCATAATTGTAAAGGTAGGACTATTGATTGTTCGTAAAACGCCAAGGGCTTCACCAATACCCTTGGTGAGGGTCGTTTTTCCAGCACCCAAATCACCATCAAGTAAAACAACATCACCCGGGGACAATAATTCTCCTAATTTCTTTCCTAAAGAAATTGTTTCATGAACATTTTTGGTATTTATTTCCACAATTTTCACCTCGCTAAATATTCTAGTACTCCTACATAGATTGCATAAGCGACTAGGTCTTGATATTTCTCATCCTTTAGATTTGTTAATTCCTTATTATTTGATAAAAAGCCAACCTCAACAAGGCAACCGACCCTATTAATATGTTCAACTAAATATTTATCAGAAATACTTTTGGCTACTCTTTTAGTATTTCCTAATATTTTAATAAAAGCATCCTGAATCGATAAAGCAACTTTTTGATTATCATCATTTATGGGATTATAAAAGGTTTGAGCTCCATACAGATTTTTATTAGGAAAAGCATTTAAATGAATCGATAAATAACAATCGCAATCACTTTTGTTTATCATCTCAACTCGATTTAAAATATCGCTTCGTTTAGCGTATTTCGGGTCAGTATTCAATGCCGTATCCGTCGTTCTAGTCATATATACATTAAAGCCCAAAGCTAAAAAATAATCTCTTAGCTTCAAGGATATCAAAAGAGCAATATCCTTTTCTAAGGTTCCATCCTCGCCAACGGATCCCCCGTCAAAGCCACCATGACCAGGATCAATATAAACTGCGTAAACCTTTTTATCATTTGCAGAGGCATTTGAACATCCAAATAAGCAGACTAGCAAAAACAAAATAACTAGCTTCTTCATAAAATCACCAATTAATTTTATGAATTGCATAAATATTATATCACAAATACACACTACATAGATTATATCCTTTTTTTGAAAAAAAACAAGACAAAAAAAACTAATTGGTACAGGTTGTTATAGGATTACAAAGTGAAATGTTTATTATTTTATTAAAATATTTTCTCCCATAAGTTTTCCTTTAATTAATTATTTTGACTATTTCATAATAGGTCATAATCATCGCACTATTCACCACAAACATAGCTTTATTTTGGTTGTTCCTAATAGTTTCCTTGATTTTGTTTAAATCAGTAAAATAATCTTTCTCAATAATTGTATTTTCTTTTTCCTTAACCATATTTTTTATCCTCTCTTTTATCAAAAAAAAATCTTGTCCGAAGACAAGACCTTTTTATAATTTCTTTTCTAATTGTTCTTTTAAATCTTCATAGCCTTTTTTACCAAGTAAAGCAAACATATTCTTCTTGTATGCTTCAACACCTGGTTGGTTGAATGGATTAACATCTAATAAATATCCACTAACACCGCAAGCCTTTTCGAAGAAATAAACCATATAACCAAAGCTATAAGCATTTAAGGCCGGAACAGTTAAAACGACATTTGGAACTCCGCCGTCAACATGGGCAAGTAATGTTCCTTGGAAAGCTTTTTTATTAACATAATCAACTGTTTTACCAGCTAAATAATTTAAGCCATCCAAGTCCTCAGCCTCAGCTTCAATTGTCATTTCTTTATATGGATTTGAGACATTAATTACTGTTTCAAACATAATTCTTTCGCCATCTTGAACAAATTGTCCTAATGAATGAAGATCAGTCGAGAAGGAAGCACTTGATGGATATAATCCCTTATGATCTTTACCTTCAGATTCACCATATAATTGTTTCCACCACTCACCAAAATATAGCAATGCTGGTTCATAATTAATTAACATTTCAATCTTTTTTCCGCTACGATATAAAAGATTTCTAATACCAGCATAAACGCAAACATCATTATTTAAAACATCATCATTTTTGTATTCTTTATAAGCATCCTTAGCTCCTTGCATCATCTCATCGATGCAAACACCACTTGCAGCGATTGGCAATAAACCAACAGCAGTTAATACTGAGAAACGACCACCAACATTATCTGGTACAACGAATGTTTCATAGCCTTCAGTTGTGGCTAATTGCTTTAATGCTCCACGAGCCTTATCAGTTGTCGCAAAAATACGATTTCTAGCCTCTTCCTTGCCATAACGCTCCTCAATAAGCTTCTTGAAAATACGGAAGGCAATAGCAGGCTCGGTTGTTGTTCCGGATTTAGAAATAACATTGATACTGAATTCCTTATCAGCTAAATAATCAACTAATTCGTTGATATAAGTGCTTGAAATATGATTACCAACAAAGATTACTTCTAATTCACCTGGTTTTTTGAAATATGAATTGAGCATTTCAATCGCAGCACGAGCTCCAAGATATGATCCACCGATTCCAATAACTAATAAAACCTGCGAATTTGCACGAATTTTTTTAGCTGCTTCTTTAATACGTGAAAATTCTTCCTTATCATAATTAACTGGTAATTCTAACCATCCAAGGAAATCATTTCCGGCTCCTGTTTGTGATTCTAATACTTCATAAGCTTTCTTTATTTCTGGCTCCATTGCTTTTAGTTGATCTTCACTAACGAAGCCTAAAGTTTTTTTAATGTCTAAATTTAGGTAACTACCCATTTAAAATTCACCTCGCTATTTATTATATAACAAAGATTACCATTTAACAAGAAAAAAAGACTCTACCGCGAGGTAAAAGTCTATTTTTGCTTGATTTTTTGATAACCTTCTTCAATCCAATTATCAAGATTTTCCGCTAAAGAATCAAATCCTTTATCTAATACGGCAAAGCGCAAGATTTTTTTTGAAACATTATTCGCATCTTTATAGCTTAATTTAAGACGTTCATGCTCTTCATCTACTTCTAAAACCTTTAAAAAAACCTCTTCACCAACCTGTACAATATAACTGATGTCTTTAACAAAGTCATCTGAGAATTCAGATATATGGATAAGACCATCATAGTCGCCTACTCTAACAAAGGCTCCATATTTTTTGATTCCGGTTATCTTTCCTTTGACAATTGTTCCTGCCTCCAAGATAACACCTTCTTAATACAATACCTAAGAAGAGTATAGCATATTTTTATAATTTTGAAAAGAGAAAAATCAAAGTGAAAGCATAATAGCACAATATAAATCTTATAAAAGCATCTAGCTATTAGCCTTTGTAAATCTATTTCTTACCTTAAAATAGCTTATTAAAGCCAAAATACCAAAACCAATTCCAAAGCATAATACTGCTAAAATAAAATGCTGAGGAGTAGTCAAGATAATAAATATTTTTTTATCTCCTATTATTTTATTGTTAACTAATGTAACAAAACCGTGTGATATTAAATATCCTATAACAAATACAACTGAATAAATTATGAAATTTTCAAAAATGAACATTAATTTACATTTCCTTGAGGAATATCCGATTTTTCTTAGCATCCTAAAATATCTTTCTTGATCCATCGCCTTAAAATCAATCATTGTGACTAAATTAATAAAACAAATAAAAATAACCAACAATGATAAAACTAATAAAATGGAAATAACCAATTCAAATTGAGCCATAACTAAAAAATTATAATTAAATCGATAGCTATTTCTAAACCAATACTCAATATTATTATCCTTTAAATAATTTAGGATATCATAAATAGAACTATATTTCATAATAACATTTTTATAGGTTCGTCCTTCATCATAATATTGTTCTTCTTCTGCAAATCCAATATCAGTAATAACATAATAATCACTTTGAAAATAATCATTTGAAAAAGCCTCTTTAGAAACAATTCCCGATATATAAATGTCATCTAAATAATAAGATTCGCCTACATTTTTAGATAATGAAATTTTTTTACCTATTAAATCCTCTTGGTCTATTTCTAGAATAAAACTATAAACAAACGCAAGTCTTTCATCTATTAAAAACTCTTTTTCATTAGGTAAAGATCCACATATAATATAGTTTTCTAAATCACTTAAAAATGAGGGCTTGTGAGAAAAATCTATTGCATATCCATGCACATTAAATCTAAAATAATGTATAATTTCATCATCGATATAATGATAATCATCTAAAGAAATTTCTCCATAATAAACCTTTTCTATAACCGCACTATTTTCAACAGAAATCGGTTCTTTAGTCTCTATAACATATTCGCCATATTCAATTTCATCAAATGCTTTATAAATATTCTGATATCCAATAAAAACCATAAAGAATGTTGAAACTAAAAAGATGATTGAAAATAATAATATGCCAATCTTTATTGTTCTTTTGTAATAACATAAAATATTTTTAATAATCATTCTCTATCACCTGCCTCATATTTAAGCTTTCTAAAAGAGCTAAGAATAAATATAAGCAAAATAGTAGATAAAATAACAAATATGTAAATAAGGAAAGAAGGATTAACCTTTTCTATGGGAATAATCTCACATATCTTTTTACGGATTATATCAATAACTGGAATTGACAAGATAAATCCGATTAATGATGAAGGGAGGAATGTAATAAAGAAAATAAGTAAAAATATTTTCTTATAAATATTCAACCCAAGCGATCGTAACATTATCAAATACTTATTTCGCAAATGATAATAGATATTTGTAAAATTAACTAAAGAAAAAGATAAAAAGAGTAAAACAATAATTGAAACAATAGTTAATAAAGAAAAGGCTAAATGCATATAATGATAAACCGAAATCCCCATATATTGATCTGAAGTTTTCAAAATTCCATTTAAATAATAAGGTGTTATCACATCTCCTATTTTTTTTAATAAAAGCTGATCATGCAAAGTAAAAGTAAAATAATCATTATGAAAATACTGAAAATATTCAAAGGAAATATATATCGTACCACCAAATTCTTCAGGAATTATTCCTTCAATTTCTAAAGAATAGCTCGTTCCTGTCTTTGCGGAATAAACATCAATATAGTCTCCTTTGTCGACTCCTAATTCTTTCCCAATTTTTGAAGGAACCCAAGCAATTGATTCTTTTGACTCATCATGATTTTTAGTCAAATATTCAGTAATATCATCATTATACGAAAATACCTCTGTACCTCCTAAAAAATTAAAGAAGGATACAATTCGATATTTACCATCTATAGATGAATCTCCATGTATTGATCTTACAACGGTTGGACATACTTTTGAAATAGCTAAAATGTCTTTTGCTTTAGGCTCACTATTAAAATAATAATCTACTTTTACATCAGTAGATTGGATATAGGAATCAAAAAAATCATTATAATCTACCAAATAGGATACAATTGTAAAAAACAAAGTAAAAACACAAATTGTCGATAATGCAATCTTAGCAATTAATTTAGCATTAATTTTAATCTCATTAAAAATGACGTTAATTAAACTCATTTCCCATCATCCCCTTCATTTATCCAATAATAACCATAATATTGCTCATAGGTATATGTATGGTCATCCGAAAATGAAACGGAGGTTTTTTTATCCGCTTTTTGATAAATCTTCCATGATGATGTTATTTCAAATTCCAAAATACTATCTTTCCAAGGAGCATACAAAGCTTGATATCCAATAAATTTGACACTTTTTGGGATTAACAGCTTCGAATAATGAATTCCATAAAGAGCGTCATTTGCAATTGATTCAACAGAATTAGGAATAATAGTATTACTAGAACCAGCTATCAATGTATTGGTATTTGTTTCAATAATTGCATTGCAATTATCCCTTGAATCAAAAAATGGGTTATCTATAACTTCAATCTTTTGTAAAAAATTATTCATTGATGTTATTCCTTTACCAATACTTGAAACATTATCATATATTTTTAAATTGATTATTTGTGTCCTATAAAAACAATAATCGCCAATAACCTCAAGACTTCTAGGTAAACGAATAGCCCTTATTCTAGCTTCACCAAATGCCCCATCTCCCAATACCTTTAAGGATTCTGGCAATGCAATAACATCCATATGTGTTGATGAAAACGCATAATCATCAATTATCTCCACAGAATTGGGAATTTTAATGGTAGATCCAAATGATAATCCATAAAATGCATATTTGCCAATTTCTTTTACTGTATTAGGAATAACTGTTTTACAGCATCCTATAATTAATTTATCAGTTTCTGTTTCAATAATAGCATTGCAATTATTTCTCGAATCAAAAACTTGATTATCTTCGTCAACAATAATTGATGTAACACTATTACTAATAGATTGATTTCCCTCTAAGGCTGTTATAGTTTTAGAAACAAAAATTGTATTAACCTTCGACGACGATAAAGCATTTTCACCAATCACCGTGACTGGTAAACCTTCATATTCCTCAGGAATAATTATGTCGTAATTCACCATACCATTAGAATTATAACCAGCAAAACGATATGATAGACCATTCTCCAATAATTCAAATTTATTTCTCGATTGAAAATCATCTTTTTTATTACAGCCTATAAAAGGCAAAAACAATAAAAATAACAAAAAAATCAAAATAGCCCTTTTCACATAAATCACCCCCTATTAAAGCTTTACACTGTCTTTGATGATTTCTCCATCCTTTAATTCAATAATGCGATCTCCATAAACTAAATGCTCATTATTATGTGTTACCATCACAACAACACATCCATTATCAACCGCCTTCTTCAATAATTCCATGACAACAAGCCCATTCTTTGAATCAAGATTTCCACTAGGCTCATCAGCTAAAATAATCTTTGGATTATTAACAAAGGCTCGAGCAATCGCAACTCTTTGCATTTCTCCACCCGAAAGCTCACAAGCCTTTTTATACATCTTGTCAGCTAATCCTACCTCGTCTAAGACCTTTGTAACTCGTTCCTTTACTTCTTCCTTTTTAAGTTTTTTTAGCATCATTGGTAAAGCAACATTATCATAAACACTATACTTAGGCTCTAAGAAAAAATTTTGAAAAACAAAGCCAATTTTCTCATTTCTTAATAAATTAATTTCCTTTTCACTACCATTTTTATAATTAAAATCATCTAAAAAAACATTACCATCAAAATTTAAATCCAATGTCCCTATAATATTTAGTAAAGAGGATTTTCCTGAACCACTTTGCCCAATAATAATATTAAAACCCGAATCAATTTCTAGAGAAACATTATTTAAAGCAACACAATCATCATACCTCTTCGTAACATTCACAATTTTTAACATTCCATCAATCTCCTTTATATAAAAAATAATAAAAAACACAATCTATGAATAGATTTTAATTTCGAATGAAAATTTTGACAATTTTCAACTTTTTTTGTTAATATAATTATATATCTTTACCTATTTAAAATCAAGAAAATTTAAAAAACGCAAAAAAAGCAAAGGAAAATATCCTTTGCCTAGTATATATATTACCAAATCTTGATGCGTTTATTTGGTGCAATATACATTTTATCCTTGCTTGTAACATGGAAGGTATCATACCATTCATCAAAGTTACGAGGTGTAATATTTGCACGCAAAACCGCTGGTGAATGAACATCAACTGATAACAATAATTGAACATATTCTGGCTTAGCCTTCATACACCAAACCTTGGCCCAGTTAGAGAAATATTCTTCGTAGTTGGCACCTTCCAATCGACTCATAATATCTAAGGTAACGGCCATACCACCATTATCCGCAATATTTTCACTAACAACTAGTGAGCCATTAACTTTACCATCACCTACAGGAAGTCCATCAAATTGTTTAACCATAGCTTTCGTTTTGGCGTTGAAACGCTTATTATCTTGTGCTGTCCACCAATTATTGATGTTTCCATATTCATCACATTTTGCTCCATTATTATCAAAGGCATGGGAAATTTCATGACCAATTACGGCTCCTATACCACCTAGGTTTTCGCTTCTTGTTTGCTTAATAGAATAGAATGGAGGCTGAAGAATCGCAGCCGGGAAGGTAATATCATTTGTAAATGGATTATAACAAGCATTTACCATATGACCAGGCATAACCCATTCTTCTTTATTAACATCCTTCTTTAGCTTTGATAATTCATGATTTATTCTTAGATAATTTAACTTACGAGTTGCTTCAAAGAAAGAATCCTCATCATCAAAAACTAGAGAATCGTAGAATGGATCAACCTTATCTGGATAACCCATCTTAACAACCATTTTATCTAATTTGACAATAGCTTTTTCCTTTGTAGCTTCTTCTAGGAAATCATTTTCCTTGACACGGCGTTTATAAGTATCAATGATTTCATAAACCATTTCAACAACATCTTTTTTGGCTTCTTGTCCAAAATACTTTTCGCCATAATATAATCCTAGAGGCTCAGAATAATATTGAGACGCAACACCATAACCAAATTTTTCAACATCCTTAACCTTCGCAACTCCTGTTAAAGCTAATTGATACATTGAACAAGCACTACGAAGCTTTTCACTTAAATAAGCGCCACCATCTAATAATGTTAGAATATATGCCCAATGCTTATATTGAACAAAGGTCTCTTCATTAAACAACGTTTTAAATCCCTTTAAAAATCTTGGATCCGCAACGATTACCTTCTCTGGAGCTTCTTCAAATAAATCAACTAAAAGCTTTTTAAATTTAACAGGCTTCAATAAAGAACAAACCTTACTAGTTTTCATCGGATTATACATTTTTGTATATTCGGACCATTCTTCACTGCTCTTAACCAAGCTAGCCACAATACTATCAAAGGCAAGGGCATCCTTGATATATAAATCAATATCCTCTTCTGTTAATTTAGTAAAGGATAAAACAGTTTTAACCATATTAGTCCAAATACCTAATAAAGCTTCCTTTTGAGCTTCCATTCCTTCTTTATAGAAGGTTGTGTCTGGTAAAATTGTTGATGGACCAGAAATCATCAAAACATGATGTAAGGTATCCTTCATATCGGCATCAACACCTAAAGAAAATGGTAATTGAATTCCACATTTTACAAAATCAGCCAAATTGCGATTAAATGACGATATATTATTTAATTTCTCAATTTTCTTCAAGGTTTTTAAAATTGGTCTAATTCCTTCTTTATTTCTTTTTTTTGTATCAATAGCCTTCGCATAAAGTTTCACCGCATTGGCAAGATATGAGTTAGGAATTTCCAATTCGCCATCTTTCATTTTTCTAAATTCACCCATCAATAATTCTTCAACATTTGTAGCTAAATCGCTAAAGCCACCCGCTGTTGGCTTATCATCAGGGATTACGGCTTTTTCTAACCATTCATGATTTACATATTCATATAAATCATCTTGAATTCTAATTTCTTTTTCCATTTAAAAATCCTCACTTTCAATAAATATTCTACCATATCATAAAGAAAAAAAGAAGCCATGCTTCTTATTTCAAAAATATTTAATAGCTTAATAATAGCATTTTGCAGTGATAAAAAAATTTTGACTTAATGACTTATATGTTGATTATTTATAATTAGGTTTATTATTTCACATTAATATTTGTGTTGGTTTTAAACTAAATCTTTTAATATATCATTTAGCATAGATTAAGCTAACCATATATATTAAACTTAGATAGTAAGAAAAATACAAATCAGAAATTTTCTTATTTATTATTGCAATTTCTTTATTTCTGCCTATTACAGCAATTCCTATCATTGGTTCCCCAATTTCTTGATTTGAAATTCAAATTGCTCCTTGATTAAAATCTAAATTTAAGATAACTTTATCTATCATTTCTTATTCCTCGTTTAATCTTTCATAGCAATCTGTCCAATTTCTTTTGGTAATTATTGAATAATCCAACTTGACATTTTCAATAAAAGATTTTATATGCCTATATAATGATTATCTTAGCCCCCATAAATCATTTCGCCCACATATGATAAAACATCTATATTTTTTTAGTTTTTTAAACATGCTAATGGAATAACATATACGCCATTCTCCATTCTATAAGCAATTTTATTTTTTGTTACAACCATTAAAAATGTCGGCTTACCGGTTTTCTCACAATCAATATCTGATGCAATCTTGATGAGATTCTCACTCGCAATTCTAATATCCTCTTCATTACCTAATTTTACTTCAACAAGAGCCCATGAGCCATCACTAAATTGTATTACTGCATCAGCTTCTCTTTTTTTAGAATCTCTATATTTATAAACTTTAGCATTTATAGTATCACAATAGATTCTCAAATCTCTTATTACCAATGATTCAAATAAAAATCCAAATGTTGTTATATCTTTAAATAATCCCTCTGGAGTTAATCCTAAAGCAGCAGCACCTATAGACGGATCAACAAAATGTCTAGTTTCTTTAGTTCTTATTGCTGTTTTACTTCGTAAATTTGGATTCCAAGCAGGTAATTCTTCTACCACATACAAATTTCTTAATACATTTAAATATTTTGCAAAAACGTCTTTATCAAAAGTGCTATCATTTAAAGCACAATCTTCTCTTAATGTTTCATCTGAAGCAGGAATAGAAACATTTCTAGCATAAGATCTTAATACTTTTCTTGCTTTTTGTTCATCACGCCTTAAAGGAATATCTTTCAATGAAAAAATATCGTCTGAAACCAAAACCTCATAATAGTCTTTCGCTTGTGCTAGAGCAATTTCTCTTTCTTGATTAATGGCTAAAGGCCAACCGCCTCTACATATATAATATGCATAATCGTAAATTGTTTTATCGGATATTGCTGGTTTAAAAACTCCATTTTTCAATCCTTGAATCGATATTTGACCATTACTTTCACCACTTTCAAATAATGACATAGTTCTCATTAGTTTTCTTACAATTCTTCCATTACCAGTATGTCGATTTGAATCAATGTATTCATCATTATTTTTGTCGGTTACAGATCCGGTTAAAATATATTGTCCAAACGAACCATCTTTATCTACTTCATATTTAATTTGGTCCCATATAAATGAAACATGTTGCCATTCATCAATCAATATTGGCTTTTTCCCTAAATTTAAGAACTCAGAAGGAGCAACCTTTGCTAAATTAACATAGTCACTTCGTGTCGAAATAGGCATCAAATCAATAATAGTATTTGCGTGTCTGGAAACTGTTGTTGACTTCCCACACCATTTAGGTCCAACAACTATTATCGCTCCCTTACTTTTCAATGCAAACTCTAGATTCTCATCGAATAATCTCTTCATATATTTTTTTTGATTCATAATAAGAAATCACTTCCTTATGAAAATTATACTATAATTATAAGAGTTTGTAAATTCAAATCGGATGTTTGTTAATATTTAAATCGGAGATTTATCATTTTATAAATCGGATATTTGTTATATTTGAAATCGGAATAATTTACAACATTAATGATGCAAATTTTCATGAGTCTAACATTTTTTCTGCTAATATCGTCTTTCGTAGTTTAACTAATCTAAGCCTTTTTGGTTACTCTTATTGCACCATTAATAGATACAAGCCTACTATTTTAAATAGTGTTATTGGCTTCCAAGATTCATATTTATTCTCCACATTTATTGTACACTTATTCTACACTTTATTGTTCACAAAGCAAAGCATTTTATAAAGATTTATTTAATCATTATTAGCTTTATGGGGAAAATCATCTTTGGTGAAATCGCATAAAGACACTTTCAACACGGGTATTATTTACATAAAAAGGATAACTATAAAATATATTTTATTAATTCAATCAAGCAAAAAGAAAAAGGCTGTGAAGAGCCGTTTTTTAAGCTGGCTTCACAACCTTTATTTCATAAAGATTCTAATGATTTTATCATTTATTTTCTTATATGGCTGATAGCGCATTGGTAAATCTAAAATCGTTTTTTTATCGACAATACTTTTATAATGGGTAAAGGTCTCAAAGCCTACCTTGCCGTGATACCCACCAATTCCTGAGCCTCCAACGCCACCAAAAGGCATATGCGATGTCGCTAAGTGAATAATTGTATCGTTGATACAGCCACCGCCAAAGGAAACATTCGCAATCATTTTTTGAATATTCTTTTTATTATTTGAGAAGAAATATAAAGCTAAGGGCGAATCATTTTTATTTACATATTCGATAACCTCATCTAAGCTTTTATAGGTAATAACCGGTAATATTGGTCCAAATATTTCCTCATTCATAACCTTGGAATCAAAGAATAATTGATTTTTATTATCTCCAACAAAATCATCAGATTCATATATGTTTAGTAGCGATGAGCCATTTATTACGAGGCGGCTTTAATCCAAATATCAATGGATTTTTTCATATGATTTGACTGCTTTATTAAAACAAAATATTCATTTTATTAGGATATGCACTTCTATTTTACTTCAATTCCATAAATCATAAAAAATTAATTTACTGTTTCATTTATACTAACTATAATAAAATTTTCAACAATATCAATTGGAATAGAATAACCCATACCATAAATAGTATTACCAAAATCATCTTTTAGTCTAAAAGAAGTAATACCAATCAATTGATTATTCTCATTAATAAGTGCACCACCACTATTTCCTTCAGCAATATAAGCATCACTAGCAATTACAGTTGCAGTACGATTGCTCATAACTATATTAACTCTAGTTTTAGATATAATCCCTTTTGCCAATGACAAGCCTTGATTTTGACTATTTCCAAGCGAATATACAATATCTCCTATTTTTACTTCGTCAATTTTCCCAAAACTAATTGGAATATAATTTGAATCATCTGTTTTCAACAATGCTAAATCTAGTTCTTGATCATATGTTATTAATAAAACCTCTATATATTCTTCATCAAATGAATATCTAATTTTATATGAGTCAAAAGGAATTCTTTCCCCTGCCTTAACAAATGTTACAACATGAGCATTTGTAATCAAATAACCATCTTTATTAACACAAACAGCAGTTCCATATGAATCGTTATCACCGTATTCACACTTTAATTCAACTATACTATTAACATTGTCTTTGTAGTAATCTATATTTTTATTATTACATGAAGATAATAAAAACATAAAAAACATTATAATAAAAATAATTATTTTTCTCATATCCACCACTCATTATATTGTTCTATAATATTTTTATGCAAGTAAATTTAAAACCTAAATTTTAAAATATTCCTAAGGCTATTATATATATTGCACTCTCTTTTAGCATATTTCATCATTTTTCATTTTATCACTAGTCTACACTAATTAATAAATAGAAATATATTTTAACTATTATTTTCTAATTATCATTTACAAGGTAAACAATGAATTCAGTTTTATCGCCCATAGTAGCTTTTCTATTATTCCAATAAGGAATAATATCTTCATTGAAAATATCAATAATAATTTGCTTTTCTTTAGGATAATCCTTTAAAAACAATTTATAATTATTAATTATAAAAACAATAGGATTATATTTAAAATAATCATCACGCATCCAATCTACATATGCATCATAACTATATTTGTTATATTGAGGAAAACCTAACATATTATAAATCTCATCAAAATAATCATTTATTGTATTAATATTTTTTCCTTCAATTTCATAAACCAAATTATTATATTTTTCTTTTATATCAATAATTTCCTCGCATGAAACTGTCTTAATACTATACATTATACATTTCTCCTTACTTTACTCTTACAAATGTTCCATAATGATCATCTGTATAATAAATCGAACCATCGCTGCCTTTTACAAATCTTTCAGCATCCCTATTATTCCCAACTTTACAATCATTAACATCATACTCTTTATATGTTATGTTGTTACCATTAGAATCCTTTTGAGGTAATTTTCCATCTCTATTTTTATATTCAGTATTAGCATTTGCTTTACTATCAGAATCAGTATAAATTTCTCCATCCCAATCAATATCTTCATAAGCATCATAAGCATCCTGTACGTTTTCAGGAAGAGATTCCTTATCAACATCTTCAGTATCATCAGCGCTATTATTACTAGAACTATTTGTGCTTTCATGTATAGCATCTGATATAGCATTGTAAATAGCACCATTAACAGCTAACCCAACAGTTGTAGCGGCGTAAACTCCCAAAGATGCTACCGCTGAATAAGCTACAGGCGCCAACATTAAAGAACCCCCACCTGTAATAACTGCCGATGCGCCAACTGCTGCTGTTACTGCTACAGCTGCTACATAAGGTGCCGCCTTGGCAAGAGAAACTGCTACTGTAGTACATGCTTGAGCAATTCCTTTTGTAACTTTTTTGACAAGATTAGAAAACCAACCACATTGATTAATTTCCATATCTAAATTTAAATCAGACAATAAAACAATTTCATTGTCAATTTCAAATACAGTATCAATTGTACCATTTTCTAATGTTACTAACAAGCCCTCTATTGTCTCTATAGAACCAACTTCATTTCCAACTTGTATAGTACAATCTAAATATACCTTGTTAGTTTTTGCATCAAATCTCACCTTAAAATCAGTATATATTTGTTCACTTTCTGAAACAGAAACATTGTTAATTTCATAATCTGATACATTTATTGTCTCACTGAGATTAATTTCTATTGAATCATCTTTTTTTTCAATAGAATAATCATCAAAGTCGGAAAAATATGTATTATAATTCACTTCATTTGTTTCAATAGAACGAGTAAAATCAACTTTCTCATTCAAACTCGACTTATTTTTATTTGAATCGCAAGGTGTTACAATAAAAATACTTACTGTTAAAATTAACGCAAAAATAAAACTATAAATTACCTTCTTCATTTAATTTTTCTCCTTTTTCCTAAATAATATAAAATACAATACTACTATCGTTGAACCCTAGAATACCAACACCCTCGTAATTATCTGGTTCACTTTGATAAGAACAAATGATATCTGAATTAACAAGCATAATCTTTTTTATCGTGGTTTTACACACAACTGTAACAAGCATTAAAGCAGTTAATCCAAATAAAACTTTTTTTCTTGTTTTTCTCATAATCAACCCCTCCTTTCGCTCATAATTGTATAATTATAATCAAAAGAAATCAAAAAGAGGCATAAATCGTCAATGGTAAATTTTTAAAAATTGCTATGTTATAGAAATAAAAATCACCAATATTTTGGTGATTTTTGACTGTTTTTGCTTTTTTGAAAAAATATCGATTTTTTAATAGTACTTAATTAATATATCTTTCAAACCTATATTTAATTGACTATTAAACAATTTTTCTCTCATTAGTACCCTATTCTTCTTAGATATATAATTTATTATTAAATTAATATAATCATTTTGCTTATCATTAAATCTGGAGGCTTCTGATTTATATTGTTCTAAATACTTAATATACAGTTTTTTATTATGACTCGCAGCTATTAGTAGGAATATATATTCACTACTATTAATTTCTTCTTTATTTGATAATGCGTTTATTATTTCATTATAATCTCTCGCACCTATACATGATGTATAATAATGTATTTCTGTTGAATATATCAAATCATAGGGTTGTTTAGATTCAATTAAATATATTAATTGACATCTAGACTCATTCATACATTTAGCATACTCTCCTATCATATTTAAACATGCAAAATAAGTAAGATTAACTAGTACCATTCTTTTATAATTATGATCTCTTAAGAGGTAGTCTCTACATTCTCTAGTATAGTATAAGCATAAATCGTATTTTTTTGATAAATATGCATTAGATGAATATACATTGTATAACAAGCCTCTCATATTATCAGCAAAAGGTATTTCTTTATCAAACTCTATTAATTCTTTCCCACTAAATAAAACTTCTACAATAGTAAATATTTCAGCAAAAGGACTAGTAAAATAAGTTCCCTTATATTGTTTCAGTTCTTTAAATAATTCTTGTTTTTCTTGTATTACTACTTCTGGTGATTTCATAGAAACTAAATTAATTAATAATAAAAGCAATTGAAACAAAGGTCTTAGGTAATTATTATCTTCTATGTATTCTAGTAATATAGGCTCAAATCCATTTAAATCATCACCTCTATAATAAAATCTATATAATAAAGAATTTAAAGTATCTTCATATTGTTTTTGTTTTGAATAATCTAATTCTTTTATATTAAAGTAATTATTTAATTTGTTAATAACAATTCTGCCTGCACTAGAATCATAATCAACAGCACGAGTATAAGACATATAAGGTATTTCTAAATCCTTAAATAATCCTTCTTTTGTGATACTAGACCTTTTAATTAAAATATCATAAAAATAAATCATATATCTTAAATCTTGGAAATATGGTTGCATCGAATAAGTCTTACGCATATAAATCACCTCTTGATAATAAAAAAATATTACAAATAGTATACCATAATTTCAAATAAGAAAAAAGTCTATACAATAATTATGAGAGGCATTTAAATACTAATCTTCAAATTAGTTTTCAATTTAACAAAAGGAGAAATGTTAGTAAACGAAATACTGATATAAAAATAAGTTTGATTTCCTAAAACGATAACAGCTACTGTGAGCAGTAACGCAATTCACTTTATGTAAACCTCTGTCAAATTCACTTACTTTTTAGTTCAAAGCAAATATTTAATGCAGTCAAGCAAAAAGAAAAAGGCTGTGAAGAGCCGTTTTTTAAGCTGGCTTCACAACCTTTATTTCATAAAGATTCTAATGATTTTATCATTTATTTTCTTATATGGCTGATAGCGCATTGGTAAATCTAAAATCGTTTTTTTATCGACAATACTTTTATAATGGGTAAAGGTCTCAAAGCCTACCTTGCCGTGATACCCACCAATTCCTGAGCCTCCAACGCCACCAAAAGGCATATGCGATGTCGCTAAGTGAATAATTGTATCGTTGATACAGCCACCGCCAAAGGAAACATTCGCAATCATTTTTTGAATATTCTTTTTATTATTTGAGAAGAAATATAAAGCTAAGGGCGAATCATTTTTATTTACATATTCGATAACCTCATCTAAGCTTTTATAGGTAATAACCGGTAATATTGGTCCAAATATTTCCTCATTCATAACCTTGGAATCTAAGCTAGGATTTTCAATAATTGTTGGGGCAATCTTAAGTGAATCTTGATTGCTTCTCCCACCATAAATAATGTTTTCATTTTCCATTAAAGAAACAACCTTATCAAAATGACGATTAGAAATCATCTTTCCATATGTTTCATTAAATAAAGGATCCTTACCATATTGTATTTCAATTTGCTTAATGATTTCCTTAACCAATTCATCCTTAATTTTTTCATCACAATATAAATAATCAGGAGCGACACAGGTTTGTCCGGCATTAAGTAATTTTCCAAAAACAATACGTTTGGCAGCTAGCTTAAGCTTAGCACTAGAATCTACAATGCAAGGACTCTTTCCTCCTAATTCTAAAGTAACAGGAATCATTTTCTCCATTGCTTTCTCATACACAATCTTTCCAACTGTCTTTCCGCCCGTAAAGAAAATATAATCAACCTTGGAATCTAACACTAATTGATTTTCTTCATGTCCACCAAAGATTGTTATGACCTCCTCTTTAGTAAAGACCTCATCAAGTATTTTTTTCATTATTTCATTAGTATTAGGTGAATAGCGACTTGGCTTAAACAAAATCGTATTACCAGCCGCAATTGCATCAACAATTGGATCAAACGATAAAAGGAAAGGATAATTCCATGGACTCATCACCAAGACAATTCCATAAGGGGAAGGATAACGAAAGCTTTTCGATAAGGTTTGAGCAAGCGGAGTGTGGACCTTTTTGGCCTTAGCATATTTTTTAACATTCTTAATCATATGATTAATTTCATCATAAACTAATCCAACCTCACACATATAGCCCTCATGATATGATTTACCCAAATCTAGACGTAGTCCCTCTAAAAGATCAGCTTCATATTTTTTAATTGTAGCTTTAAGATCAATTAATTTTTGTTTTCGATATTTAGGATTTAAGGTGCTTCCTCTTCTAAAAAAATCCCGTTGATTTTCTAATAAAGTATCTAATTCTTCTCTTGTCATAATTATTTCCCTTGAATTTTATAGTACATACTAACCATTTTTTTGTAGTCCCACATAACAGGAACTGGATATAAGGGATTTGCCTCCTTTAAAGCATATTTTGCCATTCCTTCAATGTCACTTTCTATAATGCAATTGATTGCCTTATCAATATTCAATTGTTCCTCAAGCTTATCTAGATAATCCATAAAGAGTGTAAATTTCTTTTGGTTGGAAATACTTGTATCTCCCATTCCAACATAATCATAAATCTTAGCTATTTTTTTGTATATAGCCTTGTCATATTCTCTTAAAACATAGGGTAAAATAACCGCATTAGCATAGCCATGAGGGAGATTATATTTTCCGCCTAGGCTGTGGGCAATAGCATGAACATAGCCAACATATGATTTTGAGAAGGCTCTTCCCGCCTTATGCGAAGCTATAAGCATATTTTGTAAATACTTTGGTTCTCGTGATTTCGCAAGAGTAATATTTTCAAATATTAGCTTGATTGCCTCTAAAGCATCATTTCTTGTTTGTTTAGTTGTACTTCTGCCAATATAAGCCTCAAGAGCATGGGTTAAAGCATCTAAGCCGGTGGCATAAATCAAAGACTCCGGCAAGCTTTCAATCATTTTATAATCTAAGATAGCATATCGAGGAATTAAAGGAAAATCATTAATTGCAAATTTATGTCTTGTTTCACTGTCAACTACAACGGTCGCTAGTGTCGTTTCACTACCGGTACCACAGGTTGTAGGAATGGCTATTAAATTGGGAATTCTTTTCCTAACATGCAAGATTCCACATAAATCACGTAAGGTTTTCTTTGGTCTTACATATAAAGCTCCGATAGCTTTTGCGGTATCAATAACCGAGCCCCCACCAATGGCAATAAAACAATTACAGTTTTCTTTTTTAAATTGCGCTAAAGCTTCATTAACAACTAAGCTTGTTGGATTTGGACAAACATCACTAAAAAGGCTATACACAATATGATTTTCCTCAAGGAATTTCGTTATATAATCTAATAATCCATTACTAATGATGACCTTATCAGTCACAATAAGAGGCTTATCTTCACTTGATAAAATTTTCTTTATTTCATTAACATTCTCATAAACAATCGGATTACGATAAGGTAAAATCGGGATTGCTAGCTTGAAGCAGCCCTGATAAATTCTTGCGAATAATTTATAAAACACATTAATCATTTTTCCGAACTCAAAACATAATCCTCCAAAGCAACAGCAATCTTGCTTAAGCAATTATAGAATGATGTTCTTTCCTCCTCTGTTAAAACTGAACCACATATTGCGAAGACATGTTCAGCTTTTTTAGAAATAGCGAATCCAACGTTCTTTCCTTCTTCGGTTAGATTAATTATCGTATTATATTTTTTCTTTTCGTTAATGCTTGTATACTTAATTAATCCCTTATCCTCTAATTCCTTTAAAGCTCTTGAAATTTGAGCCTTATCCTCTTCACATAGCTTAACTAAATCCTTTGATGTGACATTTTGATTTCGATAAGCAAAATACAAGCACATAATCGTTGTGCCCTTTAATCCATATTCCTGCATTTCCATCGATTTTATTTTTTGAACTAATCGATTAATCTTCAAAAATGTTTTGGTGAAAACCTCAAATCGATCCATATAAACGCCTCCATTCCTTAATATCATATCACCAACTTGTTGAAAATGCAACAAGTTTGTTGAAATTTCAACAAGATATCATAATTGAAAAAGCACAAATTTTGTAGTATTATTAAATTAACAAGGAGGAATTATTTATATGCCAAACAGAATCGTTTTAAATGAAACCTCATATCACGGAAAAGGTGCAATTAAATGCATCATTGATGAGGTAAATCTAAGAGCATTCAAAAAAGCTTTTGTTTGCTCGGACCCAGATTTAATTAAATTTGGAGTAACAAAAAAAGTCTTAGACCTATTAGATAATGAAGGATTTGCTTATGATGTTTATTCAGAAATCAAGCCTAATCCTACTATTGAAAATGTATTATCTGGTGTTGAGGCTTATAAAAAAAGCAACGCCGATTACATTATCGCCATTGGTGGAGGTTCTTCGATGGATACCGCCAAGGCTATCGGAATCATCATTGAAAATCCCGAATTTGCTGATGTTCGTTCTTTAGAGGGAGTAGCACCGACCAAAAACAAATGTGTTCCTATCATTGCTGTTCCGACAACTGCTGGTACTGCCGCTGAGGTAACAATCAACTATGTAATTACCGATGCCCAAAAGAAAAGAAAATTCGTTTGCGTTGATGTTCACGATATTCCTGTTGTCGCAATCATCGATCCAGATATGATGAGTACAATGCCAAAGGGTTTAACAGCCGCAACCGGAATGGACGCTTTAACTCATGCGATTGAAGGATACATCACCAAGGGAGCTTGGGAAATGACAGATATGTTCCATCTAAAAGCTATTGAGATCATTTCCAAATCATTGCGTGGTGCGGTGGCCAATACCAATGAAGGTCGTGAAGGAATGGCTTTAGGCCAATATATTGCTGGTATGGGATTCTCTAATGTTGGATTAGGTATTGTTCACTCAATGGCTCATTCCCTAGGTGCTGTTTATGATACTCCTCATGGTGTCGCTAATGCCATTTTATTGCCAACAGTAATGGAATACAACGCTCCTGCAACTGGCGAAAAATATCGTGAAATTGCCAGAGCTATGGGTGTAGAAAACGTCGATTCAATGACCCAAGAGGAATACAGAAAAGCTGCTTGTGAAGCCGTTAAGCAATTATCATTAGATGTTGGTATTCCTGCCGATTTAAAAGAAATCGTTAAGGAAGAGGATATTGATTTCTTAGCTGAATCAGCCTATGCCGATGCCTGCCGTCCAGGAAATCCAAGAGATACTTCGGTTCAAGAAATTAAAGAATTATATCGTTCCTTATTATAGAAACTAGCAAAAAAAGAAGCTCATATTGAACTTCTTTTTTTATTGCTTGTGATTATTTATTAGTATATATTCTTTGATTCTTACTTTTGGACTTATTTGGAAGTGTAAAAGTAAGAATTCCTTGATTAATTAAAGGCATTACGTATGAATTAATAAAATATGCTGGATGCTTTTCATCATACCCAAAATATTTAGCCAACGATTCCTTCGATCTAGGTGTTTTACAAAACTCTTTGATTTTTGATACAAAATCATCGTTGATCATTGTTTCCTTTTTTGAATTATACAATGTTACTTTGAAGGTTCCCCTAATTATTTCAAATTTTGGTTCCATTAATCCAGCTTTTTCCATCTCTGCATAAATCGTAGGAATTCCTGAATATCTATTCTCAGTTATTTCCAAAATTTCTAAAATTGAAGCAATAAAAGGATTTCTAATGTCAGAATGGGTTTTGCATAAATCATCAAGAGAAAGCCTTCCATATAATCCTCCTGGATTAGTTACTTCAATTCGATCATCAAAAATCATTATTCTGATTGGCTCATTTTCTGTATGAATACTATAATCACGATGAATTAAAGCATTTAAAATTATTTCCCTTATAGCTTTTAATGGATATTCTAGCACATCTTCTCGATCCCCATTAACGTTAATTTTTGTCGCTTTTTTAATGTTACTCATTACAAAAGAAATAGCCAATTTCAACATTTCACTAATCGTTCCATCTAATCTTTTATTATCCAAAAATCTAATACCATTAGCATCTTCAACACCATAATCGTTAGTTGAACATCTAACTGCAACAATGTCTAAATTAGGTGAAAACATTTGTGGATATTTACCAAAAGTCATAATTCCACATAAAGTAGGATTATTATTTTTATCAACAATACCCTTCATTTTTAATATCGTTTCCTTATCTAAATTAATCAAATTAGGTTTAACCGAAACAATTCTATCTAAAAAAGAATTGATGGCAACATCGTTAAAAATATCTCTTCCTATTCGCTCTTTACATCTTAGCTCATCTTCAGTTTTATATTTAAAGGCATCAAAGCTATAGATTTCATAATCACTCATAGGTAAATCTGCATCACCTACTCTTATATATGAACCCTTCATTTTCCCTTTGCCGGAGTAATAACAAGGTTTATTAAACACATCCAATTCGGAAATTTCCGCTGAGGCAATAATATGGCCTTTATACTCACATATAGTAATTACTGGTCTTATTTTTGGCTCCATCAATAATGATTGCTCAGTGATTTTTTTTTGAAAAATATCTGGATTACTGATTCCACATACATTGTAATTATTTTTTTCGTCAATTCCAAAGATGATTATTCCTCCAGATGTATTGGAAAAGCCAGAGAAGGTATCTTATAAATTTTCAGGAACTCCATCTTTAGCTTTCTTAAACTCGATATTACTAGTTTCGGTTTTCAATGAAATAATCTTTTCAATTAAATCAATTAATTCTTGAGTTTGCATTTTTATCATATCCTTTACTATTATTACAATGCAAAAATTAAAATAAATCAATCAATTACGAAAATTTTTATTGATTTTACGAAAATAATATGTATTTTACGAAAATATGTATAAAATTACGAAAATGATTAACCTCAAAACCAAAAGGACAACCATTTAAAATTGTCCTTTTGATTTATTTTTTCATTCTTCATATATACTTCAATATTACCAGGTAAATTAACCCCCGATAAATCTATTTTCCTTAAGATATATAAACATCTCAATTTATATGCCTTCAAAGCTAGCTCTCCTAACAAGTGATTTGCTGGATCATAATTCATTTCCCCCAGCTTTATTCAGTAAAGCAAAGCCCTGAACCCAAGCACAATTCGCAATCAGCTTTGTTCCTTTGTCAAATAAATCCTTGGGATTCTCCAACTATAAAAGCTTTTGTCTTTTGGCCCAAGCATAAACATATTCTAATCTTTCAAGATTTTTATTATTTAAAACACCAGAGCCATATTCAAAGGCTGATAAAGTAAGCTTAAATAAATCCTCTTTTTCTAAGCTCTGTTGAATATCAATGATTTGCTTCATACAGCAAGCAATTTCTTCTCTTGGAATATCATATAAATCGCGATTTCCAACTCTAAAGGTACCAACTTTTCGATTTGAAGAAGGCCAATAGAATTTCTGCGTTTGATCGTCCGTAAAATCTCTAAAATGAAGTAAAGCACTATCTAAACGACTCTTAGCCTTTTGACTGATATTTTGAAGACTTGAGAATTCTCTAATACGATCCTTAATCGTTTCATAGGAAACAGGCCCTTCGATTTGAATAATCAACTGTAAAAGCTCTGGCAAATTATGATCAAAGCCATATTCGTTATCATAATTAATCATCGGTGCATTTTTGATTGGCTCATAAATTGTCTTTTGATAACCACACACCACAACCTCTTCTTTTTCAATATTAGGAATAATCTCATTATCATCCTTAATAAAAGGCTTATTGATTGCTTGTACAATTTGGTCGATTGTACCCTTTGGATCCTTATAATATTGAAGAGTATAAACATTGATTATTTTCCACTTTAAAGAATTTAAAACATGAGACTGAACATAAAGCTTATCGCGGCAGCTAATGTTATTAGATATCTCCTTTGAGTCAACCAAGACACCTAAGGAATAATGCTCCTGATCCTTGTCGACAATCGCTAAATCAACCCTAAAATCACTATTACCAACGTTAGCCACTACCGTATAGCCTAAATTTTCAAGATCATCTTTTATATAATGAATAATCGAAGCTTTGTTCTCTACTTGATTAGATTTTGCTCGATATGATGAATCCGCATAAAGAAGGAATTCCTTCAAGAAAGGTGCTCCCTTACCCTTTGAGTTTATTACTGCCGGGAAATCAGAATATCTAATTGTTGATAAAACATACATTTTTTCTTTACTACGTGAAATCGCAACATTCAATCTTCTTTGGCCATTTTCGCGGGCAAGAGGACCGTTGATTGTTGGATAACCCTGAGCATTTTTTCTAAACCCAATGGATAAAATAATAATATCTCTTTCATCACCCTGAACATTCTCTAAGGATTTAACAAACCATGGTTCTTTCGAGCCAGCCGCCTCAACAATATCAGATAGATTTTTATCCTTAGCTAATAAATCAACAATACTATCATAAACCACATCCTGTTGATTCATATTGAAAACAATAATACCCACCGATTTCTTCATTGTTTGCAGATTTGAATAAATCTCTTTAAAGGTATCGATTATTGCCCTTAGCTCTTCACTTGAAATATCCGTGTTCTTCTTATTTTCGGCTAACTCAATATATCTAAATTCAATCATTGAATTAGTCGTATTTGGGGATGGGAAGGTATACAAATTATCATTATAGAAATAATGATTTGAGAAATTAATTAAGGACTCATGCTTACTTCGATAATGATAAGAAAGACGATGACGAGGTATTTCAATCGCCAAGCATTCATCAAGCAAGGAAACCGCATCTTCATATTGGATGTCCTCGCCCTCAAGCTCTAATCCGGCTGTAAAATATGCGGATGGAGGCATTTGCTCAGGGTCTCCAGCTACGACTAATGATTTTCCGCGAGCAATCGGACCAATCGCCTCATGGGTTGGAATTTGCGATGCCTCATCGAAAATGACAATGTCAAATTTAGAAACCGATTTACCTTCCTCAACGGCCAAATATTGAGCAGCAGATAATGGTGACATCAAAAAGACTGGGAAATATTTTTTAATAATTTCATCATATGTGATTAAAGTATCTCTGATTGTTGTGCCTCTACCATTATTAAATATTGTTTTCTTTAATCGACCGATTGGGGAGGAATTAGCATAATTAATCGCACTATGATTTAATTCCTTTGTAAGCTTAGCCGATACCTCTTCAATAACCAAGCTCGAATATTCATCGATTAAGCCCTTGTATTTTTCAATTTCCGCTTCAAAAATTGCCGGAACAAAATAATTGACCTCATCATCCTTAAAATATTGCCTAATAATACCTTCAGCTAAAGCTTTATTAAACGACGATGATAGGTTAGAAGCATCTAATCGACCAATCGTAATTTGATTTAAAAAATCGTTTAATCTTAACTTTCTTAATCCGGTCGCAATTTGATTTAAGGAGGCTAGATTGATACAATCATTGAAATTATTAGGATTAGCTGCATGTTCTAGCAAATTAATGAATTCCTCGATTGATTGTAAGGATAAAAGCTCATAATCAATTTGATATCGGGAAGCTTCCTTAAGACTATCTTGATAATCATAATATTTTTGCTTCATCAATTGATAAGACATCTTATAGGCTGGATTATGATAGCCCTTCACAAGTGTGTTTAGGCAATCTGAATATTTACCATAATCAGCTAAACGAAGCAAAAGCTCTAAATATTTTTTCGTATTTGTATAAGCCAATTCAATGTTCTCAACATCCTCAATATTGGCAAAATAATCAAAGCCTAAAAGCTTACTAATGTCCTTCGATTTTTTGATCAATAAATCCTCTAAATCATTAAAATTAGCAATGATAGTGTAATAATCCGCTAATTTCTTAGAATTATATTTCACACCATCCTTCATAATCGATTTAATCAACTTCTTATATTTAGAATGAACCTTAAGCTTATTGAAAAAGCCCTTAGCTATCCTAATTTCTGTATATGCTCTGTGGCCATCAATTCCTTTAAAGCGTGCTATATCATAGCTTTTCTCAAGTTCCTTTTTACTTGATAAGTATTGTTTTGAATAAGAAAAGATTTGACGAGCTCCGGCATCATCAGAATTCATAAAATTAGCCAAATTATCAATATATACATCATTGTTTAAATCTAAATCTAAAAGCTCCACTAAAAGGTCAATGCTTTTTAATGATGGCTTTATATAAAAGCCCATTTGTCTTATTAGAATATAGAAATCCTCATAAAAGGCATTAAATTTATCTAAAATTCCCAAAAATGTCTTCGCAAATATTTCCTTATCATGGAAATTAATCGACTCTAATTTTAAATATTTGAGCGGATTAGATGAAAAATCTGTAATGGTATTAGCCATCATAACATACTTATCAATTAACAAATTGATTTCTTTATTCTTTTCATCATCAAATGAAGTGATAAAATCATCATCTAGATGCAAGGAAGATGCTAAATCATCTAAGGATTCCTTTAAAACAATGGCATCATATAATGATAAATAATATTTCCTTTGATGAACTTTATTGATTCTTTCGATTAATCCTTTTTTCTTTTCCGCAATCATTCGACACTTTTCATCGAATTCCTCAGGCTTCTTGGTTGCGCCTAATTCCATCGATGATTTGAGCTTTTGGAAAAAGTCAGCTTTATTCGCCTTATTAGAATGTAATTCTAAACAAAAGCGTCCAAGGCATATTTTTTCTAATCGATCATAAACGACATCTAAGGCTGCCTTTTTCTCAGCCACAAAAAGGACTGTCTTTCCGTGATAAAAGGCATTGATTATCATATTAACAATCGTCTGTGATTTTCCCGTACCTGGAGGACCATCGAGGATAAAGGATTTGCCCATAGCACAATCTAAAATCGCCTTGAATTGCGTTGAATCATAAGGAAGTGGGGCCGCAAAGTCGAGATAATTTTCTAAAGAATCGGCACTTACCTCCTCGCTAATAACATCTTCATTTAAAAGATTCTTATTTTCAATAATCGATTGAATAATGCGATTTTGCTTTAATTCACTCTTTCTCTTCCTTACATCCATCCACATGATATAATGAGAGAAGGTTAAATTGGCAAAATAAAAGACGTTTTCATCTAATTGAATATTCTCCTTGTTGAATTCCTTAAAGGTATGAACATAATCCATATATTGATATTGATTACTAACGTTGTAAAGAGCGCTATAATCCGTCGATGGATGCTCAAGCATATAATATTCAAAGAAGGTTTGATTGAGCATTAAATCGTCATAATCATAAGACATTGTCCAGCTTGAGGCCATCTTATCCTTCTTTAATTTAATTGGTAAAACCATAAAAGGAGCTTTTCCAGTTAATTTATCCTTCTTCCTTTCATACATTAGCTCACCCATACACAAATAAAGGGTCGGTGATCCTGTTTCATCCATCGCTGACTCTGACTTCTTTTTTAGTTGCTTGAGAGTGGCCTCCATTCCCGTTGCGATGAAGCCATCAGAAGGAACATCTAACACAAGCTTATTATTGCCATCATCAGGAATGAATTCAAACTTAATTGCATCCTTATTTTGTATTAAATCAGGTATTTTCGCTTTACTCATTAAATCAATATGATTAGTCGAACGCTTTCTAAAATTAACTAAGGGATTAGCTTCCGTTAAATCTAATAATTTCTTTTCCCAAAAGGTAAAGCGATCCTTTTCCTGTAAGCCTCTGACATCTAAATAATTCTTAGATACGACATCTAAATCATCAGGATTAAGCTCCTTTGGCTTAATAAGCAATTCTAAATCATCATCCATATTTCCGGTTGGAATTGGTTGAAAGACTGAGGAATGACAGGTATCAATATCAATTGCGCAAAAGAAACCATTATAACCCTTAAGATAATCTTGTCCTTGCTCAATCGCTTGACTGAGAGAATAAGAACCCTCAACAGTCAAGGAAACAGCATTGATTAAGAGGATTCTATTTACACCATCCGTTGAGGAGTTATAAACCTCGGCACAATTTTCGGAAACACCTTTTGGGAAGCGATCACCCTCGTTAAGGAAAACCCCAACAAAGGCATGTCCACTCACAAAAATCAAAATCGGATTAAATCCAACTTCATATAAACACGCGCACATTAAAATACTGACATCCAAGCAAGTTCCTTTTTTGGTCATCAAAACCTCATAGGGCATTCTGATGCGCTGCGAGTAGGAAGCATTTCCATCACCATCTAAGGAGCTATAAAGGCCTGATGATGGTGGATTTTGATAAGCAATTCCAAAATTATGAAGAGCCTTATAGATAGCATCGATTTCTTCGACCATTTGATTATAGGTATCATTTTGATAGGTAAGTATAGACCTACCAAGTAAACCAGCCGCATCAATAGTAATCTCCTTTACTGAAGGATCTAAAGGCGTAACATATTTAGCATATAAACGATAATCCTGGCGAGCAGTTAAGGAAGGCTGCGAAACCGGTAGAGTATTAAATAAATATTCTACGCGCGCTAAAATATTATCCTCTTTATCCTTTAAGGTCATCGTAATAGCTGTCGTAAAGGACATATCGACAGTATCAAGAATCTTTTTATCCACATGTAAAAAAGGAATTTTTAAGGATACCTCTTGGCTTTGCTCAATGGCCTTAATAAAGATATCCGAAAGCGAATAGGCCGCAAAATCAAAGCTAACCTCCAATTTTAAATCATTCAAATCTCGGTTAGATTGATTGATTATTTTTATTTCCTGTAGAAGTGAAAAATCCGTTCTATCAGTATTATCCCGAATTTTACACAAGCAATCGGTATGATAATCCCCATAAGCAAATTCCTTTTTAATTTGGGCTTTGATTTCAATTTCATGATTATATGAAACAGTACTAGCATCAGCTTCATAATGACCTAAAACCATTTTTAAGGGAGTAGTAATTTCTTCCTCATCAAGATATGCTATTTCTTCAACATATCCCTTATCTTCCCGATCCTCAACCCTAACATAATCAAAATAGGCAATTGATATATCAGGACATAGATAGGTAACAATCTCATCTTTATTATCAAATTTAATTTTAGCGACCCGATATTGCACTATAATCATCTCCCTTTACTTTACTGATTTATCATACTTGCGATATGCTTTATCAACCTCGATATCAAACTTAGCTAATTTATTTTGAATCTCATTCAAATAATTACGCGTTGCCTTATCACAATCATCATCGATTTTTTGACAAAGCTTTTTAATTCCTTCGGAGGATTTACGAATGTTATCAACAATTCCTGATAATCCCTCTAAAGGCTTATCTAAATATCTCAACTTAATTTCTTCAAATTTTTCCTTTAATTCAATGCTTGATAGAAGCTCAAGCTTTTCCTGCTTACCTTTTAAAAGGATTTCTTTAAATCTATATGAAAGCGAATAAATCATTGAAAGAAAGGTTATCATATAGGCTGGTCTTACAACATACATATTTGAATAACCTTCAGCCTTCCAAATAGGAACGTCATTTGGACGATCAGTCTCCAAATTAGATACTAAAACGGCGTAGTCACATTTCTTTTTATCTCGGTTTTTATCCAAAGCTTTATAATAGTGTTCATTTGTTTGTTTATTAACAGAGTTAGGATTTTCATCCTTCATATCCAAACAAACAGAGGCGATTTCTTCGTTCTCTTTTAATAAGCTTGATGCATAGACACGGAAAATATAGTCTGCCTTCGACCCTTTTGCCTCTCCTTCTTCCTTTATAACATCATTATCCTTAACCCAAGTTGTATTTGCAAAGCCGATTTGACGATAAGCCTTCATCTCATTATCACACCAGGCCTCAAGATCTTCACCTGTTTGCTTGACGTTCAAGGCCGCCTTTTGTCGCTTTAGGGCTAAGTATTCGTTTTCCTTCGTTTGAAGAATGCTTTTATATGATAATTCCATATCATTATATTTTTTAGTGAATTCCAATTCCTTTTGATTTAAATCAAGAAGAGCCTTATTTTTTACTTCCGCAAGCTCATTAGATAGCTTCATTATCTCATTTTGAAGCATTTCCTTAATCTTCATTTTTTCATTTTCAAGAGAAATTTGTTGATTTGTCGTCAATAAATTAATCTGATTTTTGAGCTTTTCAATTTCCGAATTATTTAAAGCTTGCATTTTTTGTTTATCTAAATCGTTATCAAATGCAATACGGTTTTTCTCTTCCTCTTGCTTGTGAATTAAGGCATTTAAATCCTTAATCTTATCCTCATATTCAGCCTTTAAAGAATTGATATCCTTTTGATTTTCCAAAGCAATCATTGCCTTTAAGGAATCCATATCCGCTTTCTTTTTTTCCTCAAAGCCCTGAAGCTTGTTTTCTAAATCCTTTATTTGCATCAAATAGTCATTGCTTAACGTTTCCTTTTGAAGAACAAGAGAAGCCTCATTGCTTTCTTTATTTTGTAAAAGTAAATTATTTAAATCATCGATTTTTTTCTGATATTCGCTTTTAGTTTGAATTAAAAGATTTTCCTTTTCCAAGTCAAGATTACGCTTATATTCATTTAATTTTTCTGCATAAACCTTATCCTTACCCTCATCAATCAAATTCAAGATATTAGTCGTGTCAATTGTCGATAAATCGGATAAATCAATATAATCATCCTTTTTTCCATCTTCACTTAACACTAATGTGTTCTTATCCTTTACAATTACGTTTATTTTTTTCATATAGCATCTCTCCTTAATATATATAAATATTATACAATAAATAAAGATATTTTTTTACAAAATAAACATTAATGCAACAAAAAAAATGGTGCAAATAGAAAATTCTATTTTCACCATTAATTATTTATACAAAAGGTCTTAAAACAAAAAAACCAATGATTCCTAAAACGATTCCAAAAATAACTCCGCACATTGCCTCAATCGGACGATGTCCAAGATATTCCTTTAGGTCCTTTTCGTATCCTAATTCTTTTTTCTTTACTTCCCCCAAATCCTTAATTAGCTTATTCAAGATTTGAGCATGTTTACTCGCTTCATATCTGATTCCCATTGAATCATGAACAACAACTAACGCCACAACTAAAGCAATAGGAACATAATAAGCATCGCCTGGATTTCCACCTTCAATTGTAAATAACAAAATCGATACGAATAACGATGTGACCAATGCTGAATGGCTTGATGGCATTCCCCCCGTTGAAATCCACATATCTAAGCGAAGCTTTTTTGAATAAATGGAATACCCAATAAACTTACAGGTTTGGGCTAAAACCATTGTTGAAACACATATTATTATAACTGCAAAGGCTCCGTTCATTAAATATTCCACCTCCTATTATAAAACATTTCTTACCTCGATTACACCTGGTACATATTCAAGTAATAAGGCTTCGATTCCATCCTTTAGGGTATCATCAATCGCGGCACAGCCTTCGCAAGCCCCAAGCATTCTGACATAAACGACGCCATCCTCAAACTTTAGATATTCAATGTCACCACCATCATTATTTAAATATGGTCGTATTTTTTCAATTATATCCTTAATTTGTCTTTCAATATTTTCCATTGCTCTTACTCCTTACTAACTTCAACTTTATCAATAGGCTGTTCAATTTTTTTTGCTTTTACCCGATGTAATATGTAGTATGCGCAATTATATTGGCATGATTCATATAAATAATCCGGTATTGTTTTATATGATTTTGGGCTATTAGGATTTCCATCAAAGCCCTTCAAGCGCAAGATATCCGAGGATACATCGCCAACAATATATTCATATTTGTTAAAGCACTCTTCAATATATTTTGATTCAAATTGATCCTTTATAAAAGCGTCCTTGACATTTTTTATAAGATCAAAGGTTCCTTTGGTTGTTTCGATAATCATATTTTTCTTCACCTTTATTTATTATAACAACAATTGACAAAAATAACAAGTATTAACTAATTAAGAACCCACCTTATAATATAATCCTGGTACCTCTCCTTGCACAATTAAGGTCGATAAGGGAATATTAGTAATTATTTCATAATTTTCCCTTCGCAAAGGAATCATTATTTGATATTCCGTTTTAATTTCTAAAATAATCTCAACTAAGCTATTATTGATTCCAACATTACTAACATTACTTAAGATATTGACCTTATAGCTTCCAATCGGCTTAAGTTTTAATTTAACCTTGGGACCATAGCTAAAGAAAATACTGTCACTAAAGCAATATCCGATTGGCACATACAAATCATCATCGTCAATATTTGTCATTACCTCATCTAAATGCTCTAAGGTCGTGGCCATAATATTATTAGCTAAGGAGGCATCTAATGACATTGAGATAATCCTTCCATCACTATCCTTTTCATAGGATATCACATCCTTATCCAAATCATCAATTAACGTTTTCCTTATCAAAGCTTCAATTTCGCGACTAGTTTTAACAGAAGCCGTTTTTTTCGCATAAATCATAATACTTTCATCAAAATAGGAGGTCGTAAAAAAAATACAAGCAAGAATTAATAAAACAATTACTAAAAATATTTTCTTATGCAATAAGAAGTAATGCATCCTTAACTAGCATTCCTTTAAAAATACCTTTAGCTTCGGCCTCTTTGGTTATTTTATCTAATTTAGCATTTAACAATTCATCAATTGTTTTTACGCCCAAGGCTCTTCCACAAACAACCTTTCTTGCCCGTAAATGCTCTTTTGAGTCAAAAAGATCAACATCCAAAGCCCCACACATAAAATAGCCATTGTCATTTCCGACAATAAGCAATGTTGTTTTTGGCAAATAAACCTCCATTGAATAGAAGGTTATTCCTTTAATTTCAATATCCTGAATTTGATAATTCAAGTTCTCACCCCACTAAATAATATTATTTTTTTACATATTTTAGAATATTAAGTTAACACTATTTATGAGGTGAAACAATGAAATTAGAAAGCATCATGACAAAGAAGGTTTACTCCTTGAAGGAGCATCACACAATCTTAGATGCCTGTAATTTAATGAAAAACAAAAACATTGGATGTATTCCCATCATTGATGAGAATAATCGTCTTAAAGGAATCATTACCGATCGCGATATTATTTTAGGGATTGCCAAAGGATTGTCGATTAATGAAAAAATTGAAAATATTATGACCAAAAAGGTCTTTACCCTCTATCCTTCGGACACCATCGTCGATTTAACGGAAATGATGGGCTATTATCAAATCAGGCGTGTGCCTATTATCAGCTATGATGATAAGCTAATTGGCATCATCAGTCTAGGTGATTTATCTTTAGTGACATTTACTGACAACCTAGCAAGCGAGGCTCTTGCGGAAATTTCCTACAATCCGACGAATCCTGACCTAAGAAGCTATCTTTATGACTAGCTTTAGCGAAAACATAATCGTAAATCAACATTGGTTATGTTAAATAAAGGATAAAAAAACTCCCCTATAAAAATTGTCGAACATTGACAATTCATATTCATACTAAAAATTTGAAATAGTTTACGATAAAATAATCAAAATAAACAAAAAGGGCGTAAAATAGCCCTTTTCTTTTCCAAAAAAATTTGTCTAATAACCGATACTTTTCAAGCTTTCTTCAATTACTTTACTTGATTTTACTAATTGTTCCTTTTCTAAATCCGATAAATTTAATTTAACAATTTCCAAAACGCCATCCTCACCTAAAACAGCTGGAACCGAAATATGGACCTGATTTACACCCTCATACTCACCATTTACTAATGTCGAAACCGGTAAAATACTTCTTTGATCCTCAATAATTATTTTAGTAATTCGGGCAAGGGACATTCCAATTCCATAATAGGTTGCGCCTTTGTTTTTAATTATTTGATATGCGGCATCCCGAACGTTCGTATAAATTGATTCCATGTCCTTAAGACTAATGGCCTCATTTTCATCAATAACATCTAATAACGGCTTAACACTAATCGAGGCATTACTCCAGCAAACAAATTCGCTATCGCCATGTTCACCCAAAATATAGGCATGAACATTTTTCGAATTAATATGGAGCATTTTCGAAATTTCAAAGCGAAGACGAGCCGTATCTAAAATGGTTCCTGATCCGATTACTCTTGAAGCTGGCAAGCGTGATTCTCGCCAAACAATATGGCTTAGAATATCGACAGGATTAGTCGCAACTAAAAAGATTCCATTGAAACCATTTTTCATCACACTACCGACAACACTCTTCATAACATTGGCATTTCTCTTTAATAAATCAATTCGCGTTTCGCCTTCCTTTTGGGCAACTCCGGCCGTAATGACAATCAAATCACAGTCGCGACAATCCTCATAGGAGCCCGCATAAATCGTCATCTTCTTCGGCGCAAAGGCTAAACCATGATTTAGATCCATCGCTTCGCCAATAGCGCGGTTTTTGTCCAAATCGATTAAAACAATGGTATCGCCAATGCCTTGATTTAAAAGCGAATAGGCATATGACATTCCGACCATTCCCGTTCCAATAATACCAATTTTTTTACTCTTATTCATTTATTTTTCCTCCTTTAAAATCCTTTGATTTCTCAATAATTATTTTCTTTTGACTAATTGGGTGCGTAAATGCTAAATAATAGGACTCGAGCTTCAACTCTCCTGCATCAATTCCATACAAGGAATCACCGACCAACGGGTGTCCAATAAAGCTAAAATGGACCCGGATTTGATGAGTTCTTCCCGTTACTAGATTTATATCGACTAATGATTTATCATTTATTGTTTCCAAAACCAGATATTTAGTGATAGATTGTTTTCCTTCTTTATCAACGATTCTTTTAATGCCTTCAGCTCTTTTAATGGGCTCATCAATAATATTCCCTAAGGGTCTTCCATGAACTAAGGCATAATATCTCTTTTCTAATTTAATCCATTGAAATAAATGATGAATATATGATGATTTCGCAATTAAAACAATTCCCGCGGTATCCTTATCAAGCCGGTTTATTAAATGAACCGTGCTTTTTAGACCCGATTTATAAAAATAATTCATCACATAGGACGATAAATTGTCATCATAGTGCGCTCTTGTGCCCATTACAGCTAACCCGTGAGGCTTGTATAAAGCCATTAAATAATCATCCTCAAAGAGAATTTCAATTGGTTTATCCACACTAGGAATATTACTTTCCTCTTCAGGAATTAAAACCTCCAAAATATCTCCTTTATTTAGTAGAGAATCGCATCGGGCAGGTTCACCATTAATGATTATGCCCTTCTTTTTTAGTTTTATAATAAGTTTACTTGAATAATTCATCTTTTCTAAAAAATTAAAAACGATTGTATTCTCCTCAATATGATATACAAATTTCAAGGCTATCACCAATTTTATAATAACATTTTACATAATTTTTGTAAATCAGAATAAAAAAAATGAATCCGAAGATTCAATCTTTTTCTAATAAACAAACCGCCTCAGCCGCAATAGCTAATTCTTCGCCAATCGGGCCTAAATTTTCATAGGTGGTGGCCTTAACAGAAATATCATTGATATCAATTTCTAACACGAAAGCTATTTTCTCTCTAATAGCTAAGGAATAAGGCTTAATTTTCGGCTTTTGCGCAAAAATCGTAGTATCAATATTAACGATATGATAGCCTTTTTCCTTAACCATTTGATAACATTTTTTTAAAATGACCTTCGAATCCATATCTTTATATTGAGGATCATTATCGGGAAAAAAGGTACCTAAATCACCAAGGGCTAGAGCACCTAAAAGACTTTCGGCAATCGCATGTAAAAGGCAGTCGGCATCGCTATGCCCTAATAAGCCTTTATTATGGGGGATTTTAATTCCACCTAATATTAAATCTCTTCCTTCTATTAGCCTATGAATATCATAAGCATGACCAATTCGCATATTATTACCTCCTAGAGCTTCTCCTTATCAAATAAATAATTAGCCATCATAATGTCCTCTTGGGTGGTTAATTTAAGATTTGGATAATCATCATAAATAATCTTTACTGGAATATCAGTATATTTTTCAATCAAGGATATATCATCAGTTGGAATATAATGATCATTTATCGCTTTTTCCATCGCTTTTAAAATAATACTTTTTTTGAAGGCCTGTGGTGTTTCCGCCGCAATTAATAGATTGCGATCTAAAGTTTTTAATTTATCACCTTCGATTATTTTAATTGTATCCGTAACCCGATGAGCTAATAAAACCGCATCATTGGTTTTTAAAGCCTCTTCAATTTCTTTGATTTTTTCATCGCGAACAAAGGGCCTTGCGCCATCATGAATCATAACATAGTCACCCTTAGCGGCCTTTAGTCCATTATAAACACTGTTCATTCGCTCTTTCCCGCCTAAAACAGTCGTGCAATCCTTGTAATTAATATCATCATTACAAACCAAAATAATATCGGTATAGCCTAGATCCTTAAATTTTTTAACAGGATAGGTGTATAAAGGTTTATTTTTGAAATTCAAATTCATTTTATTATAGCCAAGATTCATTCTTTGACCTTTTCCAGCCGCTAAAATAATTATTGATGTCATAAGCTTACCACCTTATCTAAGGGAATATCATATTGATCGTGGGGAAGAGTATCAACATAGGAATTAGGATAGGCTACTCCCATTTTAAAACCCTTATATCCGCAAAAATAACGATCATAATAGCCACCGCCATACCCTAACCTGTATAAATCCTTATCATACGCTAAAAGCGGTGTAATAATCAAATCAATTTCATCCTTTAAAACTAAATCACCATCTATAGGCTCCATAACGCCAAAGCTACTTTTAAGAAAAAAGGCTAATAAATTAGCCTTAGCTAAAGGTTTAACCTCATAAAACTGCATTTCCCTACCTATAACCTTTGGGAAGACGATTCTTTTATCCGTATCTAATAAAGATAATAAATCAATTTCATCAGCCATCGGATAAAATATCGCCACCGTTTTTGCATCTTTAAAGATTGGATCCTCTTTGATAAGTAAAGCTAATCGGCTTCCATAATCCTTATCGTAGATTTTCCTTTTCTTCATCATTTCTTTGCGAATTTGTTTTTTCATCTTATGTCATGAAAGAAGCAGTATGTTTTCTTAAAATTAGGATTCTTGGCGACCGCAAGAGCATTTTTCGCGTTAGCCACAAGCTTTTCTGGTGTATCTCCATCCTCATTCGCAACAGCAATTCCAATTTGAACCTTAATTACCTCATTGATACTTCCATAATCCATTTCTAAATCCATACAGGTGCTATCAGATTGAAGAGTTGTTTTTAATACATCCATCTTTCTTGCGTCCTGAATGACTAAAACAAATTCAAGTCCACTAATTCGATAAATCTGATCACAATTAAAGTTTTGTTTTAAACGCCTAGTATATTCATTTAGCATGATATTACCAATATTTCGGCCATATTTAGCATTGATTTCGGGAATTGTGGAAATATTAACAATGGCAATTTCAAATAATCGATTTGCTTTAAAGGCTTGGTCTAAATCTCTATATAAATCAAGATCGTTTTTAATTTTATCTAAATCGGTGTTACTCTTTTCATAATCCCCTGATTCAATTGGCTTAACAAAGCCTAAAATCATATTTGGACAATCCTCATCATAAATTCTCTTTCCGTGTTCCTTTACCCAAATATAGCTACCGTTTCTAAATGTTCGATAGGTTACACTATATTTTGGCTTCGCTTCGGTAAGGCCAGCAATCTTGATTTTATAAGCTTCAAAATCCTCTTCATACATGAGGCTTTTTAAATCATCAATACCAATTGTATTGCTTGGTAGGCCGAGAATTTTTTTAAATACATCGGTTCCCCAAACATATTTTTCTTCAATATCGTAATAGAATAATCCTTCCTCACAAACATCTAGGGTGGCGATGAATTTAGCGGTTAGGCTATTAAGCTCATTTTTGGTTTCGATTAATTCACGCTCCGTTGACATAATGCTCGAGGCGGCTCTCTTTTCGCCAAAAACCATTCTTCCGCGATATTTTCCTAATACAAAAAGTGGTTGTTCTAAGACATTCAATAAAATTGTCGTTCCTTCAAAATTTTGAAATTGAATTTCTCGAACATCCTGTTGATTAGGCTTACATTCATGACGATAATCTAAATAAAATTCCCTTAAGCCTTTATTATTGACCTCGGTATCGTTAAATTTTTTGATTCGGATAGTTCGATCAAAAACATCAAATAGCTTTTTTCCAATTACTTCCTCTTTGACTGCACCTAGCTCTTCAACTAAGCTATCAGAGATTTCTAAAATTCGATCCTTTTGATCAATGACATAATAGGCATTAAATTTTGTTTTTTGAACACCATTAATAATCAATTCAAATTCATTTGATTTATGGATGGCATTTTTAAAGCAAAGATAGCCGGTAATGATAAATCCTAATAAATCAAGTCCAACTAAGGATAAATAGATGATTTCAAAGACTTCATTACCAACAATATACCTGTTATAAACAATGGTTGTAATAATAAAGACGAACACATTCAAGAAGGAAGCCACTAAAGCTTTCTTCATAATAACCTTTTTGGCAATAGATGTACTAACAATCATCAAAATTATAAACACGCTAATCACTAAGGGAAAAACAAGATTACCGATGTCAAGTAATTCATTCGATAAAAACATAAGTTGATCCTCCTAGACGTAATTTACAATGAAAATAATAATCGTAACAACTAAAGCTATAATATAAATCAAATATCCTTTGTGGGTAAAAAATTTCGCAAGCTTTTCGGAAAAATCTCGGCTTCCGGTAAGCTTAATAGGCTCTAATAAGGTTTGAAATATTCTTTTTAAAAATTTCATTTTTTATTACCTCCTATTTCATAAACATATCAATGTACTCTAAAAGCTTTTCTTTATCGCTAACCTTTAGCATAATACCTTCAAGAGTAATTGAAATACTACCAGTTTCTTCACTAACGACAACCGTTAAGCTATCTGATACTTCGGAAATACCTAAAGCTGCACGGTGACGAGAACCCATCGTTTTATCAAAATTATTAGTTTCAGTTAAGACATAATAGGCACCGGCGCAACGAATTTTATCTCCACGGATAATAACCGCTCCATCATGGAGAGGAGTCAATGGAGAGAAAATATTAATTAAAAGCTCTTTTGAAACATCCGAATTCATCTGAATAGCCTTTTCAGCGTATTGATCGAGTGAATTATATTTTTCGATGGTAATAATCGCTCCAATTTTTCGTAAGGATAAAAATTCAGCCGCATCAGCGATAGCTTTTTTAGTTTGTTCATTTGAAGAAACTAAAACCTCACCTTTATTACTGCTTCGCCAAACACCCTCAAGGGCTTTTCTAATCTCCGGAGCCAAAATAATTATAACAATAAGTGGATAATAATCTTTGACATAGCCGTAAAGCTGTTCGGTTATTCTTAAATTTAGCGATGAGCCAATAAAATAGATAACCATCATAACAATCATTATTAAAATTAGGTTAATGGCTTTTCGATTTTTAATAACAAACTTGATAATAAATAAAATCATTATCCAAGTGAAATAAAAATCTAAAATCATTCCAACGACCGTTCCATCGCCAATTACTTTCACAATATCAAGAAACATCTTGCATCACGTCCATTTTCTTTTCTTACTATTTATTATAACAAAAGAACACATAAAATAAAATATATTAATCGAAAAAACAGTCGTAATTAAAAAAGCACCAAGGTGCTTTTAATCAATGGTACTTTCGAATTTTATTCAAGAACGGTTCTTTAGTTACCTATTAATACAATTTATTAAAATACATCTATGGCAACATATGGCCGCTTTCTTGGTAGATGTGATACCAATCCTCGCGCGAAAGCTCAATTTTCTCGCCATCTAATGATTGCTTTAGATGAGATATATTGGTCGCACCATTCACAACGATTAAATTAGGATCTAATCGAAGCAAAAAAGCCGTCGCAATAGCACATTTATTAGTATGGTATTTAAGAGCATATTTCTTTAATACCGCATTAATTACTGGGTATTTCTCTTCATCGAAGATTGATCCTTCAAAGAAGCCAAATTGGAACGGACTCCAGCATTGAATGGAAATATCTTCTCCTTTTAGGAAAAAGAACAAATCATCCGCTTCTTTACTAATGATTTGACTAGGCATATTCGTATTAAAGGCTTGATCAATCATTGAAGTATTACCAAGTCCTAAGCTTACCTGGTTATATTTAATTTTTGTTTTTAAAGTCTTTTGTAAATATTTGATTTCCGATGATGAGAAATTACTAACCGCAAAATCCTTTATTAAGCCGTTTTCTTGTAATTCTTCAATGGCCCTTGAGACCTCTTTATTATCCATAAAAATATCCGGACGATGAATAAATAAGCAATCCAAATATGGCGTCTTTAAGCGCTTTAATGATAATTTTACTCTTTTAATAATATTATCATAGCTCGAGTCATAGCCAATAGTATCCGTGGAAATCCCACATTTACTTTGAAGATACATTTTTTCACGCAAATCAGGATGTTCTTCTAGTACCTCGCCAAGTAATTCCTCACATCTTCCATTCCCATATATATCCGCTACATCGAATATTTTAATTCCAGCATTTACGGTATCAGTTATTAATTTATATACTTCTTCCTTACTCATTTTTTCAATTCTCATTAATCCTAATGCAATTCTTGACATTTACAACACCTCATAAAAATTGTACATAAATATTGAAAAAAAGAAAAGAGCCTATAGCTCTAAACTTTAAGAATAAGATAATTATCTGATGCCATTTTTACTTCATAGTCCCCCTTAGGATAATTAGTTACTAAATCGATGACCGCATTAATCATCTTATCCTCTTTAATATCGTCATTCAAGAAGACATTATAGCCTTTATCTTTCAGGCTTTTAATAATATCACAATGATTAGCTTTGGAACCATTAATAATTTCATCAAAAACAAAGGCTTCATGATGATTATTAAAAAACCCGACACTTCGATTTCTTTCTTCATTACCCTTGATTAAAAAAATGACATTGTTTAATAAATAAACAGTTCCTCGATTATCCGTTACCTTACCAGAGGTCATCATATTATAGAAAAAGCTCTTAATATCACCACTGGCCTTATCAAAATTAATTAAAGATATTAATGCCCCCGGATAATTCTTAAGATGGGTAGATAAAATACCACCATTTTCATAACCAACATAGCCAGGAGGAGAGCCAATCAAGGTGCTTTTTTGAAATCCCTCCTTATAATTATCTAAATCTATTTCTAAAATCATTTCTGAGGATAAGCCAAAGCCTTGGATTAATTCATCCTTGAGGATTTGATAATCATCATTTCCCCCTCGATATAAAAAATTACCAAGAGTTTTTTTAGGCAAATGCAAGGATTTCATAAGAGCATATTTTTTTAAACTATCTCTTAAATTATCAGGATTCGCCTTGATGCCATTCATTTGATCAATTACCTCATCAATCAAGCCTTTATCAACCGATATATTTTTGATTTTAGCTTTGGTTAGGCATTCATCTAAAATATCAATTGCCTTATCAGGAAAACACCGATTAGGCAATCGATATTTTGCTTCATCTACTAAATAAGGAATAATGCTTTTATCAATTTGACTTTGATGATATTCCTCATAATATTCTTTGATACCTAAAAGGATATTTTTTATCTCTTCCTCATTAGGCTCCACAACAAAGATTGGCTGAAATCTTCTTCGGAGTGCTTTATCGGTTTCAATAAAGCGATGATATTCCTCAATTGTCGTAGCGCCAATACAACGAATTGTACCGCGGGCTAGAATCGGCTTTAGGAGATTAGAGGCATCCATTGACCCTTCTGATTGACCGGCCCCAATTAAATTATGAACCTCATCAATAAATAAAATGGCATTAGGATTATCCTCGATTTCCTTAACTGCCCCTAAGATTCTTTCCTCAAAATCGCCGCGATATTTAGCCCCCGCTAAACACGCGCCTAAATCAAGGCTAATTATTTGGTAGGGTTCATCTAATAAATCATAGTAGCTAGCTAAGCCTTCAACAATCGCGGTTTTTCCAACTCCCGCTTGCCCAATTAGTAAAGGATTCCCTTTTGATTTTCTTTTTAGGATACAATTCATTCGCTCAATATAATCCATTCGACCTATAAAAGGGGATAACAATCCCGCTTTTGCCTTTTTAGATATATTGATTGTATATTTATTTTCTTCCTCATTATTTAAATCAAAGATGTCCAAACAATCGTTTCTTAATTCCAAAATATCTAATTCTAAATCCATCAAAATAGAGATTGCAATTGTACCTTTGACCTCAAGAAGGGCCAGAAAAAAATGCTCGTCAAAAACTAAATCTGATTTAAAACCCTTCGCAATCATTTTAGCCTTATCTAAGACCTCAAGTAGCTTTAGAGTGACACCATCTTCACTGCCTCTAATAATATGATAATCGGGAATAAGCATCTCTTCGCTAATAGCATATTCGCTAAATAAAAAATGGCAAATTGTATTTTTATCCATAAACATCGACCATAATAAATATTCAGTCCCAAGCTTGTTTATTCCATTCTCCTTCGATTTTTCTTTAGCTCGATTAATTGTATCTACAACGGAATTACTTAAGCTACTAAACATAAATCCACCTCCGATACCTTATATTATATGAAAATAATAAAAATTTATAATAAAAGTTTATTTATTAAAGAGGCCAAATTAATATATAATATTTATATAAGGATTGATGATTTATGGAAAAAGCTGTATTAGTTGGATTAGATTTAAATAATAACATTGAATATAAAATGGAGGAATTAAAAAATCTCGCCGAAGCCTGTTGTATAGAGACTGTTTTTGTCATTGTTCAAAAGGCTACGGAGATAAATAATGCCTTTTATGTTGGTAGTGGAAAGGTCAAAGAAATTAAAATGGCTTGCAATACCTATGATGCCGATATTGTCATTTTTAATAACGAGCTATCCCCAGCTCAAATTAGAAATCTTGAGAATGAGCTCGATATTAAGGTCATTGATCGAAGCTTACTTATTTTAGATATTTTTGCGAAAAGAGCAAACACAAAGGAATCAATCCTTGAGGTTGAGCTAGCCCAATTAAAATATATGTTACCAAGACTTCAGGGCTTACGAAAATCCTTATCAAGGCAAGGTGGAGGCTTCAATGCCAAAGGACCAGGAGAGAAAAAAATTGAGCTTGACCGTCGCCACATTGAGGGTGAAATTTCAAAACTAAAAAATGAGATTGCCAAAATCAATCGCTCAAAGGAGACACAAAAAAGACGTAGGCTTAATGAAAATATTCCTTTAGTGGCCCTCGTTGGTTATACCAATGCCGGCAAATCGGCCACAATGAATACCATTTTATCCAAATATATGAATAATGAAGAAAAGCTTGTTTATGAAGAAAATATGCTTTTTGCGACCTTAAATACGTCCGTAAGACGCGTTAAGCTTAAATCAAATCAAGAATTTTTATTATCAGACACGGTTGGATTTGTATCTGATTTACCACATCATTTAGTGAATTCCTTCAAATCAACACTAAACGAAGTATTAGATGCGACTCTTCTTCTCCATGTTGTGGATATTAGCAATCCTTTTTATAAGTCCCAAATCGACACAACAAATGAAGTTTTAACTTCTCTTGGAGCCGATCACATCGATACAATTTATGTCTTCACAAAATCGGATAAGCTAACAGAGGAATTCTTTCCACCTTATCCAAATTCAATTTTGATTTCTAATAAAAATCTTGAAAATATTGATTTATTAATGAATACCATCAAGGATACACTATATCCTGATAATGAGATTCTTGATTTATTTATTCCTTATGAAAAAGCCTCTCTTTTATCAATACTTGAGAGGAAGGCTTGTATATATAAAAAATCACATAATGATTTAGGTACCATTGTTAAGGTTGAAATCGGGAAGGAGCTTCTTCCCCAATTTTATCCATACCTCTTAAAATCGTAAATAAATTTTTTTCAAAAAACTCTTGCATTTTTAGTTGTTTTCCTTTACAATAGTAAATGCAAGTTATGTCACAGTAGTTTAATGGTTAGAACTTCACATTGCCAATGTGATAGTGGCGGTTCGATTCCGCTCTGTGGCTCCATTAATACAGATTTAGGTTTGATACAGAAATATCAAGCCTTTTTTATTACTTATATAGCTATGTGAATTTCAGATAAAAAGAGGAGTGATAAGATGATTTTTCTCAAAAATTTTACAATTCCTAACGAAGACCAAGAATATCAATTGATTTTAAATGAGAAAAGAACAATATTTAATAATATTTATCCTTTAAAAATTTTTCCTCCTAAAAAAATTGAACACTTTACTTTCAAAACTCCAATCACGATATTTTATGGAGGAAATGGCAGTGGTAAATCAACATTACTAAATATTATTTCAAGTAAATTAAATGCTGAAAGAAAAAATAAGTTAGAAACAAGTGATTTTTTTAATAGCTATGTTAATGCATGTGATTGCTCTATAAATACCGAAGAAATGACCGAAATCAAAATTATTACCTCCGATGATGTATTTGATTTTATTTTGTCTATCGAAGAAATTAATTCTACAGTAAATAAAAATCGCCAAAAACTAGTAGATGAATTCTTAAAAACTAAAAAGAGTCCTAGCACCGATTTTTATAACGATTTTGATAAGCTTAAAAATAAAGTAGATGCTAATAGACTCACAATGTCGAGTTATGTTAGAGGACGATTAGGAACTAATAATATTATTAGGCAATCTAATGGAGAAACAGCTCTGTTATTTTGGGAGAAGGAAATAAAAGAAAATGCTATTTATTTTTTAGATGAACCAGAAAATAGTTTGTCTGCCGTTAATCAGATTAAGTTAAAGGAATTTATCGAGGAATCTGTTAGATTTTTTAATTGCCAATTTATAATTTCTACTCATTCACCATTTTTATTGAGTATGCAAGATGCTAGAGTGTATGATCTAGATATTGTTCCAAGCCGTGTTAGGAACTGGTATGAATTAGAAAATATTAAAGTGTATTATGATTTTTTTAATAAAAATAAAAACTTCTTTGAAGGCTAAGAACAATTATACTTATAAAGCGTGTTTTCATCCGAATTAAAATGGTCATTTCTGTCATATTAAATAATCAGAGCTTCATTTAAAGGCTTTATTATTTATATAAAAAATATCAAAAAATTTATTAATAAAAAATTCTCCCTTTTATTCTAACAAAAATCTCAATGATAACGCATTCATTACCATCGATATATTTTTTTCCAATTTCTATTTGTATTATCCACAAAAAAGTGATATAATATAATTAGTAAATAAAGGAAGGAGCATTAAGATGAAAGAATTTGATGAAAAGGCAATGATTGATGATCTTAAAATTGATGAAGCGAGAAATATCATTAAAAGCAAAATTGGACAACATGTTCATCTATTAATAAAAGAAGTTCATCGAAGTGCCCTCATCGCTAAAGAAGGGGTCATAAGCGGGGCTTACGATAATCTCTTCACTATCAAACAATTTGTCAATAAATTTTATTCTGAGGAAAAATCTTACACCTATAAAGATTTTTTAACCGGAAAAGTTCAATTCAAATAACTTCCTTTAGGAAGTTTTTTTTGTTATAATACTGACTGGAAGGATGATATTATGGATTTTGTCACAAAAGCTTATGCTTATAATGGAACAGTACGAATTTACGTCGCAACATCAACAGAACTTGTTGGTGAAGCAATCAAGCGTCATCATTTATGGCCTACCTCTGCCGCAGCGTTAGGAAGAACCCTCACCATTGGCGCAATCATGGGTTTAACCTATAAGGGTGATGAGGAACTAATGATAAGATTAAATGGAGGCGGACCTATCGGCGATATCGTTGTCAGAGCTGATGCGATGGGAAATGTCCGCGGATATGTATCTAATCCCGAGGTTTTTGTTCAATACAATGATGGCCCAATGAAGGGAAAGCTAAACGTTGGCTACGCTGTTGGAAATAATGGCTATATTAACGTTACAAAGGATCTAAAATTAAGAGATATGTTCACCTCAACCGCTGCCATTCAAACTGGTGAAATTGCTGAGGATTTTACTTACTATTTTGCGGCAAGTGAACAAATACCGTCATCAGTTGGACTTGGGGTTTTAATCGACACTGATAATAGCTGTCTAGCGGCTGGTGGTTTTCTTCTTCAATTAATGCCAGGATGCAAGGAAGAATCAATTGAAAAAATCGAAGGAATGTTAAAAAATCTAGACTCAGTAACCAAAATGCTTAGTGATGGCTTATCACATAAACAAATCATTAATATTCTCTCCTGTGGCGATTATCAAATCCTGGAGACCAAGGAAATTCGTTTCCAATGTAGCTGCAGTAAAGAGGTTTTCGCAAACGGAATTAAATCCTTGGATAAAACAACTATTGATGAAATGATTAATGAAGATGGTCATGCCGAATGTGTTTGTCATTTTTGTAATGATAAATATGATTTTTCCAAAGAGGAGCTAGAGCAAATTAGAGATTCAAAACATTGATCTCCCATTTAATTGTTCATTATACATTAATTCTACAAGTGCCAAAAGTATGTCATATATTCGTAAATAAATAGCTTGTAATTCAAGTATTAATACGTTTGAATTACAAGCTATTTTATTATTTTTATAGTTCTTCTTCCCCCCAATTAGCTCAATCATCTATTTACGATATAAGCTAATTATTTTATCAAAAAATATAATTATTAAGAAATCAATGCTTTATTAGTTCTTTTAACGTTTTTTGCCCCTTTTTAATTATTTTCCCATGCTTTCTAAAATACAAATCAATTAAATCAATTATTTCTTCATCCCTCATTTTAATAAAATATTCATAGACAAAGCTATATTGTTTTTTATATCTTTTGTTTTTCATCTTATAAAAAGAACTAGCTTTAACACTTGACTTAACCTTTATATAGTCATCATATAAATTTTCATTCAAAATAAATAATATTTCAAATTCAGGAGTAGTCGAAACATCTATAATCCCTGCAATTTTCTCTGGTAAAATTGCCGAAGGAATTGTTAGTTTATCTTTCAGTCCATCTCCTACGCGATAAATAAACACTTTATCTTGGTAATTTAATAATTGAATAAATCCTATTATCTCACCGTCAATTTGCCTACTATGGTACATTTTTTCCATTAACAGTTCTTCTCTTCCAAACTTTAGAATATTCTTTTCTAGCAAAACATCAAGAAATGCTAATTCAGTTGTCCCTTCAGTCATTACTAGAATGTAGTTCATCGAACAAATTTCTCCTTACCTCTAATAATTGTTTGTAATTTAGTGATGTATTAAATACATTGTTGTCAAACTGCTTACTTTTTAAAAGTTCCGTTCTTACATCATAATCAGAATATAAATTCTTAGCATTAATTCTACCATTTTCTTTGTGAGTAATAAATATACCATCCCGTCGTTTTAGATAGTCAAGAATCTCAACATAATGCGTACTAAAAATAATTTGAGCACCATTTTTGTTAATCTTTTCGTCGTTAAATAAGAATAAGAGATTATACACTAAATTTTTTTGGAAGCAATTCTCAATTTCATCAACAATGAACACTTTACCTTTTTTCAGTGCATTAATAGCTCTAATATATAATTCAACACCTCTAAATGTTCCAGCAGATAATATTGCGATTAGTTCTGAGCTATGAAGTGTTACTTCCTCTTCATCAAATCTTTTAAATAAGACATTGTCTGAATTATTATAAATAATATATTCAATACTACTATCCAACAACTGAATAATTGAAGATACTAATTTTTTATCACAACTATTTAAACTTGTAAAAAAAGTATTTCTAACAATAATTTCATTAAAATTTGTAATATTATTTGTGTAGAAATCATCGACAAATACTTCATTCTTTGTAAGTCTCGTAATTGCTGAAGTGTCTTCTAAAGATTCACCCAATAAATGAATTGCATCAAAGCCATCTGTCTCTAACAGTTCTAAATTTTTCTTTCCTTTAGATTTAGCATACTTTATTCCAATTAATCTTTCATTTCTAATTGATGAATATTTATTCGCATTTGAAACATTCATTCCATCAATTTTATTAAAATCTATTGAATATTTGTAAATGAATTGATTTAGATAAAATACTACTTCCAAGTGGATTTTTTCACTTTTAAATTCTCTAGAGATGTATTCCCATCTTCCTGTTTGAAGGAAAATAAATGTCTTAAGAATTAAAGATAATACTGTACTCTTACCAGATGAATTGCCACCAACAAAGGATATACTTCTTAACGTATTTAACCCTTCATCGATGGGAAGAACTTCTTTATATGTATCATCGTTATAAACTCTTGCTTTTGTTGTTAAATCTATTTCAAAGTTTTCTTCAAGTAGCTTAAAACCATTAATCTTAATTTTTAACACCTTTAACATTGAAATACTCCTCCTTTGCATTTATATTATAAGGTTTTTTTATCATTTTGTCAACTTTCAAACATTTTTTTTGTTTCAAAGATTTACAATATTATTGTATTCAGTGTTTGTTGATTTATACACATACATTCATAATTAATAAACAATATAACGTTATCCATTTCTTTTTTACTGTTTTATTAATCCATCTTTTGTTAATTCATAAATATCATCAAAACAATTCTCAATAAATTTACGATCATGGGTAACCGCTATTATCGTTCCCTTATAGCTATTTAATAGTTCATAAATACAAGGAATGCTGAGGGGACTTAGATTTCTTGTTGGCTCATCTAAAATAATAACATTACAATTATCGATGACTAATTTAAGCAAAAACAATTTTGCCTTTTGTCCCGAAGATAATTGAATACAATCATTTAACATCTCTTCTCTCGTGAATTTTAAAGCTCCCATCATTTTACGAATTTTCCCTTCTAACACCTTATCAGGCTCGGGCATAAGAAAATCTAGAGCCGTATGATTTAATAAATAATCATCATAAAATTGGGGCATATAGCCTACCGTAATATCTCTTCGCAAAGCCATTTTTTGATAAATATCCTTAAGTAAGGTTGTCTTCCCAATTCCATTATTCCCAATAATACATATTCTTGCTGGACCTTCAAGATGAAGCCTAATATCCTTAGCAAGAGTCATATCATTTATCATTAATCGATTTAAATAATAATCTAAAACTACTTTCCCATTTTCGATATAGCAATCATCATTAAAAAAAATCTCAATTTCTTCATCAAAGGATGGTATCTCAAGAAAATTATCTTTTTCTCTTTCAAATCTTTTTTCCATAGATTTTAAGCTCTTCATTTTCTTTTTTAATAAGCGTCCAGCTCCAGGATCTCTTACACATTGATTCTGCCTGTAGGCAACCTTATTAAAAATTTGATTGAAGCGTTCAAGCTTCGCTTTATATTCGCTCCGCTGCTTTAAGGCGATTGCCCTTTGTGATGATAACTTATTTAACCGAAACTCTTTATAATGGTCATATGGTAAATTCATATATGTTGAAATACATTCATGCTTTTTCGTATTACAAAATAAATGAATAATCGACAACGAAGTATTTTCTAGCAATGCCTCATCATGTGAAACATACAATATTCCATGCGGATAATTATTAATAAAATCCTCCAAAAAAACGATCGTTTGAAAATCCAAATCATTTGATGGTTCATCTAAAATTAAAATATCAGGCTCATATAATAAAACCTTAGCTAATCCAAGCTTTACAACCTCACCACCCGAGAAGGAATTCATTTTTCGATCAGAAATCGATATATTAAGCTTCGATAATATTTCCGGTATCCTTGCTAGAAGGTTATAATCTAGGAAGTCACTATCTGGCTTCTCCTTTAAAAAATAATCATATACCGAATAATCCCCCCAATATTCAATAATATTTTGTTCAAGATACATTATTGTTCCCTCGATTTTGATATTCCCTTTTATATCACAATGAGGAATAAGATTAGAATCATAGATAGCCTTAAGAAGAGTAGATTTCCCAACACCCTCCTCGCCAATGACAGCTATTTTATCATTATCATTTAAGATAAAAGATAAATCATTAACTAATATCCGATTATCTTTAATAGTTTTTATTGTTAAGTTGTTTACCTTTAACATCTTTTACCTCCGAAAAAAAACACTATTTGTCGCCAAATAGTGAATCAACTCAAAAAGAAACTATAAATATAGCCTGAAAATTAAAGTTAATCCATCTACTCGCAACCAAAAATACCCAACAATTTGAGCTTAAATTTTTTTTAATTTTACGAATAATAGATTAACACTTCATCTTCTCACAGCCTTTTCTAATCTCATTATAAAGAAAAAAATACTTAAAATCAACCCAAAATTTTGCTTTTCACAATTTTCGATGCTTTACCCGTTTAAGGAGTAGCCTGTTAATCGGCTTCTTCTCCTTTATTACACTCAATTAATATGTAAATATCAATTGTTTTTTTGAGCCCATTTATATTTGTATTTTCTTGTTTAAAAATTTATGATTTTTTTCAAATTCGATTTTGGCAATTTTCAATTCTTTTAGTGTATAATTACCTTCGGAAGTTGATGACGGTGTTACTCCAAATCGCATATAGAGGAGGTGGTTCCTATGAAAAAAA
>CAZWLD010000012.1:0-56040 GCA_964634685.1 uncultured Anaeroplasmatales bacterium
ATAGAAGGTTTTATAAAGTTTTATAGGATTATTTATACTGTTTTTAAACCTTTTTCATCCTTAAAAAAATATACATTCTTTTTAAAATGAGCCTCACGTTCAAAGCCTAGCTTTTCTAATAATCGCCACGAGCATTCATTAAAAGGATCACATTCCGAATAGATACGATGAATATTCTTGGCATTTTCTAGAATCTTAGTAATCGCCTCAAGAGCATAACCCTTTCTTTGATAATTCTTATTAATAATATAACCTAATTCCTTGGCTTCAAAATCACGATTACCAAAATAGATATTGCCAATCACCTTTTTTGATTCCTTTAGCTCAATTGCAATGAACTCATCACTATTTAATCGATATGCTAAATGCTCGCGCCCATTTTCGTAATCAATATTGAGATAAGCTTCAAACTCATCATCTTTTCTTTGTGATAAAAATTCAAACAAATCATCATAATCACTTTCAAAAAAAAGGGCGTAAAATCAACCTTTCCGTTTCTATTCTATTCATGATTAATCATCCTCTTAATCTCCTCAATATCATAATTTTTTGACTTAACCACAATAGCCTTATCCTTGATAACCTCATTAATGATACGAAGCTCAACTAATTGGCGATGCGAAAAATGCTCTAATAAAGACAATGTTGGATTTTTCTTAACATAAGGTGAATTATTAAAATAATCCATCATTGAATTAAACCAAGCCTCGTTATTGTTATCATCTACACGCTCATGACGAATAACATTAAAATTAGACTCTAAATCATCACTAGCAATATAAATTAATAAAAACTTATCATTCACAAGAGAAAATAATTCCTGATAAAAGGAAACAATTTCATCATCACTTAAGCAGTGAAACAAAATCAAATCCTCAACAATATTTTGAAGAAATGAGCATTCAAATAAATATGACTCATTTTCCCCTAAAAAGAAATTACGATATCTTTTTAAAATAATTCTCTTCATTTCATATAAGGATTTTCTTTTATTATAAATTTCAAATTTCTCAGCATCTTGATAAAATGCACAATTACTAGTTCTAATTTTGGTATAGGTGATAATGTATTTTTCGTCCTCAATAAAAGTATTTTTTAATATTTCATTTTTTAAATCTGGATATTTATCAACAAATTTTTGATAATCAGGCTTATCCATATAGGTCTGCCAAGCTAAATCAACTAAGGAATAATCCCCTTCCTTAATAACCTTTAATTCAGGATAAGATTTATTAATATTATTCAACAAAGTCGATTTTCCTGAGCCCTGAATACCTTCGACAAAAATATTTTTCATCAAACAATCCCTCCACTTCTAACATATTACAAAATCAATAAAACTAACGGAATTGTTAAAACCGACAAAATCGTTGTGATGATAATACAATTAGCCGCCAACTCCGTTTCCTTTTCATGAACCTCGGCTAGGGTCAAAATAATTGCCGCACAAGGAGCACAGCATAATATTAATATACTCGCCTTAAAAACATAATCAAAGGGCAAAAAATAAACCGCAAAATAACAAAGCAAAGGAAAAACCACGAGCTTATTTAACGCTGCTATATAAATAAACGGACGGGTAAATAAATTCTTTAAATCAACCGAAGCTAACCGAATACCTAAGATAATCATACACAAGGGCATTGTCATTCGCGATAAGCCAAGACAAGCTTCATCAAATATATAAGGTAAATCAATATTAAACACAAACAAAGGAATGGCAATCATCATCGTAATAAAGGTTGGATTTACAATTGCACTTTTTAGTGATATATACTTCTTTTCCTTGGTTAAACAATAAACACCCATCGTAAAAATCAAAATATTCATTGACAACATAAACATCGACGAATAACACATCGCAATCGGATACCCTGGTAATAATGATTTAATCAAGGGCATTCCAAAAAAGCCAACATTTCCAAAAACACTAGCCATCGTTAATATTCGGTATTTTGCCATCTCAAATTTTTTTCGAAATAATAAAAACAAAAAACCTAAAACAATTATTTGTAACACTAAGGTCACAACAAAAAAATAAAGCATTGATAAAGCCGTTTGTCCGGTAAACTCCGTTGTCGTAAAGGCATTGATAATCATTGCGGGGCCACTGACATAAATTAAAACCGCCGACAAGGTCTTTGAATGATCCGGCTTTGTCAATTTTGCCTTTGTCAATAAAAAGGCTGGAATCATATATAAAATAGCAATTAAAACTGCATTTAAAGATGTCATAAAATCCATTATTTTCTCACTCCATCCTTTATTATTTCAAAAAAATGCTTATTCAATCTTAGCGATTATCGATTTAAATCGGATTAGGAAAATCAATCCGCAAGCTGTAGCGGCTAAAACATCCGCAATTGGCTCCGCATAATAAATTCCCGAAACACCAAAATATACCGGCAAGATTAAAGCTAAAGGAACTAATAAAATCACCTTTCGCAATAACGCGATAAACAAAGAAATCTTGGCCTCAGATAAAGCAATAAACGTCGTTTGACACGCTCTTTGAATCCCAAAGATAAGCATTCCTGCCATAAAAATCGGTAAATATTTACCACATAAGGAAATAAGCTTTAAATCTCTTGAAAACATCATTCCAAAATTTTTTGGAAAAATCATCACAAAAGCTGTAAAGATTGAGGTAAAGAAAAAACAAACCAACAAATTTAACCTTACTGCTTCCTTTAATCTATCAACATTTTTAGCGCCAAAATTATAGCTTATGATTGGCGTTACCCCTTGGGTAAAGCCCGTAATCGGAACACTCACAAGCATCATAACACTTTGTAAAACCGTAAGCAAGGATACATAAATATCCCCACCATAATCTCGCAAGCCCTTATTTAAAACAAAACCAATCAATGATTCGGTTGCTGACATCACAAAAGGAGATACACCCAAAGCTAAGATACCTAATAGAATGGTCGAATTTAATTTCATATCACCAATTCTAATTCTTAAAGCGGCCTTTTTACTAAATAAAAATCCTAAAATAAAACTAGCAGAAGCCAATTGCGATAAAACCGTTGCGATTGCGGCCCCTTTTATTCCTAAATTAAAAACAAAAATAAACAACGGGTCTAATATAATGTTTAAAATAGCACCTATTAATACCGATATCATCGCAATCGTACTTTTTCCTTGGGCCGTAATGAAGGTATTTAATCCGATTGAAATCAAAACAAAAAAGGTTCCAATTAGATATATTGATAAATAGTCATTTGCATAAAAAAAAGTATTTGAGGAAGCTCCAATAGCATAAAGCAAGGGCTTTTTAATGCCATAAAATAAAATCATCAAAATAAGCGAAAAAATAATCAATAAGGAAAAACCATTTCCCAAAATATGATGAGCTTTTTCTTTATCACCCTCACCTAATGCTTTAGCAGCTAAGGGTGCGCCGCCTCCACCAACAAAGGACGCAAAAGCCGAAATAAGCGTGATAATGGGAGCACAAAGGCCTAATCCAGCTAGAGCATTCGCCCCAACATCGGCCATATTACCAATATATATTCGATCGACAATATTGTACAAAAGATTAACGAGTTGAGCCAAAACACAAGGAAGACCCATCATTATACACAATTTCCAAATTTTTTCTTTTCCTAATACTTGTTCATTATTCATATAGTACCTCGCGCTTTTGATGATTTCTATATATCATATTAATAATATTCAATGCCACAAAGCTCAACGACCACGTAAAAGGATAAAACCAGAAAATAGTTGATATTTGGTTCCACCATGATAAGGCAATCGGAATACCAAAAATACGAACACAAACCCAACAAAAAATCATAATAAACATTGGGTTTTTCGAATGGCCTGCCCCGCGCATAATTCCACTCATTCCATGAGAAAAGGCTAAGAGGAAATAAAAAGGCGTAATAATATGGGTTTGTAAAGCACCTATTTTAATAACATCGGGATTATCGGTAAACAAGCCAAGGATTTGTGGAGCTAAAGCAAATAAAATCAAGCCTAAAAATTCAGTAATCAATAAGTCAACTAATAAGCCTTGCATTGCTCCCTTGCGAGCTCTTTCATCCTTTTTGGCCCCAATATTTTGACCAACATAAGTTGATAATGCCATTGAAAATGAGCCGGAAGGCATCGTCGCAAAGCCTTCAATTTTCGAATAAGCGCCACAGCCAGCTTGTGCAATATCACCAAAAGTATTGATATTCGATTGAATAAAAACATTAGAAAATGAAATAATCGAATTTTGAATTCCGGTTGGAACACCATACGCAATTATTTTTTTAAGCTCTGATTTCGAAAGACCAATCTCCTTAAAGGAAAATTGATAATTCTCCTTCGTCTTTATTAACATCCAGAATGTCAAAACCATCGAAACAGCTTGACTAATCATTGTCGCAACACCAACGCCAACAACGCCAAACCTAAAGACACCGACAAACAACAAATCTAAAATAATATTAACAATGCAAGCGATGATTAAAAAATACAATGGATGTCTCGAATCACCAACGGCCCGGAAAATAGCACTTCCCATATTATATAAAAGGGTAAAAATAACACCTAAAAAATAAGTTTGAAAATATTTTGTCGATAAAGGAAGAATATTTTCAGGTGTTTTCATAATCTTTAATAACAATGGACTTACAAAGAAGCCAATAATGGTCATAAAGATTCCTAAAATAAAACAAAATGTCACAGCGGTATGAATGCATTTTCGCATTCTTTCTTCATTATGAGCACCAAAATATTGAGCTACTACTATTCCCGCTCCGACACTAATACCTTGAATTAAACCGATTAATAAATTTATTAATGACCCCGAGGATGAAACCGCCCCTAAAGCCTCATAGCCAACAAATTTCCCAACAACCATTGAATCCACAACATTGTAAAGCTGCTGGAAAATATTTCCCAATAATAAAGGCAAAGTAAATAAGATGATAACCTTGACGGGGTTGCCTTCGGTCATATCAACATTTTTCCGATTCATTATTAATACACCCTCTCGCAAGTTTCTATTATAGCAAAAAAAATAGTCGTTGTACATATTTAACGACTATTTATAGTTTGAAAACGCTACTTATTCTTTAATTTTTCAATAATAATATCATGATCAAAATTGGTGAAATCCTTACGACTACAGCCGGCTCTTCCGCCACCAGCACAGGCACAAGCGCAGGCACACGCGCAAGCACAGGAATGACCACCACCAGAGCTTGAACCACTATTCACAACCCTTGGAGGATTAAGGGTCTGTCCTTTACGATTGATTCCTTGATGATGGAAATGATACCAGTGGTGATGATAATATCTATGACCTGAATATCCTCGATAATAATAATATCCGCCCCCACGCGAACGACTGCTAGCATAGATAACAATAAAAATCGTCACAAAGAAAACAACCAAAAAAACAACAAAGATAATGGCTCCTGTTGGATCATCTGTCGAAGGATCCCATTGCTTTTTTAAATTCATATTTACAAAAAAATCATCATCATATCTGACATCACAATTGATGGTTTCATTGTAATCTAAGCTATACTCCCAAAAATAATAATTATCATTTTCTTTATTAGAATTAGTCCACAAAATATTAGCCTTCGGCCAACTCACTGTTATCCTGTCAACCCTAATTTCTTCAAACCAACCCGGAGTAAAGCGATATTGAACCTCTTTGTTCTCTTCATCATAAGTGAAAAAACGCTCTTGATGGAAGGAAAAAGAAAATTCAACAACACTTCCCGCATAATATGATTTATTAAAATCCATTCTAATATAGGCTCCATCCTCAGAAGAATAATGAATATCGGAAATATTGTCAGACAAGGCGTTTATATTAGATACAAAACGATTAGGAACGCCAATTTTAACCCACTTTAACGGTCCCTCGCTGCTTGAATTTAAGACCTCCCACTTAATATGATATTCTAAATCTAGGGTCGCATCATCATAAACATTTGTAACCTTAATATCATATTCTAAAATTCGATCTAAAGGTGTAAAAGCCAAAACAGGGGATGTCCAAAGCAATGTTACTAATAAAATTATGCTTAATATGAGCTTTTTCATTTATTTTCCCCCTTTTAATAAGCAAACCTGTTTTTTGGTTGCGGCCAAATTACGAATTTTTTTCGTTTCCTTATTGTTCCAAATTTTCTTCCAATCATCCTCTAATAAATTACCAAGCGTTTGACCATTAAGCCATGACTGGCATGGCACAACATCACCATTAGGACAAACTGCCATATTCGATAAGCAAGCCCCACAGGATGGCACAACCATCCCCCAAATCTTAAGGTTACGTTCACTAATCCAACCAGGAGAGGTAAAGGAAATCTCCAAGTCATTGTCCTTTGCATAGCGATGAGCCTCAGAAATCACTCGCGAAATATCTTCACTTGAGAGTTTGGTAATCAATGAATCCTCATTTAACGCATTTCCGGAAGGAATAAGCCCGGACGAAGAAAAATATTTTACACCTAATGATTGCCCAAACATAATAGTCTTTACATAATCGCTATTTAAACTACAAAGGGGAGTGTTAATACTAACATCTAAGCCTGCTAAAACAGCATTTTTAATTCCCCTAACGGTTTCATCAAAGTGATCTCCACCCACTAATCGATTATGGATTTCCTTATCAAAGGAATATAAGGTAACCTGGACACTATCGAGACTTGCCTCATATAAATCATGACAAAGTGATTCCGTAAGCAAAATTCCATTGGTATTTAATCTCGTCACAAACCATTTCGAATATTCAATCAATTCAACTAAATCATCACGAAGCGTTGCCTCACCACCCGTAAAGGTTAATTGAGGTATCATCGCCTCTTGACACTTATCAATGATTTTTTTCCATTCAAAGGTGCTAAGCTCATTCGTGCTAGCCATAACCTCATTAGCCGCATAGCAATGAAGGCATTTCTGATTACAATGCCAACGGCCGTTTTTTTCCATCGAGCTAACCATTAAATCCATTCGATGAGGTGAAGCCATATATTTAGCATATTGAGATAATGTCAAATATCCAAGCCTTTGATCAGGCTCAATTCCCTTCGCAAGATCTAAAAATGTCTTGATTAAATCTCCAAGATCTTCTTTAAAAATACTTTTATCAACGCCTGGAAAAATTGTGGTCGCATCCTTGACTGTTTTCTCAATCAAAACATCAATGTCTTCATCCGAAACACTCATTCCATCTAATTTATTCAAATTTTCAATAAAAATCTTTAACAAAACCGCCCAAGCGCTTTGAAGCGGTAAAACCGAATAGCCATTGATAATAACCACCCAAGGAATACTTGGCTTGGGATTTTTTGGTGGAACTAAATGAATACGACAAACACCACTTGATTTTGGATTTAATGTTGTATGACAAACACCACTACAGGTTTTCAAATATTGTTTAAGACTCATAAATTATCTCCTTTATTAAAATAACCCTTAGAAAGCTAAGGATTATTCTTGATCATTTGATACATGACGATGTCTATACCCAAATACAAACATTGTGACACCAATTATTAGTAAAGCACCAATACATCCAATCGCTACACCTAAAACAACATTTGCGGGTGTTTTTTCCGGAATAGTTGGAATTGGAGCCTCAGTCGTTTGCGAACTATCAATGATACTTTCCTTTGGATAAATATCCATAATAACATTTGATGGAATCGAAAAATCAACATAATTTCCATCCTTATCAACCCATCCATCAAATTTATATCCTGGAGTTGGATTATAAATAATAGGTGAGCGATCATAATACCATGTAATAACATTATCACCAATATGCAATAAATAGAGATTTCCGGTGCCTAAATAAATTTGTGTCATATCCGATATTGCATAGGCAAATTCTAAATTGCTTGAATAATAAACAACCTCTTCTGATCCCATTACTTTATTGTTTCCATCTTCAAAAACCTTTCCATCGTTATATATTTCCCTTACATCATTAATAATGATGCTAGAGAAATCTCCATAGGCATAGATAGTGGATAAAGGGGCTGTAATAATTCCGATATTATCGCCATCAAATTTTACTTCCTCTTGACATAAAATCGCATAATAGCGCGCATTATTGATATTTAATTCACAATCAATAAAATCAATATTAACGCTTTTTATTGTCGCAATCGCATAAGAATATAAATCTAATTTACAATCATCAAAAATAATATTATCAGACTCAATCAAAGCCCTCGAATTGGCATTGCGGAATGTTCTTGCCATTATATCAGAGCGTTCAATTTTTAGCATTGGACAATAAATTCCATTATATTGATTTTCAATATCAATCTTAGTTCGATATATATTACAGCTGTTAACGCAATAAATCGTATACCAAATACCATTACTTTTAATTGAAGAATTCGAAATAGATAGACTATTAGTCATAATCAATGCTTCAGATGAATCATCAATTGCATAAATATCTGTATCGGTAATTGAACAAATATTAGCCTTAATCAAGCCCTTTGTCTCAAGCGAGTTAATCTGACAATTCATTACATAAAGAAGATTAAACTCTAACGCATCTGTGCCATCACAAATTATTTTCGTCCCATCAAATAATCCCGATCCTAATAGATGAATTCTAGCCTTATTCAATACAATCGTCGAATTGACGGACAACAACGACAAATCCGTAATAATATGCATTGATGGGCCATAAGTCACAGAAATTCCAGAATAATCATTGTTAATCAAATAATTCGCATTAGCCTTCAAATTTATACCATTAACCTCGAGGAAAAAGGCTTCAATTGCACAATCGTTACTATTTAATGTTAAAGTTCCCTCTTGATTATGACTCATAATCCTTAAATTGCCTTCACAATAAATAGGAGCTCCCTTTATGGAGGTTATTTGACTATCATCCTCCACAATAATAACACTACCCGAAGGCAAGGTTATTGAATGCTCAAGGGTCCTTAATACTAACCCCTTTAAGGTCAAGGTTTTCGTTTTATGATCCCAAATAAATTTATCACTCGAAATATCTACTGTTAAAGGATTGTAAACAATACCATCAATTTCCATCATATTTAAGGTGAAATTCAAGCAAGAATCAAAGGTATCATTATTAGTCACAATATTTCCTTTAATCTCACCATTATTGATAAGATTATTTCTTACGGTAACAGTATCCTTAATGATAAGAGTTGATTTATCAGAAACAATTAAATCATCACAAACAAAATTATTAACAGTAGCTTCACCATAAACATAATAAACATCTAAAACTCGAACAAGACCATTTATCAATTTCAATCCATTATAGGTATCTACTTCGGCAATTACCTTAGCTAGGGAAATATTACCCGATTCATATGATAGCTCTAAAGCTCGAGCAAGCAAATCGCAATCAACGCTAAAATTTGAATTATTAATGGAGATTGTTTTAGCATCAATAAAAGGGACATTGGCTAAACAGCTAAAACTTGAATCAACAAAGGAAACATCATTACCCTTTATTCTTCCTAATGTATTTAAAGAGGTTAGATTGCATTCATTAAATAATAAATCATAGGCCTCAATCAAGGATTCACTAAAGGATTCATTTATATCAATAGAACAATTAATAAACGAGGATGTAAATTCTGAATTATTAATCAACAATGTCGACAAATAATCTGCCTTGATATCTCCTTTACTATACGTAAATTCACTATCACAAGCAAAAAGCGTATGGCCAATATTACAAGAGATATCGACAGAAACCGAAGCCTTACCAGTTAGCTTAAAGCCTGTCCCTAGAGAATCATTTCCATAAAGATTGACTTCTAATTGTCCGGTTCCTGTTATCTCATATTCCGTACCACTTAGATTAATTGCATTGATATCTTTATCATATTTTCGAATCTCAATTACGTTTTTCCCAACGATTTTGAGACTTCCTAAATTCTCCACAATTATTAAATCATGTGACAAATACTCAGCTTCAATCGATAAATTTTTAAAAACCAAATCAACCGCAATCGATTTATCAATATAAATAGCCGTATCATTAGTTTGTAAACTGCCTGAAATAGTATATTCTGTACCTTCATAATTATAAGCAATGCCATTTTGGGTATATCCATTTTCATCAATGAAAACCGCACCATTATTTAAATCAATTACTGTATCCTTGGCGTAAACAAGGCTATTCTGAAAATAAATAAATGAAAATATTATCAACACGAGGCCGAACCATTTCTTCATTATTAATCAATCCTTCCAAATGTACATTATACAATATAATGAGTTAAAAAATAAATAGAAAAAAGAATTCTACAATGAGTAAACGCTATATTTATTATTAATAATATCAATGACAAGATTTTGCGCCGCCTTGGCCTCCTTGATTGGATGAAGAACAAAGCCGTGATTCATATTTAGATATTCAAAATATCGACTGGTCTTATTAAGTCGTGCCGCAAATAATCTTAAATCCGGTAAAAAGATTTCATTAGTTCCCCCAAAAACAAAAACATTATCCAATTCTTCAATATTACCAATAAGAGGACTTGTTAAATAGCTCAATTCACCCAAGCTCCAAAGCTCTCCTAATTTTTTTAAGCCTTTAATTGATAAAACAGGATCATGACCCTCAATTTCTTTCATTTCTTCATTTTCCATTCGAATATCAACCCACGGAGAAATTAAAATCATTTTTTGATATTTGTATCCCTTTAAGGCTAAGCCCAAGGCCAATCCTCCGCCCGCTGAATCAGCTAAAAAAATCAAGTCCTCCGGCATTAAGGTCATAAGGCTTTCTAAACTGCGATAGCAATCTAAATAATTATGCAAAGGCAATTTAGGGTAAATTGGTATGATAATCCTCGCATCACACAAGGACACTAATTTTTCGGCAAAAAGCCAATGAATTTCGGTTGGATTATCAATATATGATCCCCCTGGAATAAATAAAATTGTTTTCGTGCCCTTTTTATTAATTTCATAATAATCCATATCATCAATTGTTTTCTTATCAAAGGAAAGTCTTTGAATAACGGGAAATACTGTATGATATTTCTTATTCTTTTTTCTTAAAAAGCGGGCAAAGGTTTTTTCATTTTTAAAAGGCTTCTTATAATTTATAAACTTGAAAAAAACATTACTCATTTTATAGCTTAGACTTGTCTTCAACAATATCACCACCTAAAAATGAAGTCGCTTTTTAAATTCCTCAGCCACATCTCGGGTATGGAAAATTAGCATATAAAGTAAAGTCACAGCCCCTAACCCCGCGCAGGCAATGGATGGCCAAAGAATCGAATTTAAATTCATAACAATCATCAATGGAAGCATTGATAAAAGCGTCAACCCAAACAACGGAAACAATGTATCATTAATTAGCTTTTTATTAGCCATCATAAAAATCAAAACCGTAATGATTGTCGTAATGATAATAAAGGGAATAACAATATCAATACTAAACCAATAATCCTTTGATTTGACCAAAAAAAATTCAATCAAAAAAATAAACAGTGACGTGTAAACCGAAGCGACAATAATTCTTCCCGTGATAACACCAATATTGGTGAAAACATATTTCAGAATAACCCATATAAATAAAACGGCGGCGAAAACAATAACACTCCATAGATATTCATCACCTAAGCTAATCGTGTAGGCATTAACTAAAATGCAAGCAAAAACAATGACAATACTAATGAATAACAAAATCTTTGTCATCAAGCTAACACGAGGCTTTCTAATATGCTTAGGATAGGCTTGAAAATCAAGGGGTGTTTTATCATCTGTTAAAACGCGATAACAAAAGGGACAAGTATTACGATTATTATTAACATGAACACGACAAGATGGACAGCTTTTCATCATTCCACCTCCAAATCATTAGTTTCAATCATACATTCAATTCCTTCATCAGCCAAGACCTTAAAAATCGTTGCCATAAAGTCTTTTTCCACAAGCTTGGTTATAAAGGTTAACACAAATTGATTTTTATAAGAAATACCCGTTACATTAATCGGTGTTCTTTTAACAGCGCTGACGGAAAATTCAATTTGCTTGATTCTTTCTTCCATTTCAATTGGAAGCTTACACATTCCCAAATTGGAGAATGTAATTGTATTAGCATTTGAGCCTAGCATTTTAAAACCAATCTTCATTCCTATTTTCTTAATAAATAACGGCAATAAACGAATATATAAATGCTTTTCAAAACCGACATTGCCGGCAATTCTTTCTTCTAAAACCTCACGATTTAATTGCTCATCATAGGTGTTTTTAACATATTGAATGCAATCTAAAATCGTAGCGCCATTTGCATAATCAACATTAGTTCGTAAAAATAAAGCAAAATTACGCATTGAAACCGAAGAAAAATATTTCCGAGCATTAACCGGAATAAAAATTCGAACCCGCGAATTGTTCTTCTTTTTTTGATAATAATTAACATAAATAGAATAAAGCATAAGTCCAGTAATATATTGGGTAATCGTGCAATCATATTTATGACAAACAGCTTTTAGCCTTTCTAAATCCATAAAGCCATGAATTAAGCCACACCAATTATCCTCATAAAACGTTCCTTTAAGATGGAAGGCCTTATCTTCCTTCATTGATTTATGCTTTTCCTTATCATAGTTAATATTAAAGCTATCTTCATATTCTAAGGCATTTTTTTCAATATCAGCATTAATAATTTCGCCACCATTTTTGATCGTGACTCCCTTTAATTCTAAATAATAATAACAAATACATTTGAAGAATTCCAAGCCTCCGGTCCCATCCGTTAAGGCATGAAAAATCTCTATCGTAAGCCTTTTTTCAAAATAACTCAAGGAAAACATAAAGCCATTATTTCGGCGAAGGCGAACAGAATCATTTACTAAACAATTCTCTTCCTTGATAATAGGTTTATTATAATTGTGATCAAAATAATACCAAAAGAAGCCGCGCTTAATTTTTACACAAAAGGTTGGAAAGCGCAAAAGAGCCTTCCGTAATGCTTCGTCTAAAAGGCTACTATCGATTTTTTCTGTAAAAACAGCGGAAATGCGAAAGCTATTAGTATCACTATTTTTATATATTGCCGGAAAAATCTTCGCTGCATTATCGAGCTTATACCAATTAGCCATTATTATCGACTCCTTTCTTAATCATTGTACCACAAATAATGATTATTTAACAATATTCTTTAAATACATATATATCCTATAACAAGCATAGGTATCTAAGCTGCAATATTCAACCAAATCATTAATTCCTTTACTGTCACCGGAATCAAGATTTCGGTAAAGCTCCATCGCAAGTCGTCCATTATTACACTCAAGATTGTGGTAATTATATTCATCCTTGATTAAGGCATCATAAATAACCTTAATAGAATGCGAGCCTTTGAAGCCTTTATCATAAAGATAATTATTGCGAAAAGGAATTTCTAAATCACAAAACCATCCTAGCATATTCTTGAGCTTGGGTTCATATTTCGAAAGAACGGAAATCATCTCCCTTTCAACACTTGAATTATAAGCGATAATTGTTCCGCTTTCCTTGATTCGATGATAGAGACTTTGCGCCATTTCTAATCTTTCATCACAGCCCGGCTTCATAATATAGCCACTATGCGTCAATTCATTGTCTTTTAAAACATGCAAGGAATATAAAAATGGCACCTTTTCAAATGGTTTAACCCCTTTAAATGAAGGAATCGCATCACTGATACATTCAAAATCCAAAAAATAGATTGGCTCCTTTATTTTATCTAAAAAGGAATTGATTTTTTCTTTATCAATAAAAATTGGTCGATTGTTTACGACATAGTCAATTTGCTTTTTAACATCCAATGGAAGAGAATTAAAAAGCTCACTATGATATAAGTCATCTATTGTCTTATACCCACTATTGTAGTATTGATATTTCTTCGGACAGGAATGTAAAAATAAAATCGAATTTTCTTTTTCCTCTTTATAACAATGCTCAAGAAAATAGCACTCATTAGGGTTATGACAATTCACAAAAAGACAAGGCTCTGTCTCAAGCTTCCTTATCAATGCCAATTTATCGGAAATGTATTTCTTATCTCTAGGCTCATAATCAACATAATAAAGGAGTTTTTTTAAGTCTAATTTTCCTTTTAAACAATATTTTTTATTGATTAAAACAAGTCGAACCGGTTTATCACTTACATAGCTTAAAAAATCTAGCTCATCCTTAAAGGATTTAGCCATTTTTACGCTCATTTTAACTAAATAGCAATAGCCATCAATATACAAATCAGCCTTTGCGGATAAATCATCCTTGGTAAAAACCATAGGCTCATAATTTGATGAACTATAAATCATTTCTAAAAGCTCATTGTTTTCTTTTTTGATTGGATTTTTCATCATCAAAAAAGACCGTCTTGGACACCGTAAATACGACAAATAAATCTCACTCGAAATCATTTTTATCACTTCCTTAAAATGCTTCTTATTCAATGCTAGTATACTACAATTATTTCCTTTTAGGAATTGCTTTTCCCATCATTTTGCATTAAAATAAAAATTAGAGGTGACGCAAGATGATCCAGATTTTTTCAAATGAAGAGCTCGGGGCTAAAATCAATGTTTTACTAGCCGAAAATAGTATGACTGTTGAGGATTTAGCGAGCAGATTAAATCTCAAAAAAAGAGTTCTCCAAAAAAAGATAAAAGGAAAAGAGGCATTTAGCTATCCTGATTTATGTAATATTGCCGAAACATTTTCCATTGGCATTGAAGAATTATTAAAACGAATAGCTGATTCCTCCGATATTGAATCCATATACCATAAGCTAACCTTAGGCAAGCTATCCGAGCTTAAGGAATATGATTTATCCACAATCGCCAATAAGGATATTTATGGCAAATGCCTTGTCGAATATATATTAGAGGAAAACAAGGTTGATTTACTGAAATATTTAATTGATAATCACATTGAGGTTGTCCATCCTTATGATGAAAAGGCATCTGATATTCTTCTTTCCATTATTGAATGTATGCTTATAAATGATTTATCCGACCCGGTTGATTACATCATTAAATTTGCCAAAATCAATAAAACCTTTGATTTAGAACATCCCTTAATCGATACCATTTATAAATTGATTGAGCATAATAATGTTCTTCTTCAAAAGCTTATGAGCGAATCCTTTTTAGTTAATGAAAAAGCCTTGATTAAAAAGCCCCTTCTATTAGTTCAAAATGATACCTGGATAAGAGTCATTGCCAAAAATCAATTAGATAATACCTTTGCCTTTTATTTAAAAAATTTCGAATTAATTGGAAACATAAAAAAACTAATCTTAGAATTTGTTAAATATGATTACAGAAAAGGCTTATATACAATCGCAAGCAGCCTTGATGAAAATACCGTTGGTATTATCGTTTATGATCTTGATATCATCAAAGCTCTTCTCTCTTTAGAGGATTTCGATATAGCTAAAGCCTATATTGACAAAGGGCTTCTTCAAAATATCGATGTAATAGATCTGACAGCCATCAAAAATCAAAGCTTTAATTTAATATCTAATTTAATCTTAACATTCCCAGATTTTGATATCCGACTAATTGGAAAAACAGCAGTTAAGGTTAACAAAACCGAGGTTCTCGATTTATTCATCGAAAGAGCTAATCAAGATGACCTTGATTATTTATTAAGCGAAGCCAATCCTCAAGATAAAGAAGTCCTTCTTTACCTCACAATGCATGGGGCATTGTTTAACAATCTATATTTATCAAAAATTACAACTAACCAGGCCAATGAAATCATCAGCCTTTTAAAAGGAGATAATGAAAAATGACAGATGCTCAATTCTTTACATTCTTAACCCTATTAATTATTCTTTTAGTAGCGATTATTATTACCATCATCTTTCAATTTAATACTTCTCGCTACATTATTGGAAAAAAATTTAAGCTTAAAAATTATTTTGAAACAACCAATGATTCAACCGAAATCATGGTTAAATACACCATTCACAATCCTAATTTAATTGATGCCCGTATTTTAGGCTTCGGTTATTTATTTAAAAATCACACCATCAATTATATGAAAAATTATCAGGTTTCGGCTAATTGCCCTGATAAGGTCGTTATTCAATCCCGTGACTTTATTACCTTACAAATCGATAAGGATGAATTAATCAATAACATTATTTACTTTAACAAGGGCTATAAAAAAATTAGTAAGCTTAAGCTTTACGTCATTGACCACCAAGGTGAAACAACAAAGGTTAATGCTAAAATAATGAAAAAGGCCATCAATGATTTCTTTAAGGAACAACGAGAAGCCGAAAAGAAAAAATTGATTGAAGTAAAAAAACAAGAAAAATTACATCTTCTTCAAATAAAGAAGGACCAAAAGGAGATTAACAAAAATCGTAAATTAGCCCAAAAAAATCTCAAAGATTTAAACAAAGAATAAAGCCGTAAAGGCTTTTTTTTGTAAACGTTTTTATCAATTTAATAAAAACGTTCTTATTTAAATACATATTGCCTTTTTTAAAATCATTAAATATAATTTAAAAAAAGAAGGTGCCACAATGAAAATACGATATGAATTAACAAAAAACAAAAAAGAAAAGCCGGATATGACAAAGCTAGGCTTTGGTAACTACTATACCGATCATATGTTTATGATGGATTATTATGAGGGACAAGGCTTCTGTGACCCGAGAATCATTCCCTATGGACCCATTGAATTCGATCCAGCAAGTCTCGTTCTCCACTATGCCCAAGAGACCTTTGAAGGCTTGAAGGCCTATCGTCATGATGATGATATCCTTTTATTCCGTCCGGAAAAAAATGCCCTCAGATTTCAAAAATCCAATGAAAGGCTAGGAATGCCAAAGGTTCCGATTTCTGATTTCATTGAAGCCATTGAAGCCTTAGTTAATGTCGACAAGGATTGGATTCCCAATCTTCCTAACACCGCTCTTTATTTAAGGCCGTTTATGTTTGCCTTTGAGCCTAAGCTCGGTGTTCATCCGGCCAAGCATTATAAGTTTTTAGTCATCGCCTCTCCAGTTGGATCTTATTATCAAACCGGACTAAAGCCCGTTAAAATCTTTGTGGAAGAGGAATTAGTAAGAGCTGTTAAGGGTGGAACCGGCTTTGCAAAATGTGGAGGTAATTATGCTTCTTCAATCTTAGCGCAGATGCAAGCTGAAGAAAAAGGCTACAATCAAGTTCTATGGCTTGATGGAATCAACCACCGCTATGTGGAAGAGGTTGGCACAATGAATGTCATGTTTGTCATTGGAAACGAAGTTATAACCCCAGAAATCAATGGATCTATTCTTGAAGGAATCACCCGTGATAGCTGTATCCAAATCCTAAAAAGAAATAACATCAAGGTTACTGAAAAAAGGATTGATATTAAAGAAATCAAGGAAGCCCTCGAAAATAATACCCTTAGCGAAGCCTTTGGAACCGGAACAGCGGCGGTTATTTCACCAATTGGTGTTTTAGGATTTAAGGATAAGACTTATCCTATCAATAATAATGAGATTGGACCGATAGCTCAGCTTCTCTACGATACGATTACGAAAATTCAAAGGGGAGAAATCAGGGATACCTACGGCTTCACCAAAATCGCGAAAAAAATATCCTATTAGGATCATCTCCTAATAGGGTTATTTTTTAAAATATGCTACTCCAAAAACATCAGGTCCAAGATGGGCTCCAATAGTTGGGCCGACCTCATATAAGGGATATGAAGCCTCATGGAATTTTCTTAGCTCTGAAATCAAGCTTTGAGCATTTTCCATACCACAGGAATAAAGAACATAAATTCTTTTATCTAAATCAACATTTTGATTTTTCATAATATTAATTAATGCCTTGCTGGAACGAGTTTTCCCAAGGCATTTTTCCTTAAGCTCAATCACTCCGTTTTCCACAACTAAAACCGGCTTTAGATGAAGAAGGTCTCCCATCTTAGCGGTTACTTTCTTCAAACGTCCATTTAAAGCTAAATATTCTAAGGTATCCACAACCCCAATAACTGAAGCCTTGTCACGGATTTTGATAGCCTCTTGACATAAATCCTCAAAGCAATCAAATTGATCAGCTACGGCTAAAATCTCATCAGCGATTAAGCGCATTCCTAAGGTCGCACTCAAGCTATCAATAACAAAAATATGATCAGACTCAAGCATATTCTTCGCTAAACAAGCTGAATTATATGAGCCTGATAGCTTGCTGGAAATAGTAAGACAAATGATATATTCATCATTGTCTAATAATTCTTCAAAAACCTTAAGATAATCATTCGGATTCGGCTGACTAGTTCTTGGAAGCTTTTTTTCTTCCACAAGCATTTGATAAAACCTTTCGTTATTGATGTCAACGCCATCATAATAATCAACACCATCAATGGTTAATTTAATCGGCACAACACGCACATCATCGGTATTTTCCATATCGGAAGCCGAATCGACAACTAATTTAATTTTCATTTTTTTTAATCCTTTCACTAATATTGGCAAGCTTATTAAATAGGTAAAGAACAGATTGGGCTTCTTCATCGGTTAATTCTGCCAAAATTCTTTTTACCGAATTAATAATTTCATCATGTTGAGCAAGAAAAAACTTTTCTGCTTCTTCCGATAACTTGTAATAAATACTTTTTCGATTATTTTCTAATTGAAAAGGTTCAACAATCCCTTTAGCCTCAAGGCCACTCATTAGTCGATTGACGGCACTTTTTAGCATCTTGGTTTTATTCACAATATCTATTTGTCGATAAAATTCATTGATTAAGCTTCCCTGATAAATAATTCGACAAACAATAGACTCCGTTACCGACATATTGGAGACAAATCTTTCATTTTTCAAGGAAAGCGAAAGCTTAATCCAACAATCAAGTATTTCTTCTTCGTCAACCATAGAATTCTCCTTTTTTATCAATTTCTCTTAACAAAGTGATATTCGCAAATTGTTCGCTGAGTGAATAGTTCACTTTGTGAACTTTATTATAAACCTAGTTATTAAATTTGTAAAGTATTTATTACGACCAATATTTAAGAAAACGATATTATTTCTGCTTCGTTAATTTTTTTGTGAAAATCAAAATCGCTAAACCAATAATTACCACCATATAGCCCAAAACAATTAAGCCATACATTAATGATTCCTGATAATTACCTAAATAAATCAAATTTGTGAATTTTAAAGAACTTGCAAAGGGCAACGAATAACAAATAATTCGAAAAGCTTCGGCCATTGTTTCCAAAGGCATAAACATTCCCCCTAAGATTGCAGCTGCATTAACAATTAAGGAAGAAATACCGCCAACGGATTTATCCGATAATAGTGTTCCTAATATTAATCCTAAGCCAATAAAAATAAGGCAAATTGGAAGCATTGTTAAAATACTCAAAAATAGACTACCTGATATTTTTAATCCAAAAATAAAGCTAAAGCCATAGCCAACAACAACCTGAATTAATCCCATAATAAATAAAGGAATTGTATAGCCAATCAAGAAATCAACGCCTCTTAATGGTGATGTCCTGAGACGATCTAAATAGGATGTTGAGCGATCCTTGGCAATAAGCATTCCCGAGAATAAGGTTAAAAAGGAAAAGCCAAAAACCACAACCGACGGGGCTAAGCGCTCAATTTGGAATTGCGGTACACTCGCAACTCCTTCCTTAGGAATTCCAAGTAAAATCACCTGAAATAATAAAAGCATTACCAAAGGAAAGGCTAGGCAAAAGGTAAGGCTTAAGGGATCTCTTAAGATTTCCCTTAAATTTCTTTTCGCAAATAATAAACCACGCATCTTATTTCACCTCACTTGCAAAATAGACAAAGGCATCCTCTAAAGTATTAGTTCTAGATTCATCCTTGAGCTTATCAACAGTTCCTAAAGCTTTTAATTTACCCTTGACCATTATTCCAACGCGATCCGATAAGGCTTCAACCTCTTCAAGGTAATGCGTCGTAAGAATAATCGTTGTTTTGCCTTTAAGGCTTAAAATAACCTTCCATAGCTCCCGACGAGCTAAAACATCAAGTCCAAGCGTCGGCTCATCTAAAAAAAGAATCTTCGGATGACTTATCAACGCCAAGGCAATCGATAAGCGACGTTGCCAGCCTCCAGATAAGGTTTTTGCCTTTTTATTCATGACCTCATCTAATTCTAAGGCTTCCTTAACCTCATCAACAGCCTTAGCTAATTCTTCCTTTTGAAACCCATATATTCCACCCATAAAGAAAAGATTTTCCTTGACAGTTAAATTCATCGCCACAGCCGTTTCCTGCGGTGAGACATTCGTTATTTCCTTAATCGCATTTAATTCTTGCTTGATGCTTTTTCCAAAAACGAAAGCATCACCGCTTGTTGGGGCTAATAATCCGGTAAGCATTTTGATTAGTGTCGTTTTTCCGGCACCATTTACTCCTAATAAAGCAAATAATTCTCCTTCCTTAATTTCTAAGGATAAATTATTAACAGCCTTACAATCCTTATAATATTTTGATAGCTCCTTAATTTCAATTGCGTTCATTATATTTACCACCTAAAATATTTTCTGTCATGTCGCTAAACACTTCTGTTTTGACTAAAGCCATTCCTTGATTGATATCCCCTAGCATCACTAATGAATCACCAGGCTTAATTCCAAAAACCTCACGTGCCTCCTTAGGAATAACAATTTGGCCCTTTTCGCCAACCTTACAAACACCAAAAATATACTTTCCATTCATTCCAGACATAATATATACCTCCGTTATATTTGTTATACTTTTCATACTTTTAAGTATATTCCTAAAAGTTATCCTTGTCAAGGCAAAAAAATTAGCCTATTAGGCTAAATAAAATGTACTTTTTTACTATCATACTGTGTTCTCGGCTCGGATTCCTTAAGCGGATACCCAAGATGAATTAAAGCTAAGGGAACTATTTCCTCGGGCAAATCTAAGATTTCCTTGACTCTTTTAGGGGGAGTAACCATTGGAAATAACCCACACCAGCAAGTTCCAAGACCGAGATTAGTTGCCTCTAAAAGAATATTCATTGCAGCACTACTGCAATCCTGAATCCAAAAATCATTTTCCTTTTCCGTCAAGGCTTTTTTTCGATTTCCCGCCACAATAATGATTAAAGTCGAATTAAAATTTGAATAACGACTTGCACTCTTAAGCTTCTCTTGGGTTTCTTTATCCTTTATTACATAAAATTCCCATGGTCTTTTATTACAAGCACTTGGACCTGACATTCCAGCCTCTAATAGCTTTTTGATGTCATCATCGCAAATCTCTTGGTTTGTAAATTCACGGCAGCTTCGTCTTTTTAATAATGCCTCAAAAACCTCCATATTATCACCTTTTCCTTAATTCCTGTAATATATAGTTAAAAACAAAATCATCCTGTTTAACGATTCTTTTAAAATCAATTTCTTTTTTAAATTCCATCATTTTTTCCAAATCATTGAGCTTAAATAATTTTGAAAATGCATCCTGCATATAGGCTACTCCATCTTCTGTATAATTAGGATTATGACCCTTTTTATCGACAATCAAAAATGATACATTAGGATTATTAATATTAGCCTTTAAAAAGCCCGTATTTTCTTCATAGGAAACAATTTGATCATCGATAGAATGAACAATCAAAACATGACTATTTGTTTCCTTAAGACAATCAAAGGAGCTTTTACATGCATACAAAGGATTCATTTTAAGCTCATACGCCAAAGCCTCTTTTCCTCCATAATGAATAGCTAAGGATTCAATTGACATAAAAGGTGAAATCGCCACGATATTTTTAACCTCAGGATGAAAGTGAAGAATATTCGAGGCGGCATATCCACCTAAGGAATGTCCAACAATCATAATTCTTGTTTTCTTATACCATTCATTCTGAGCTAAATCATTTAATAAGCAATCTAAAATGGCTAAAGCTTCACTTAGAGCTCTAATACTTTCCCCAGGCGAGTTAAAATCACCCAAAAGGTCTAAATCTAATACTTTGTATCCAGCTTTAGCCAAAGTAGCTATTTCCGTCATATAGTTAACATAGCCACTACCAATCCCATTACAAAAGATAACCAACTCATCTTTGATATAATTTGGATAAAAGAAATATCCACCGCTTAATTTGTATCCTCGATAATCTAAAGTGTATTCTTCTTTAACAAGACCAGGAAAATCCGACTCATTAAAATAATCTAAAAAGGGTTCGCGATCATAGCGATGAATATAGGTCTTTAAATATTCCTCAAGATTCATAAAAAATCACCTTACCTCAATCTGGCAGCTTTTCATTACCAACAGTGCTGCCTCATGCAATTCTTTAGTTACACCAGCACAAGCTTTACTATCGACAATAATCTTTACCTCTGGTAAAAAAGCCTTGGCCATAATTGCATTTGATACAACGCAAATATCGGTACAAACACCAATAAAGGTTACCGATTCAAGGTTTTCGATTTTTTTTAGGTATTCCTGTAGTTCAATCGAGCCAAAGGTTGGTTTATCGATAATTAGGCTTGATGAAGTATCAAGGGAAGATATAATCTCGTGTCCCTTTGTATTAATTATACAATGGGGAACAGGTAGATTTTTTCCTTCTTGAGTTTCTAAATAATTATTTTGATGCGTATCTCTAGTATAGATTACTTCACCATCAAATTCATCAATAACTTGTTTTACATAAGGAACAATTTTGATAGCCTCATCTGATCCTAAGGCATCATAAATAAAATCATTTTGCACATCAACTACAACTAAAACTTGCATCGTATTCCTCCTCAATTTAGGTACAATTTCTTATGTATATTTTATCATAGAAAATAAATCAAATAGTTGATTAAAAAAGGCTTTTTAATCCATTTTCAGTATATCATAAATTTTCAATCACTTTATTAATCTTTACAAAGTATCCACAAGCAAATTGACCACATGTTGTTTTTCCACCAATATTAATTCCGATCAATTCCATTTTTTCATTAAAAACCGGCGATCCGCTCGAGCCCTTCGCAACATAGCAATTGTGTTTAATACAATTAGTTGTTTTATTATCTGAAAACATATACAACTTCTCATTTGGATTAACAATCTCACCAAATGTTACCGTAAATAATTCGCCATTAGGACAACCGCTTGAAAAAATCTTATCATGCTTGTTAAAATCATTACTATAGCTTACAACAGGGTAATTATTCTCTGATTCAAAGCTGACAATTGCAATATCATCATCAACATTCTGATATTCAATTATTAATGAAGGAAAGCCATTAAAATATTCAGAATAAGCGATAGTCCCAAATTCCTTTATATAATCACGATAGGATAAGCTTGCATATGGATACACTCTTAATTCTTCTTTATCAGAAACTACATGATTGGCCGTCGCCACATAATATTTATTTTCTTCCTTCTTAATAATTACACCACTACTTCCAATATTATAGCTTGTTACAGCATCTTGATGATCTGACCACATAAAGGAAACACAGCTATTTTTTAGATCTTCAGTAATCATATCATTAATTTCAGGATAGAACTTATTTTTGCATTTATTGGCATAAATAAATGGATAAACAAAAACACAAATAGAAAGAGTAATAATAATTAATAGACAAATAACAATTGCTTTTCTTTTCAATTTTTTCACCACAAAACTATTTTGAACTCAATTTATATTCGATTTCTTTATCAGGCCAACAGCCCCAGGATTCTACAATTTTTCCCTTTTCAACCTTAAAGCTTTCTAAGGCCTCAAAAGAAATCTTTTTGTAGGTTGGATCAATGGCTTCGTAAGCATCCTCGATGGTTTCAAAAGCCTCATCAGGGACAAAGCGACGATTATCATCATCTAATGAATTAAAATGAATCGCTTCCTTCATATCCTTGGTTAAATCTGTAATAATCATCCTATTAATTTCAATTCTCATAAATTAACCTCTTTTCAAATAGTCTATCCAAAATTATTTTAGCGCCTTCATTTTCATAAAGCAAGCAAAAATCTCTTTTAACCATTATCGGACATTTTATGTCCTCACATAGATTGATAATCGGTTATATAATATAGTTGTATTGGAACCCAGTGAAGACATCCTGCAAATGGCTGGGACGCAACCAAAAAAGAACTAATGTGGGATACTGCATGAAATTCAAGACCTTTATGGTATCCGGAATTAAAATACCGCTTTGGTTGCTGGTGCAATAAGCTCTTCGATGTAAACGACCACCCGAATAGGCACGACAAGAGGCTCTGCAGCAATGCATCCCGCGAGATGATATTAGCCTGAGAAACTAATATCTACGCTCTCAAAAGAAGTGTGTGGCTTGATGGTGAGTAATCACCTATAACTATTTTGGTGGGTGCGAGTAGGAGAATGCCAAAATTTACAATAAAAGTGAAGAAAATGCTGAAGCTCTCTGAAAGTTAGAGGATAATCTAGTTCCTCTTGTTGTTCGGTCTAACCCATTCCAGAAGTAATCGGGTCGCTCCCTTTTGCTCAGCCTGGCGTGAACATGCGTGAAAAACAAATTAGAGTAATTATTGTATGACGAAGGTCGGCAATACATTTTTTATTAATTACCACTCTTTTTAAAAAGAGTTTTTTTTATTTCAAGTACCTTAAAAGAAACAACATTAGCCATATTCTTCAGGATAGGAATAAAAGCCAATTAGAAATTAGGATTTATAAACAAAGCAAATCCTAGATTTCGTTCATCGTTCCCAAATGCGAAAAGGGAAGCTCGCCAAAGCTTCCCTTTTCTTTACCTAAATTACGTCCATCGACATCTATATTATATGTTATACATATATAATTTTCAATAATTTCAAATAAAAATTGAAAGAACTTCTAATTGATAACTTATAATTGAATTTTTACTTTCCAATATCCTCTAGTCACATCTATTTGCTCAATAATTTTTTTAATCAAGCTAAAAATTCTTTGAACAAATCGAAGACCTTTACTTATTGTCTTTGATTGATAAAAATTCAATCTTCTCATTAAAAATAATCAATTATACTGTACTTTTAAAAAGTCGTCATCTTTCATAAAAAAAGGTTTGAAAACCTCCTTAAAATCTAATTTTTAGCTCAACTATACCCAATAAAATAAAAACGGCTAAATTAAGCCGTTAATATTCTTATTGGCGGAGTAAAAGGGATTCGAACCCTTGCACCAGTTTCCCAGCCTATACCCTTAGCAGGGGCACCTCTTCAGCCTCTTGAGTATTACTCCAGCCCTTATATGATATAATATTTTTCAAATAAAGTCAAGAGCAAATCAAAAAAATAAAAAGGCCGGAAACCGACCATTTTTTTAATATTTCTTCTTTTTACCAGTAGGGAAAATGATAATTACAATTGCTCCTACAAGGAAACCAAACCAAATCCACTCACTAGGCTTATTAACCTTAATACCCTCTACATCAGCTAGAGAATTTAATTTTGCTAAATGATTATCTTTTCCACTTTCATCAACATCTTTATCTAAAAGCATTACATAAAATCCCGAATCAACACCTGCATTAATAATATTCTTTGAGACATTAACATCAATAGCACAATAGTACTTATTCATGAATGGAATTTTCCAATAAGAAATTGAATTAACGTCAGGATCATTAGCTAAACCTAATGCATAATCGAGCGCAAAATCATTGTAAGTTTTATATTTGGTATCCATAACCTTTATTCCATTATCGGTTGAAAGACCAACTTTATAATAAAAACATCCAGCAAATAATACAACCACAACTAATAATAATTTTACTAAATACTTCATTATTATCTCCTCCTTAATTAGATAATATCACAATTAATCAAAAATGATGTATAAAAATTGTGAAAATGAAAATAAAACCATTTACATAATCATATCATTTATTCTTTAATCATTGTTAATGCGACCTTTTGTTTAACCAAATCGACAGATAAAACCCATACCTTAACAACATCACCAACGCTTAAAACATCCTTTGGATGCTTAATGTATTGTTTCGATATTTTGGAAATATGAACTAAACCATCATTCTTTAAACCACAGTCCACAAAAACACCAAAATCAACAACATTGCGGACAACACCCTCGAGCTCCATTCCTGGCTTTAAATCCTCAATGTGAACAGCCCCGCTACGAAGCAATGGCTTATCAAGCTCATCACGAGGATCGCGCTGTGGAGCCGCAAAGCTATCCAAAATATCATCTAAGGTATATTTATCAGTTCCCGTTTTTTCAAGGAGCTCTTCTTTATTAACATTTTTTAAAGCCTCCTTGATTTCTAAAGAACCAAGTTTCATACCCTTTAATCCTAAAATATCAATTAATTTTCGCGCAACATCATAGCTTTCTGGGTGAATTGATGTCGAATCAAGAACATCGTCGCCCTCAGGAATTCTTAAAAAGCCAATGGCCTGTTCGTAGGTTTTTGCTCCCATCTTCGGAACCTTTTTAAGCTCATTTCGATTTTTAAAATTTCCATTCTCCTCGCGGTATTTAACAATGTTTTGAGCAACACTCTTATTAACGCCAGAAACGTATCCTAAAAGCGATTTTGAAGCGGTATTAACGTTGACACCAACCTTATTAACAACCTCCGTTACAACGAAATCTAAGGAATCAGATAATTTTGATTCGGTTACATCATGCTGATACTGACCAACACCAATAGCTTCGGGATCAATTTTAACTAATTCGCTTAATGGATCCTGAAGACGTCTAGCAATGCTGACCGCACTACGCTCCTCAACATGATAATCCGGGAATTCCTCTCTCGCTAATTCGGAAGCCGAATAAACCGAAGCTCCGGCTTCACTGACAATGGCATAGAAAACCTTATCATCAATCTCCTTCAAAATTTTAGCTATGAATTCCTCAGTTTCCCGGGAAGCTGTTCCATTTCCAATGGCGATTAGGCCAACATTATATTTCTTGATGAGCATTTTGATTTTTTTCTCAGAATCTAATACTCTCTTATCATCAACAACCTCATTAACATTCTTTTGATGAGGGAAAATGACATCCTTTGTTAAAACCTTTCCAGTTTCATCAACAACCGCTAATTTACATCCAGTACGATAAGCTGGGTCTACTCCTAAAACAACATGTCCCTTCATTGGTGGCTGTAATAAAAGATTTTTTAAATTCATTGAGAAAATCTCAATCGCATTATCCTCCGCAACATTCGTTAGTTCTGCTCTTATCTCGCGTTCAATACTTGGATAAATCAAACGCTTGAGGCTATCGGCAATCGCCAAGGATACCTCATCACTAACAAAGGAATTTGGCTTCTTGTTATAACGGCGCTCCATATACTTAATAATGTATTCAGTATCGGTTTCAATGCTAACGCTGATAACATCAGAAGCTTCAGCGCGGTTAAACGCTAAAATACGGTGAGGCTTAATATGACGAACTGGTTCCTCATAATCATAATACATTTCATAAACTAATTTTTCATCAACAGCATTTTTCTTTTTCTTGGTCACAATTTTACCATAGGTACGTACATTATCTCGCGTCCAGGTTCTTAAATCGGCATCATCGCTGATATTCTCGGCAATGATATAGCGAGCTCCTTGCAATGCATCCTCCATTGTCTTAACATTCTCATTGATAAAAGGGGCACATAATTCTTCCTTTGAACCCTTCATCGGAAATTCCATAATCGCTTTAGCTAACGGCTCAAGGCCTAATTTAATGGCCTCTGTGGCCTTTGTTTTCTTCTTTTCCTTAAATGGACGATACAAATCCTCAATTTCAACTAATTTAATCGACTGATTGATTTTTTCCTCGAGCTCCGGTGTAAGCATTCCCTTTTCATCAATTAGTCGTAAAACATCCTTTTTCCTTTTTTCTAAAGCGACACCATATTGATAATTCTTTTCAATTTCGCGGATTTGTTCCTCATCGAGACCACCCGTAACCTCTTTTCTATAACGAGCAATAAAAGGAACAGTCGCTCCACCATCAAGTAATGCTAAAACATCAGTAACCTGCTTTGATTTAATGTTCAAATCGCTAGCAACTTTATCAATTAATTCTTCATTAATGTATTCCATAATGTCCTCCCAAAAGTTTTTATAAAAAAAGCGAGGTAATTCTCGCTTAATTAGAAAGTCCAACCTTCAAATTTCTTGATTTTTTCTTTGATGTCACGTTCAATTTCCTCAACGCCACTGTAATATACCGTAACGTTGTATTTAGCTTCAGCCGCAACACCCTCAACCTTGATTAAAGCAGGCCCAACAATCGTGATTGCTCTTAATCCATCATTGTCAGTTTTACCATTTGTAAACATTCCTGTATAATTGTAGTTTGCCGCAATTGTTGCGCCCTCATAGCTTGCATATTTTTCTTCTGATAAATCCGCAACATATACTTGAACACCATTAGCGATTGCCTTATCTAATACATCCTTAACCTCTTTTAAGAAGGCATCATATCCAACATTTTCAATCCAAACACTTGAGCATCCATAATCCTCAGCTTTTTTTGTTGAATCAAAAACAAATAAATAATAATCATCCTTAACATCAATTACTTCTTCAGTTGTTGTATTTTCTTCTGTTGTGGTAGTCTCTGTTGGATCATGATAAACGTAATCCTTTAAAAAGTAGCTGTAAGGAAGCTTGTCATAATCATCAAACATTGTTATACGATCATTATCCTTCTTATCCTTATCTAAACAAGCTTTAATAATGAAGGCTCCACCAACAATTAATCCAATAACGGCAACGCCAATTACCGACCATAGAATCCAATTAATCTTCTTTTCAGCTTCTAAAGCTTTCTTTGCCATATCTATTTCTCCTTTAATTTATATTATTCGCACAATTTATTTTATCATATTTTAAATAAATTAGAAAGTAAAAAATAAAGTGAATTATCACATTTTTTTATTTCTTGATTTTTATAATCTACACAAAAACCAAAAAAAGGCCAAACAGCGACCTTTTTAGCTCAAGGAATTAGCAATGCTAATCATCTCTTCATTTGTTAAATCGGAAGAAATAATCGAATATTCCATTCCTAAATCATACCAGTTTAATGATAAATCAGTCTTAGCCGCAAAGCCTTGATTAATTTCAATAAGCTCATTATAAATACGATTTGAAGAAACAATGCTACTTTCCTTAGCATAGGATTGAACAATCATATAATCCTTTTCACCAGAATAATAATAGACACATTTTTCATCAAATTCTTCAGTTTTACTCAATGTGCATCCTTCCACAACATATAAAGGTTCGCGGTATTCTAAGCTAGCATTCGTTTCGCCCTCACCAATTAATAGCCTTGCCGAAGAACTTACCTTTTCTAAATTAAAATCATCGCCCGATAATTTTGCCTTTTGATCGATAGCATTATATTTACAATCAATTTGAACATTCATTCCATCATCATAAACAATAACCTCTTCAATCATTAAAGTTTTAGCATTTAAAAAAACCTTTTGAATTTTTAAGGCATTGTTATATTTAGAATTAACCTTACTGGTTATAATAAACTTATCCTTCTTTTCAACGCTATTTTGCTCGTCGTTTAAAACCTCACGATATACCGACAAGGGTAAATAGGCATGATAGGAATTGGTCGGCCAATCGCTTTGAAATTTAAAGCTTTTATTTAAGGCTGGTGTTAAAACATAAACGCCATCACTATTCTTTAATAAAACCTGAAGAGTATTATTCTCATTATTTTTTAAAGACACCTTATAATTACCATTTAAATACGAAACACCTATATCATGCTTAACATTACTTCCGCCCTTAAGCGCAGTCATCGCAATCGTTGCCGTGTAGGAATTCATATTTTCTAATTTTTTACCCCATTCCTTAATGCAATTATCGGTCTTGAGCATCGTTCCACAGCCACTAAGGGTAAACATAAACAAAAAGCATATTAAAATTTTTTTCATTATTCTTTTTCACCTCATTATTATTTCTAAAACATTTTATGCTAAAAAAAATTAAACTATGCATATCTTAGAAATTTTTAGAAATAATAAAAACAAAGGAGGAATAAATTTGAGTATATTTCAAAAAATTGTTTTAGTTATCACCATAATTGGAGCCATCAATTGGGGCTTAATTGGACTATTCTCATTTGATCTTGTGGCCTTTTTATTTGGTGACATGACGATATTAACCAGAACAATTTATTCCCTAGTAGGATTAGCTGGAATCATCAATATTGCTCTCTTATTCTTAAAAAATAGAGACTATTAAGAAATAAAAGAGTTGTAAAAAAATATTTTCAGTAATAAAATTTAGGAGCCAAAAGCTCCTTTTTATTTTTATGAAAATTAAGACACATTTATTTGCAAAAATAACTTTTTAATTGTATAATTAATTTATAAATTTCAATAAACATAGAAAGGTGGTTGTAAACTAATGAAAAGGAAATTATTTGTGATATTTCTTTCAATGGTTTTTGTGTTTTCATTATTTGGTTGTGGGGGAACAAAAGGAGGAAGAAATGATTGTATTAATCCTTCAGATTTTAAGGAAAATATTGAAGAAAATGTTATATATACATTTAAAAAGGGAGATAGAACTTATTATTATAAGAATGTCGAAAGAGAAAACGGACAAATTAAATTTAATCAAAATAGTGCCTTTTGGACTTTAAATGAATTTGTAACAAATTTAAGTTCATATGGTGGACAATTAAGCTCCTATACCTTTTCAACAGATCCCTTAGACCAGTTTAAAAAAGAAAATAGTTGTACAAAATATAGTGATGAAAATATCTATCAATATCGTATTATGGATTACTATTATAAAACAAATGGTTATTCTTATTCTTTAGAAAATACAGGTGGTACCGTTGTTTTAGTAGAGATGATTAAAGTTACTCATTGTTAATCGACACTTTAATTAATGATAAATTATCAAATTATTGCGAATTGTAAAATACTCATTTATTCATAATCATAAGAATTGTATTTATAAATTTCAATAAACATAGAAAGGTGGTTGTAAACTAATGAAAAGGAAATTATTTGTGATAGTTCTTTCAATGGTTTTTGTGTTTTCATTATTTGGTTGTGGGGGATCAAAAGGATATCATTATGATTATATTAAGCCTTCAGACTTTAGAGAAAATATTGAAGAAAATGTTATATATACATTTAAAAAGGGAAATAGAACTTATTATTATAAGAATGTCGAAAGAGAAGACGGACAAATTAAATTCAATCAAAATAGTGCCTTTTGGATTTTAAATGGTTCTGTAATGGTTGTTCATTTGTTTGGCGAGAAGTTAAATGGATATACTTTTTCAATAGATCCATTAAATCAATTTAAAAGTGAATTTCAATGGAGAGCAGGCAAAGAAGATGAACCATATCAGTATATATATGATCCTAAGAATATCTATTCCAAAATGAATGGAAATTCTTATTCTTTAGAAAATACTAGTGATACCGTTGTTTTAGTAGAGCATATTGATATTGGTTATTAATAAAATGATTTCTATTTAAACACCCTATTTAGTTAAATCTTAATTTCATCAAAAAAAAATATTATTCACAAATCATATCAAAAAGAGAACTTTTTCCTGATAATATATCTAGGTCAAAGTCCTCTTATTTTTTTCGCAAATAACATAGGCAATACTATATTCCTCCTCATGTGATAAGGAAATAAATATTTGATCATCATAAGGTCCTACAACATATGGGGCACCTGATTCATCATTTAAAACACTAATTAATCTAAAATCCACAAGCTTATTTGTTGCCTTAAAAAGAGCCTCCTTCGCCGCAAAGCGAGCACCTAAATAGCATCTTTTCGTTTTTTCATTTGTTATCAAAGAATAACGCTTTTTTTCATCATCGCTCAAAACACGATTTGCAAATTCATCTAGATTTTTGATGCGACGATGATCCATAATATCAACACCAATCCCCTTAATCATTATGAGCCTCCGTCAAGCTTTTGTATAAATCGGAGATTTTTCGAAAACGGTGATTTAAACCCGATTTCGTGAGGCTTATATTCAATGAATTAGCAATTTCAACAATCTCATTGAAACTCGCGGTTGGGTTATCTAACCTAATTTTCATAATCTCATATAATTTCGGATTAATTCGATCAGGGTCAATTAAATTTAAGATATATTCGATTTCTTTAATTTGCTTTTTAGCTGTTTCAATGCTCTTCTGTTCATTGGCAACCTCACAATTAATAACCCGATTGATAGTATTACTTAAATCTCTCTTTATGATAATATCCTCATATTGAAAATACATCCGCTTTGAACCTATCAGCTTCAAAAAATCTGCTATCTTTCCAGCTTCCTTTAGATAAACAATCAAAGAATTTCTTCTTTTTGTTATCTTAGCATTAAGCTCAAATTCATTCATTATCCTTTGAAGAAAAACAATTTCCTTTTCATCGCAACAAGCAATCTCCAAATGATAGGAATGATTGGGATCATTTAAAGAACCTGAGGCTAGAAACGCTCCGCGCATAAATGCACCCTTGCAACAATCCTTTATTATATGGTCATGCCTTGTCATCTCATAGCCAAGAAGGCCATGCTCATAAATAATGCGGTCAGCTCCCTTAACAATTCTCACAATATAAAAGCATGAGCGATCGAGGCGTTCTCTTTCCTTGGATAACAACTCAATTTCAACTTCATATAAATCCTTAACAAGCTCAACTAAGCGCCGAGATATGGTCGAATTAGTTGTTTGAAATTCCAATTTTAAGCCATCACTTGACAATGAAATTTCGGAATTTATCCATAATAACGCTGATAGTTCCGCAAGCTTACAGCATTTATCTGATTTAATTTTTGAAAGTTCCTCTTTAACCTCACGGGCGAAAGACATTTCTACCACCACCTACAAAATATCAATAAGCTGTTTAATTACATAAGCCGCAACCTTATTGGCGTTATGACGCAAATATTTATCCTGAACATTAATAAGTCTACTTGTTTGCGTTTCAACACCTAAAGCATTGACATTTTCAACATCTGGATAAACTAAATCTTGATTATCATCTAAATATTTTTTCAAAATATCCTTATCAACATTCATATCATCATTGGCTATTACTAAATCTAATTGGTCCTTCCCAATCACATCAATTAAGGCCTTGACATGATCACTTAATTGATAACCATTCGTTTCCCCATATTGGGTCACAATATTAGCAATATAAATTTTATAAGCCTTTGAAGCCTTAAGGGCTTCCTTAACATCATCCAAAATCAAATTAGGTAAAAGGCTTGTATAAAGGCTTCCCGGACTATAAATAATCGCATCAGCTTCGTTAATGGCCTTGATAACTAAAGGATTAGCTCTTATTTTTTCAACAGTTTCGACATATTTAATTCTTTTACCTGGACAAGGAATATTTTTTTCACCAACAACGGTTGTGCCATCTAAATAGGTAGCCTTGAGGCGATAAGGCATATCACTAACCGGCAAAACCTTTCCTTTGATATTTAAAACCCGCGATAAATGCTCAATAGCCTTAAGCATTGAACCATTGTTCATCTCACAAAGAGCAGCCAAAATAATATTTCCAACCGTATGCTCGCCTAAAACATCCTTAAAGCGATAATTGAAAAGGTCATCAAAGATTTCCTCATCCTGCGACAAGGAAACTAAAACGCGCCTAATATCACCAGGAGGGGTCATATTAAACATTTCTCTCAAAACACCGCTTGAGCCGCCGTCGTCACTTACCGTCACAACAGCCGTGATATCAATTGGATATTTTTTTAGTCCGCGTAAAATCGATGATAATCCTGTTCCTCCACCAAAAACAACAACCTTAAAATCGCGATCAAACATCGTCTCGCCTCCAATTTTTTTCATCCTGATGGATAAGCTCACATTCATATTGACTACTAAAATAGTCATAAAGACACTTGGCGACCGCCACACTTCGATGTTGACCGCCAGTACAACAAATACCTACTCTGATTTCTTTATGAAAACTGATTTTTTCAAAATAATACTCTAAATAATCAATTGTTCTTTTGATAAAATCAGTTCCTTCTCTTGAATTAATTACATAATCATAAACCTCTTGATCAAGTCCACATTTGTCCTTTAATCCTTCTACATAAAAGGGATTAGGCAAAATACGCGTATCAATTTGAAAATCAAGATGCTCCCCGTGATTATATTTTAAACCAAAGGTTATGAAAAAAATTTTCATAATAATCCCTACTCTCCAAGTGTTTTTTTAATCATTGACGCTGCAATGGCCCCATCAGAGGTCGCAGTAACAATTTGTCTTAGCTCCTTTTTCCTACAATCACCAATGGCATATAGACCCTTGATTTTGGTTTCCATATAGCTATCGGTAATAATATATCCATATTCATCTTTAATTTCATCAGAAACAAAGCTCGTATTAGGAACATTTCCAACATAGAGAAAACAACCACTAGCTAAGATTTCACCATTATTCGTTTTAATGCCCCGGAAGTCATCATCAAACAGATATTCTAAAGGCTTTGTATTAAGCATTATTTTGACGTTTTCTTTTTCCTTTAGCTCCTTAACAATAAGCTCATCAGCCCGCAATTGATTTCTCACAAGCACATACACATTTTTACAAATTGATGAAAGATAGATGCTTTCTTCAATGGCCGAATTACCTCCGCCCACAACAATAACATCTTTGTTTTTATAAAATGAGCCGTCACAAATCGCACAAAAGGAAATCCCGCGTCCAAGCATTTTTTCTTCATTTTCTAAATATAAACGCTTAGGGCTTTGACCCGTCGCAATAATAACTGAAGAAGCTTCATATTCACCTTCATTAGTCACAACCACAAAACGATTCTTTATTTCTTTTACCTCTTCAAAAATAAAAGGAACCTCGAGACTTACGACCTGATTATACATTTGCATTGCTAAATCAACACCGGATATTTGACCAATACCCGGATAGTTTTCAACACTATAGCTATTAATAATTTGTCCACCCGGCGCTCCCTTTTCAATGATAGCGCAGCTTAGGTTCGCACGCTTAGCATAGATAGCTGCGGTCAAGCCACCAGGACCGGCGCCGATAATTATGATGTCATATTTCACTAATTATCACCAACGATTCTTATTAATTCATTAATATTTTCAATCCAAAAATCAGGATTGCTTTCTCTTAATTCTAAAGGCTTAACACTCCAAGAAACCCCACAGGACAAGCATGAAGCATTTTTTGCGGATAAAATATCGGAAGCATTATCCCCAACCAAGAGGCAATTATCAACGCCAAGCTTACCCAATGCGGTTAATATACCTTCAGGGGCAGGCTTATGCTTGGTGACATCATCGCCCCCGATGACAACCTTCATATATGGTAATAGCTTTGTAACCTCTAAGCCTCGATAAACCAAATCGGTTTTTTTCGAAGAAACAACACCTTGAATGATTCCCATTTCATCTAAAGCCTTGATTGTTTCTAAGACCCCCGGAAAGGGTTTAACATAGGCATCATGATTTCTGATATTAAAATCACGATAAACTGCAATCATTTCTTTAACCTTTTCCTCATCATCACTATATTTACTAAAAGTATGATGAAGGGTTGGCCCAAAGGCTTGATATATTTCTTTATCGGTATAAGGAATATGGAAAAATTCAAAGGTATGGACAAAGGAATCATAAATAAGCTGGTTTGTATTTCCGATTGTTCCATCAAAATCATAAAGAATCGTCTTGATCATCTTTTTCTTCCTCTTCATTCTTTTTTCCAAATTTATCCTTAAAGAAATTTTTGATTTTTAAGATTGTTTTATTTTCCACATATTCCTCTTCACTTACCAATGTATCAACATAGTAAGGTAAATCCTTGCGCCAAATATATTTATATACTAATAAACCAACACCCGCAATAATTAAGCCAATTGATGTCAAAACACTTTGCATATTGGAAAAATTACTTTGAAGGATATAGGCTTGGTCACGAAGTGGTTCCATCCAGGCTCTTCCGATTCCATACCAAATCAAATAAACGCACAAAATATCTCCGACCTTCAAAACGCGGAAGCGACGAATAATCAAAATCGCAATCAAGGCAGCTAAATTCCAAAGGCCCTCATATAAAAATAGAGGCTGACGATAATGTCCATTGATAAACATTTGATCACTTATGAATTTTGGCAACCAATTAAGGTTTTCGACAATACCACCATAAACCTCTTGATTCATAAAATTACCCCAGCGACCACAAATTTGCCCAATCAAGAAACCCGGAGCGACCAAATCAACAATTTGCCAAACGCTGATTTTTTTTACCCGACAATAAATAATAACGCCGATAAAGGCAACAATGATACCGCCATGGATTCCTAAGCCTTCTAAACGGAAGCCAGTAATTTTTCCATCATCAAAAACAAAGCCTAATATTTTTAATATATTCCAATTATAATATGAGCCATTGACGAAGCTATCAAATAAAACATAATATAGTCGCGCTCCCAAAATAGCTGCTGGTAAAATGAATAAAACACCATCATAAATGATATCCGGATTAATACCTAATTTGCGGGCTTCTCTGACCGCCATAATTACCGCCAACAAAACACCTGATAAAATACATATGGCATACCAAGCAACGGGAATATTCCCGATATAGAAGGCGATTTTATTATATGCAAGCATCATTCTTCTTTTCCTCCCTTTGCGATTAATTGTTGAACTGAATCCGCAAATTCTTCAGCGGAATTCACACCCATAAATTTCAATTTTTCATTCATCGCCGCTGCTTCCACAAGCGTTGCGACATTACGTCCTGGGGACACGGGAATAATAATTTTTTTAACCTCAGTATCAAAATATTTGTTTGTTAAATTTTCAAGACCGATACGGTCGTAGAATTTTCCTTCTTCCCATTTCTCTAGTTCAACAACTAAACGGATTTTTTTGTTTTCTCGATAGGCTCCCGCCCCAAACATTGAAACAACATCGACAACACCAATTCCGCGAATTTCCATATAACGCTCAAGAATTTTCGGCGCCGATCCAATCAAAACACCAACGTCCTTTTGATAAATCTCCACACGGTCATCACTAATCAATTGATGTCCTCTTTTAACAAGCTCTAAAGCAATTTCAGATTTACCAATACCGCTTTTTCCCGTAATTAAGGTACCCATACCATTGATATCTAATAAAACACCATGAATGCTTAATCTTGGGGCTAATTTATCCTGAAGATAAGTTAGGATTTTACTTCCTGAAGCAGTCGTACGTAAGGGTGATTTTAAAATCGGAATATTGAATTTATTTCCGTAATCAATAAAAATTTGTGGAACCTCGACTAATTGGGAAAAGATAAAGGCGGGTGGAAAATAACTAAAAAGCTTATCCACTCTACTTTCCTGAATAGAGGCACTTAATTGCCTAAAAAACGTGGTTTCCTTCGTTCCCATCAAAACAATTCTTTTAGAATCAAAGAAATCAAAAAACCCGGCAAGCTCAACTCCTAGTCGCGATAACAATTCACTTTCAACATAATTATCAAGACCATTTTCACCGGCTAGCACCGTTAAATTATTGTCGGACACAACCGCTTTAATTTTAATCTTTGAAGGCATTATTCATCACCATCCTCAAAAAACAAGCTAAATACTAATCTTCGTAATAAAATGGTTATCACAAGCTTGATGATACCAAAAACAAAAACAAAGGTTAAATATGACATTAAATTTGGATAATTAAAATTACTATGTAAAATAAAATCTAAAAACCAAAACCAAAGAAAATAAAAGAAAAAGAAACAAAGTCCCAATGTATATGACATTAGCTTTGGTAGATATTTAGTTATAAAATATTTAACAACATAATCCATTAAGGAAAACATAAGGGAAATACCCAAAATATAGCCAAAATTACTATATGTAAAAAACTTAAAGGATGTATAATGAGCAAATAGAGAAAACACTCCGAGGGTTCCTAAAGTAATTAAAAAGGTCAATATAAGATGAATCCAAGGATTAGGATGTAAAAAAAATCCTAAGATAAGACCTAATTCCTTTCTTTCATCAAAATTCGCCTTATCAATATTTTGTATGCGTTCCATTATTTCATTTAATTCATCATCATTCTTCTTCTCCATAAATACCAACTCCATAATCGATATGAAAGAAACCCAACTAAAACGCCAATGATATTTAAGATAATATCAAGCACATCAAAAATACCCAAGCGAAACACGAGCTGGATTATTTCAATTCCAATAATAAAAACATTCGCATAGGCTATTGTTTTAAATAAATTCAAATATTTACTAAAAATAATGCCCATTGGTAAATAAATCAAGATATTGCCAACAATGTTAATGAAAACTGTATTATTAGAAAAAATCAAGGGTGCCCACCTTTTAAAGGTATCAAAGGAAACATTTGCGCCTCTTGTTTCCTCGCGAAATAAAAGAATGATTAAAAGAGTAATAACATAACTAATCATCAAAAGAGCATTCTTTTTTAAAATCAAAAAAAGTGCCATTAATGTGGATAATATCATCACTAAAATCAATCCATCGCCTAAAAAAGGACGCATATTCCCTTCAATAAATAAAACAATAATCAAGCCCAATAAAACAAGATTTCTTCTTTTCATTTTACCTATACCCTCCTAATTATAACATATTATTATTTAAAGAAAAAGAAAAAAGCCACATCATTATATATTATTCCCAAATCTTAGCGTCTATTATGTCTATTTATGAAACTAGCCGTTATTTTATAATAAATTAATGCTTTTAGGTTGACGTATTATCAATTATCTTTTTGAGTCGAACAATATTATTTCTATATAAAAAAAGAGTAATCCCTCAAATCAAGAGAATTACTCTTTAAATAGTTTTTAAATTTAAACTAGAAAAGCAAAATAGGCGTATCTACTTCGTCAAAAGTGTAACTTTTAATCACATATTAACTCAACAAAAAGAAATTTTATAAAGGCTCTCATTATGGTTCTATTATACTATAATATTGAGTTAAATAACTAGATTTATTGATTTACGTAAAAATAGATGCAAATTATTGTTAATGTCATCCTATAATTATTTAACAAAAATTCCCATATAACTTTTACCTATTCAAATCCTAATTTATTTTACTACTTCCCAATGGCCAGTTTTATTAGATCCAACTCTTTTTATTAAATTCATCCATAGCAACTTTTACATTATTGAGTCTTCCATTTCTTAAAATAAATTTATATATTTGATTTTCAACATCAGTCAAATCATTTTTTATTGTATCATTTATTGTATCATTTATTGTATCATTTATTGTATCATTTGATACATTATTTCTGAAGAACTCAAAATAAAAACCTATTCCATCAATTTTCGTATTTTTTGCAGTCGAACTGCATTTTTTCTGAATATATCTATTTTTCTTAGAAATCAAAGATTATTAGTAAAACAAAAAAGAGTAATCACTCAAATCAAGAGAATTACTCTTTAAATTGTTTTCAAATTCAAACTAGAAAAGCAAAATAGGCGTATCTACTTCGTCAATTGGAACTACCAAAAATCCAAAGCTTCCTGAACCATATGCGGTTTGAATTGTATAAATATAACCTGGATTATCTTTTGTACCAATTAAAAGATTAACAAAAATTTCACCAACCTGAAGATTAAGATCATCAATTTTTCCAATCTTTAGCAAGGCATCAAGAGTATGGAAGAAATCCTTTGTATCTTCAGCATTTAAATTGTTAATTGTTAAATATTGTGATGTAAGAGTATATCCTATTCCTTCTCCATCCTTTTCAATATGAACAACTGATGTAACATATAAATAATCAGGGAAAGAACCGCGAACTAGTGATAATGGAAATCCCTTCATATCATCCTTATATGGCTTTAAATCAATTTTTAGGGTTATACCAAAATCACAATTTCCCTTTTCATTATCTACATTACTAAATGATACTTGCAATACCTCTGCATTAAGATCTTTTTCACCAATCTTTATTTTTCCTTCGGTAATTTGGTTGAACATTATTCCAAGAAGTGCTCCCGTCTGTTGTTCATTATAAGCAAGAGGAGATTTTTTGCCAGTAAAAGCTTCATAATTGATAGAATATCCGTTGAATCCTTTTCCTTTTTCATAAGCAATAACTTCACCTAAGCTAGCGTTTGTTTGTTCTTTTAATTCTTGCATAGCGTATGGATCATATTTATTAGGGAACGATTTATCCTCATCAACCTTTTCACTTAAGGTTTTCAATTGCCCAACAGTGTTAAATAAATCAACACCCAAGGATACTCTCGCCGCAATATATACACCAATCAAAGATAAACTCACAAGGGCTATAAAAACGATTAGCCCAATAAAAAATTTTTTCATTACTATTTCCTTCCTTTATTTAACTAATTTCTTTTTTCTAATCACAAACCAGAAAACCGAAAAGCCTCCGATACCAACAATCGCAATACTTCCTAGTGTGATTCCCCAAACAGCACCAGCACTTATTCCTTTCTTTTCTAATTGTGGAATAACTAAATCAACAATTTCATTACCGTCAGCATCAAAATGCTTACCGCAGACACTACAATCATAATGTCCTTTTAATCCTTCATTTTTAGTTGTGGCTTTGACCTCATCAATCCATGCGCCCAATACATGATTTCCATTAACAGGAATGCTTAGATTAGAAAGCTCATTGCCATCTTTATCAAAATGCTTTCCGCAATCACTACAATCGTAATGAGCTACCGTTCCTGCATTCGTACAATTTGCGTCTACTCTTGGAATCAAATCACCTAGGCTATGATGAGCTGGGATTACTAAATCATTATCAGCTACCACAACAGTTCCCGCTTCATCTAAAAACTTATCTTCACAGCCACTACAAGTATAATAATCCTTTCTTCCATCTGTTGTACAGGTTGCTGGGATTCCCTCAACAAGGCTTGTATGATGGGTATGAGCTAATTCAGGTTGAATAATATATCCGCACTCACTACATTTTTGAGCTTGTTCTTCAGTTGGAGCTTCAATATCAGGGATATGAGCGTGGATTGTTCCTATTTGTGTACATCCATCAATTGTACATTTATGAGCATGACCACTTGCATCCTTAAAGTCCCAAGTATCACTGTAATGATGTGGTCCATATTCACCATATGGAGTGTTACAAACCTCACAAACAGCTTTTCCTTGGCAGTTTGCTGTACCACCAGAACACTTCGCCGTCTCAATATGTTCATTATTACGGCTACATACGCGGGAATGAGTTCCATCCCCATTAGATACCCATTCACCATATAAGTGATCATCATTTGTCGGGATACTAATGTCTAAAAGTTCATTGCCTTCCGCATCAAAATGCTTTAAACAAACTGTACAATCATAATGGTCAACTGTTCCTTCTACACTACAATTTGGTTCAACTCGCTCAATTAAATCTGAAAGAGTATGATGAGCAGGAATAGTTATTTGCTCATCTGTTAACTCATTTATCGCTTCAATTTCCGCAAATTTTAATCCACAAGATTCGCAAACATAATAAGCAATATTCCCATTTTTTGTACAGGTTTCCTTAACAGCAGGAACATATTTCATATCATGATTATGATCTGAAACCGTAACAACAATTAGTTTATAATAATAATTATCTGCTTTTGATTCAACACGAACTATTATTGTTTCTTTAGTTTCGTCTAAACCAATAGTTAGTAATCCATTTTCATCAATGGTTGTATTCTCTGAAGTTTTAGTTTCAAGGCTCCAAACAACACCAGAATCAAAATCACCATATCCGGTAACAGTAGCTGATAATTGACGTTTTCCACCCTTTGAAACAGTTATTTCTGTTGATGGAACCTCGATACCAGTGATGCATTCATTCTTCCATACAACAATAATAATCTGCTTACTTGTTTTTTGTTTTGTCACTCCATCAGCCATTAAATTGTATACTTCAAACGTTACATAAATATATTTACATTGTCCAGATGTTACGATATCAGTGCCAACTGTTCCTGAAAGTAATCCATCATCAGAAAAGCTTAATCCTGTTGGAAGCGTACTTCCATCAGCTACGCTCCAAACTAAAGGATTAGTGCTAGTATTCGTTCCGGTTGCGAAAAACTGCACATTAACACCTTTTCCTTCAACAACACTAATCTCATTAGATTCATTTATACTGCTATATTCATCATTGATTTCAAATCCTGAAATAACTACCTTCGGAGCTAAGGTTTCATCAAGAACCTCTATCGAATAAGTTTTCCTTGCGATACCAGCTCCATTATCAATTGTAACAGTAACAGCATAGGTTCCCGCTTGTGTTGGAGTTCCCTCAATTACTCCAAAAGCACCAGATTCGTAACCAATAAGCCATTCAGCTCCTTCGACACTAACACCAAAACTTTGATTATATCCAGTGAATTCAATATCTTGATAATATCTTGAATTCACATAGGCCTTTGGCAAAGACTCAGTTGTTATAACCGGAGCATCTTCAACATTGTAAATGAATAACCAAATTAATATATCATGATCTCCATACTCATTTTTTGCGTGAACATTAATTCCAAAGGTACCAGCTATAGTTGGAGTTCCCTTTAAATGATTTTCACTTGTCAATTCAAGCCAACTACAAGTATCTGGCCTTCTTGAAAAGTATACTTCGATAGTATCTGAACCGGTAATTGTTAATTCTAAATCAATCGCCTCACCAACAATAATATGAGAAATATTCACCATATCATCTACTACATCATTTTCGCCAACTTTAATAATCTTTGGTGCTTCTTCGGTTGCAAAAACAGCCTTTGCATTATTAATAAAAGCAAAAGAAAGTCCAAAAAACAAAATACAGGCGAATATTCTCTTAAAATATAAATGGAAATTCTTCATATTTATCCTTCTTTCTAACATTTGATGGTGATATTTTCTCATAAAAAAATAAACTCTACAAGTTACATTTGTAACGGATAGATAAACAATTTAAACAGTTAACAAATAAAAAAAGATGCATTCACAAATTAATGTGAACACATCAAATAAACTATTAATTAAGGCCAAATTGCAATCTCTCCATTTTCATCGTAATACCAATAATTACCTACTCCTGCTGGCTCAGTTTCGGAATAGTAATAGATTGTTTCGGACTTTAGTGGATAATTTTTACTCCGTATTGAAACACTGGACCATTGACTAGAATTTCCTTTATAATATACTTTTGTTAAACTATCACAATTATAGAATGCATATTCTCCTATGCTTGTGACACTTGATGGAATTTCTATACTTGCTAAACTATCACAATCATAGAATGCATAATCTCCTATGTTTGTAACTCCTTCGGGGATTGTTATGCTTGTTAAACTACTACATCCATAAAATGCATAATATCGTATGTTTGTAACTCCTTCGGGGATTGTTATGCTTGTTAAACTATCACAATTATGGAATGCAAATTCTCCTATGCTTGTGACACTTGATGGAATTTCTATACTTGTTAAACTATAACAATTATAGAATGCATAATTGCCTATGCTTGTAACACAACTAGGAATAGCAAAACTTATATCTTGCTTTCCTTTTGCATATTGTAATAATACTGTTCCATCTTTACTATACAAGTTTCCATCTATTGATTTGTAATTAGAATTATTTTCAGCAACTGCGATACTTGCTAAACTATCACAATCTTCGAATGCAGATTCTCCTATGCTTGTGACACTTGATGGAATTTCTATACTCGCTAAACTATCACAATCATAGAATGCAGATTCTCCTATGCTTGTGACACTTGATGGAATTTCTATACTTGTTAAACTATCACAATTATAGAATGAATATTCTCCTATAATTCTACAATTTTCATTTATTGTACATTGGTTAATATCTCTATTCTTTACTTCTACTAAAGCTACATATTGATTAACTTTATTTCCTAAATAACAGGCATTATCATATTCGTTATATTGCAATTCATTACAGTTATAGAATGCTTCCCCGCCTATTATTGTAACACTTGATGGAATTTCTATACTTGTTAAACTATCACAATTATAGAATGCATAATTGCCTATGCTTGTAACACAACTAGGAATAGTAAAACTTATATCTTGCTTTCCTTTTACATATTGTAATAATACTGTTCCATCTTTACTATACAAGTTTCCATCTATTGATTTATAATTTTCATTATTTTCAGTAACTGCTATACTTGCTAAACTATCACAATCATAGAATGCAGATTCTCCTATGCTTGTGACACTTGATGGAATTTCTATACTTGTTAAACTATCACAATTATAGAATGAATATTCTCCTATAATTCTACAATTTTCATTTATTGTACATTGGTTAATATCTCTATTCTTTACTTTTACTAAAACTACATATTGAATAACTTTATTTCCTAAATAACAGGCATTATCATATTCGTTATATTGCAATTTATTACAACTTTCGAATGCAGATTTTCCTATGCTTGTGACACTTGATGGAATTTCTATACTTGTTAAACTTCTACAATTATGGAATGCATGATCGCCTATGCTTGTGACTCCTCCGGGGATCGTTATGCTTGTTAAACTACTCCAATCATAGAATGCATATTCTCCTATACTTGTAACTGGAATCCCTTTATATTTAGATGGAATAACGATATTATTATCTCTTTCATCACCATAGAAAGTTTTATATCCAACTACTGTACAGGTTTTATCTTTACTACCACTGATCTCAAATTTCAAATTTTGAATACTATCAGTTTCATTCTTTTCTATTGTAGTTGAATCATTTGTTGTTTTCGCAGAATCACCACATGCAAATAAACTAATTGATAATGCGAAAACACATACAAAAAATATAGAACAATAAATTACTTTTTTTATCATCTTGTTTTTCCTCCTTTGTTTAATTTCTTTATCAAGAAATTTCTCTTTATTAAATAAGATACAATTTATTTGATTTTTTCCCTAAAAATCTTATTCAATCAACCAACTATATAAGTGTGCAAACAACCACAAAAAAACCCTTCGCTAAATACGAAGGGCATTCTTCAAAAAGGACACGATTCTTTCTTGATATTCTTGTTTAATAATACTATCTTTACTTTCAACTTCTTTTTTATCGACAAAATAATCATCGCAATCCTTATAAATAGATAAAGAATCTAAAGGCCAACCTGGATGTCTTTTCGGTGAAGCCTTATCAATCAGATAAAACGAACTCGTTTTTTGAGCTAATTCCTCATCCATATATGAAGTAACCTTGCCATGATTATAAACCGCTATTCCGTCAAGGTAATAAGCCTCAACCTTTCCCCCTAATGAAGAAATCAAGCCTTGATAATATTCAATCATTTCCGAATCATCTAATCTTTTCCCAAAAGGTGTTCTTATATGTAATCCTGGTTGTCTTTTATCATTCAAATCTAATTTGCTAAAATACAATCCTGAATCATTACAAATCACTAAATCGCAATACTTGCCATAAAACCTAGCCTTTATAATCGCATTTTCCTCGGGCGTTTTTCCAATTTCTTCCGGTTCATTAGAAATATTTAAATCATTTAAGGTCAAAAATTCAATTTCACAATCATGCAATAATCCTTCAAATCTTTTGACCTTTGAAGGATTCGTTGTTCCAATTAAAACTCTCATTGCTACTACAACACATTTTTTAAATATTGACCCGTATAGCTTTTTTCACACTTAACAATTTCTTCTGGTGTTCCCGTAAAAATGATTTGTCCACCCTTATCTCCACCCTCAGGGCCTAAATCAATTAAATGATCCGCTAATTTAATAACATCTAAATTATGCTCAATAATCACAACACTCGCACCTTGATCCACAATTCGATTAATCACAACCATCAATCGCTTTATATCATCCACATGAAGTCCAGTTGTCGGCTCATCTAATATGTATAAGGTTTTGTCCGTTATTCTCTTATATAGCTCCGAAGCTAACTTAACTCTTTGGGCTTCTCCACCTGACAAAGTAGTCGCACTTTGACCAAGAGTAACATAGCCAAGTCCAACATCATAGAGAGTCTGAAGCTTATCCTTAATCTTCGGAATATTACTGAAGAACTCCAAAGCATCCTCCACTGTCATATCCAAAACATCCGCAATATTTTTTCCCTTATATTTTATTTGAAGAGTATCGGAATTATATCTACTTCCATGACAAACCTCACAAGGAACATAAACATCCGGTAAGAAATTCATTTGAATTCGCTTAACACCATCACCCCAACAAGCTTCACAGCGTCCACCCTTAACATTAAAGGAGAATCTTCCCTTATCATAGCCACGAACCTTCGCATCATTTGTTTGCGCAAACAAATCCCTGATGTCATCAAAAACCCCAGTATAGGTAGCAGGATTGCTTCGGGGAGTTCTTCCAATTGGCGATTGGGAAACATCAATAATTCGATCAATATATTCCTTATTAATGATTTCATCAAATAAACCTGGCTTCTCTTTAGTCTTATATAAATAATTATTGATACCTTTATATAAAATCTCATTAACTAACGATGATTTTCCACTTCCAGAAACACCAGTAACGACAACCAATTTACCTAATGGAATTGATACACTAACATTCTTTAAATTATTTTGACGGGCACCCTTTATTACTAACTCCTTGCCATTACCTTTTCTTCGTTCCTTCGGTACTGGTATATATTCTAATCCCGCTAAATAACGACCAGTGATACTATTAGGATTAGCCATTACCTCTTCAGGTGTTCCAGCAGCAATAACCATTCCACCGTGAACTCCAGCCCTTGGCCCAATATCAACCAAATAATCGGACTCCTTCATCATCTCATCATCATGCTCGACAATAATCAAGGTGTTTCCTAAATCCCGCATATCCTTTAACGATTTAATCAAACGCGCATTGTCACGTTGATGAAGACCAATTGAAGGCTCATCAAGAACATATAAAACCCCTGTTAAATGCGAACCAATTTGCGTAGCTAAACGAATACGCTGAGCCTCACCACCCGATAAGGTTTGAGCACCTCTTGATAAGGTCAAATATTCAAGTCCGACATTAATCAAGAATGACAAACGATTCTTAATCTCTTTAATTAATAAACCAGCGATTTTTTGTTCCGTTTCGGATAAAACAAGCGAATCTAAAAACATAAAACATTTTTCAATTGACATATTACAAACATCCATAATGTTTTTACCATCAATTAAAACATTTAAAACCGCATTATTAAGCCTATTTCCCAAACAAGTAGGGCAAGTTGATTCCACCATATAGCCCGCAATCCAATCACGAATCCAACCGCTATTCGTTTCAACATAACGACGATTTAAATTATTGATTGCCCCTTCAAAGGCTTTTTTATATTCGTGGCGACGTCCACTCGTCGAGGTCGTGTCAAAGGATATAATTTCAGGTGAACCATATAAAACAATTTGTTGATGCTCGCGCGGCAATTCCTTGAAAGGAATTTTCGGATTAATTCCAAAATGCTTATAAACAATATCATATTCAAGGCTTTGAAGATTATTGCTATCCTGATTTTTAAAAGGAATCAAGGCACCCTTCTCTAAGGATATATCCTTATTAACAGCTAAATCCTCACTTACATTAAGCTTTGAGCCTAAACCATTACAATCTGGACAAGCTCCAAGAGGTGAATTAAACGAAAACAACCTTGGCTCTAATTCCGGAATCGAAAAGCCACAATATTTACACGCATATTTTTCGCTAAATAAATATTCCTTATCACCACATAGGATAACAACCTTACCATCAGCTAATTTCGTTGCGGTTTCAATCGAGCTAAACAAACGGCTTCTAATTCCATCCTTGATAACTAAACGGTCAATAACTAAATCAATATTATGATTTTTGTTTTTCTCTAATGACATTTCTGGTTCGATTTCCTTAATCTCGCCATCAATGCGCGCTCTTATATATCCGTCTTTTAAAAATTGCTCAAATTCCTTTTTATACGTTCCCTTACTACGATGATAAACCGGAGCTAAAACCATTATTTTTTGTCCTTCTCCTAGCGCCAACGTTTTTTCGGTCATCTCTTCAATGCTTTGTGATTGAATAGGCTCATGATGCGTTGGACAATGAGGAACGCCAATTCGCGCAAAAAGCAAACGCAAATAATCATAAATCTCCGTAACCGTACCAACCGTTGAACGAGGGTTTTTGCTCGTCGTTTTTTGATCAATACTAATAGCTGGGGATAAGCCTTCAATAAAATCAACATCGGGCTTTTCGGTTCCTCCTAAAAATTGACGAGCATAGGCACTCAAGGATTCGACATATCTTCTTTGACCCTCTTGATAAATCGTGTCAAAGGCGAGACTTGATTTACCACTTCCTGATAAACCTGTCATCACTATCATTTTATTTTTTGGTAGCTCTAAATTGATATTTTTTAAATTATTCTCACGAGCACCCTTAATTATTATTTTGTCCATTTTCTTCACCAACTATTTTGTTAAAGGCTTCTTCATCAATAACCATAATGCCTAAAGCCTTCGCTTTATCAAGCTTACTTCCTGCCTTTTCTCCAGCTAAAACAAGATCAGTTTTCTTACTAACACTATCAATAACCTTACCACCCATTTGCTCAATGATTTCCTTAGCCTCATCACGGGTAATCGATAAAGCCCCGGTTAACACAACCTTTTTACCAGAAAAATAAGTATTTGTGTTAATAGTTTTACCGAAATATGTCATATTTACGCCAAATTCCTTTAAACGCTCAATTACATTTATATTATATTCATCATTAAAATATTCGACAATTGACATCGCGATAACATCACCGATATCATCAATATGAATCAAATCCTCATAGGTGGCATTAATGATTTTATCCATTGTTCCAAAATAGCCACATATAATCTTTGACACCTTCGCTCCGACATGTCTAATTCCTAAACCAAATAAAAGCTTATCTAAATTATTGGCTTTACTATTTTCAATAGCCTCTAATAGATTACTGACCTTTTTCTCACCCATTCGATCTAATTCAATAAGGGCATCCTTTTTATCCTTCAATAAATAGATTGATGGAATATCATCAATAAAATGATTATCATACAAAGTTTCGATTATTTTATCACCTAAAGTATCAATATTCATACATACACGACTTGAGAAATGAATTAAGCTTTCCTTAATGCGAGCAGTACAATAATCGTTAATACAATAATAATCGGCTTCATTAGGCTTCCTATATAAATGGTGCCCGCAACAAGGACAGGTATCAATCATTTGAAAAGGAATACAATCATTGCCTCGCTTTTCAAAATCAACCGCAAAAACCTCAGGAATAACATCGCCAGCCTTGCGGACCTTAACAATATCATTAATCATGATATCCCGCTCTTTAATGTAATCCTCATTATGTAAGGTTGCCCGGCTAATCGTACTTCCCATAATAAAGATGGGCTCAAGCTCCGCAACCGGAGTAATATTACCGGTTCTTCCGACCTGGAAGGTTATGCCCTTGAGCTTTGTCTCAAGCTCTAGTGCCTTAAATTTATAAGCAATTGCCCATTTCGGATACTTGGCCGTAAAACCGATGTTATCATATTTTTTTAGCTCATTAACCTTGATAACAATTCCATCAATTTCATATGGTAAATTATTTCGATTTTCTTCCCAATATTTAGTATAGGCAATAACATCCTCAATTGTTTGACAAACTCGATATTCATTATTTATTTTTAATCCAATTTCTTTAAAAAATTCCAAAATATCGCTTTGTTTCGAAAAATCCTGATCCTCAACTAGGGTATACATAAAAACATCAAGATTACGTGAAGCCGCAATTTTGCTGTCGAGCTGACGAACGGAACCAGCCGCCGCATTTCTTGGATTCGCAAAGAGCTCCTCTTCCGCCTCTAGGCGCTTTTGATTAAGCTCAAGGAAGGATTTTTTCGGCATATATATTTCGCCCCTAGCCTCAAGCGTTAACGGCTTTTTTAATTTCAAAGGAACCGATTTAATGGTTTTGACATTGTGCGTAATGTCTTCACCAACAACTCCATTTCCTCTCGTCGCACCGGTTTTTAATATTCCATCCACATATTTCAAGGAAACCGACAAGCCATCAATTTTTAATTCGCAATTATAGGTAATATTAGGCTCAACCTTGCGGATTTTTTCATCAAAATCTCTTAAATCCTCCGCACTAAAAGCATTACTTAAGGAAAGCATCGGCTTATCGTGATTGACCTTGGTGAATTTATCTAAAACCATTCCCCCAACCTTATTGGTCGGCGAATCAATTCTTTTTAGAGATGGATTTTCTAATTCAAGCTTAATTAATTCCTGCATTAAATTATCATATTCCATATCTGTTAAGGTAGGATTATCTAAAACATAATATTCATAATTAGCAGTCTCAAGCTTTGAAATAAGCTCATCCATTTTTTCTTTAGCATCCATTTTTTTCACTTCCCACTAATTTCATCAAGAATATTTTGAACTTCTTCATCAAAAGTCATCCAAAAATAAATAGTTAAATAATACTTGGCCATTTCAAAATTATCTTCATTATAATAATTCATACCAACTTCGTACATTAAATTATAAACCTCTTCATCATAATCAGTAAAAATTCCATTTTCATCAAGGATATCAATAGCCTCATCAAAATCAATCTTTTCAAAATCATCATCTGAATCTTCTAATTCTTCACAATACTCAACGCTCATTGTATAGCAAGCATTCGCTAAATCATCATCCCTTAGCATCGAAAAATTACAAGCAAGAAGCATAAAATAGCTTCCAACATTGTCAAAATCAATTTCATAACAAAGAGCTTTATTTACCACATCAATAGCTTCATTATATTCATCAATTTTGAAATAATACTCGCCTAATGCATAAATAGATTCATAAGTATAAGGATTTAGCTCATAAGCCTTTAGTAAATAATATTCCGCTTCATCTAATAAATCTTGCTCAACTAATTTGTTACCATACAATGCATAATATTGATGAAATGGTTCGTTTAAAATAACACCATCAAAATCCTCAATTGCCGTCGCAATTAAGGAAAGATAATCATCTCCGTTTGTTAAAACATTCTTTAATTTAGGAACACCAATTCTTTCACATTCCATTACTATTTCTTTAATAGTATCTACATCATCATTCTCCATCGCAATATAAAAACGATCATAGCGATTATGGAAATCATCAAACGAAAATCCATCGTTAGAATTCTTTAAAACGTAAATAATATCATCATTTGAAAATTCATCCCTATTTTGGGCAATCATATTAATATCCTTAACGGTATTTCCTGTAAAATTTTTCATAAAAACCTCCTATAGTTTTCTAATTGAAGGATGAGTTGACAAAAGCTTTTTAATTCCATATGGAACCCCAAAGGCCACCGTGATGATATCATTCGCAACCTGGACAATAACACCATCGCCAAAAGCCTGGTGATTAATTTTATCCCCAACGGCAAAGCTTGTTTTCGGTGCTTTACTTAAAGCCTGACGAATTGTTTCATTGGAATTAGTCTTCTTAACCGTTCTTTTCTCTTCAATTTTCTTATTTAAATTTTTAACATATTTCGTGTCAATTTCCATAATAAAGGATGATGGTCGATTAAATTTCGTTTCCCCGTAAAGCATTCTGGATTCCGCACAGGTTAAGTATAAAAGCTTTCGAGCACGCGTAATTCCAACATAGCATACACGCCTCTCCTCCTCTAGCTCCTTCGGATCTAAAGCGCAGCTCCAGGATGGAAAAACATTTTCCTCCATTGCCATCATAAAGACAACATCGAACTCTAATCCCTTAGCCTGATGATAGGTCATCATTTTTACTGAATCCTCCTCAGGCTCGTAATCAGTGTCAACCTTGAGGGCTAATTCATTAAGCAATGACTCAAGCTTTTCGATGTCTGAGCCTTCATAGAATTCATAAGCATTAGCCATAATTGACTTGAATTCTTTAATGTTATCTAAGCGATCCTCGCCCTCTTCGCCTTCCTCCTTGAGCATTTGATCATATCCCGTTTTCCGAATGACGAAATCAACATAATCCTTGAACTGTAAATTAGGAAGCTCCTCCTTCATTTCCATAATCAATTGACGGAATTTAAATAAACGCTCCATCGAAGCCTTTGGTAGAGATGAACCGCCAATTGCCTCCATAAAAGGAAGATTATTCGCATAGGCATAGTCAACCAATTTTGAAAATGTCTCCTTACCAATTCCTCTTTTGGGGACATTATAAACTCTTTTAAAGGCCCATGGACTACTTGGATTAACTAATAATCGTAAATAAGCAATTAAATCCTTGATTTCTCTTCTTGAAAAGAAAGGAACACCACCGTAGATAACATAGGGAACACCCATTCGATTGAAAATTTCCTCGAGGTTTCTGCTCATTGCATTAGCTCGATAAAAAATAGCAATATCGCTGTAGTGATAGCCATTTCGAATTAAGCGATCAATTTCACTAACAATATAGGTTGTCTCCTCATAGGATGAGGAAAGACGATTAAAGGTTATTAAGGCTCCATCACCATTCTCACAAAACAATTCCTTTTTGACGCGATTGCGATTATTTTTAATAACGCAGTTCGCAACATTCAAAATATTTTGGGTTGAACGATAATTTTGATTCAAAATAATCTGCTTACAGTCTTTATAATCGCGGAAAAAATAATTGATATTTTCAACCTTAGCTCCTCGCCAGCTATAAATTGATTGGTCTTGGTCGCCGACAATAAAAATATTTTTATGCTTAGCCGCAAGAAGACCAATTAACTCATATTGAAGAGTATTAGTGTCTTGGAATTCATCAACTAAAATATATTGAAATAATTCCTGATAATGCTCTAAAACGCGAGGATATTCGGTAAATAAACGATATGTTAACAATAATAAGTCATCAAAATCCAAAACTCCATCCTGCATTAAGGCACTTTGATAATTATTATATAAAAGATCTAAAACGCGAATTTTATTTTCATCAATCGAAACGCTATCTTTATTCTTTTTTTTCGAAATATAGGTTTTAACATAACGAGGAGGATATTCTTTACTATCAATATTTAAGCTTTTAAGCAAATCCTTAATAACTAAAAGCGAATCATCCTCATCTAATATTTCAAAATTTCTTGGATAATCAAGATATGATATATGCTCTCTTAAAATACGTGCCCCCATTGAATGGAAGGTTGAAACCCAAAGCTTTTTGGCTTGATCACCAACCATATTATAAACACGATCCTTCATTTCTTGCGCCGCTTTATTTGTAAAGGTAACAGCTAAAATACTATTAGCGCTAATTCCTAATTCAATTAAATAAGCAATTCGATAGGTTAACACTCTTGTTTTTCCGGATCCGGCTCCGGCAATAACCATTACTGGTCCTTCTGTTTCTAACACAGCTTCCTTTTGACGATCATTTAATGATTGTAAATCCATAATCCTACTCCCTTGTTTCTAAGATTTTTGCGACCGCTAGCGGCTCAAAAACATTACGCAAAATAATGATATCATCCGCCGTGTGAATAAATATTTTTCCAGCGTGACGATTTAAATAATAGACCTTTGTGTCAACACTAACAATAGCACTTTTTCTAATATGCTTCTTTTTCCCAAAATAAAGGTAGATGTTTAAATCCTTACGGTCACCAACAATAATTGTCTTAGGACCAATTACTTTATAAATAAAAACAAATAAATAATATCCAAAAACAACTGATAACGCGACAATAAAAGGAATTTCTGAAGAAAATTTGATTATCCAAACGACAAGAATTATAAATAATAAAATAGCTGTAAAAAGATGTTGGATAATTGAAGAATCACTTCTTTTCGCTAATACTTTCATACCAAAAAACCTCCACTTTTTAGGAAAAAAGAGGATGAAATAATCATCCTACTTAAATGTTGATTTTAATTCAACTGTTCGGTTAAATACTAAATGATCAGGCTTTGAATCGTAATCAGTTGTAAAATAACCATTACGTAAAAATTGATAATGATCTAAAGCCTTTGTATCCTTTAATGAATTTTCAACAAATCCATTAACCTTAGTCCAAGAATTGGGATTAAGCTTATCAATAAAATTCTTATCTGAATCTTGATCATCAATCATCAATGGCTCAAATAAATTGAAGGTCGCAGGAATTGCGGTTGTGGCTTCAACGAAATGAATCGTTCCATTTGGCTTACGCTCATTAAATCCACTACCACTCTTCGTTTGTGGGTCATATGTACAATGGATTTCCTTGATTTCATCACCATCATAGATAATCTCATTACATTTAATGAAATAGGCGTTAAATAAACGAACCTCAACATCCTTAGCGAGACGCTTCCAATGCTTGTTTGGCTTTTCTGGTACAAAGTCTTCTCTTTCAATATAGAGATTACGAGAGAAGGCAATTTTTCTGGTGCCTAGTTCTTCATTTTCAACATTGTTAAAGGCATCAAGATATTCGATTTCTCCTTCAGGATAATTTGTAATAACAACCTTTAACGGATTTAATACCGCCATCGGACGATTGGCCTTTAGCTTAAGATCCTCTCTTAAAAAATGATCAAGCATATCTGAAGACACCGTTGAATTGATTCGGGAAAGACCTGTTTCAATAATGAAGTTTTTAATTGATTCAGGTGTAAATCCTCGACGCTTTAGTCCAACTAATGTTGGCATACGTGGATCATCATAGCCTGTAACATATCCTCCATCCACAAGCATTTTTAAATATCTTTTACTCATAATAGTATTGGTAATATTTAAGCGACCAAATTCATATTGATGAGGAATATGCTCACATTCACAATTTTCAACAACCCAATCATATAAAGGACGATGGTTATCGTATTCTAAGCTACAGCATGAATGCGTAATTCCTTCGAAAGCATCTTGTAAAGGGTGAGCGAAGTCATACATTGGATAGATACACCATTTATCACCTGTTTGATGATGAGTCGTATGAATAATACGATATAAAGCTGGGTCTCTTAAATTGATATTTGGGCTTGCCATATCAATTTTAGCTCTCAAAGTCTTAGCTCCATCCGGATAAACACCGTTTTTCATTTCCTCAAAAAGCTTTAAATTTTCCTCAACGCTTCGATTACGATACGGTGAATCTTTTCCTGGTTCATTTAAGGTACCACGGTATTTGCTCATTTCCTCTTGTGATAAATCACATACATAGGCTAAGCCCTTTTTAATTAAAAGAATAGCCTTTTCGTAAGTTGCGTCAAAATAATTTGATCCAAAAAAGACATTAGCAAAATCATAGCCAAGCCATCTGATATCATCCTTGATGGCTTCAACAAATTCTTGATCTTCCTTTACTGGATTAGTATCATCGAATCGTAAATTGGTTCTACCACCAAAATTTTTCGCTAATTCAAAGTTGGTAATAATAGCTCTAGCGTGTCCTATATGTAAATATGCATTAGGCTCAGGCGGAAAACGAGTAACAATTTCCTTTACTCTTCCACTCTCTAAATCATTAGCCATAATTGTTTTAATAAAATTTGAATTTTCCACAATAAATCACTTCCTTTAATTATTATATCAAATATTATATTAAAATAAAATAATTAGTTTAGTTATGAAAGCATTTTTAATTTTTTTAAATAACTTTCATTAAAAATGCTTGTAATCTCATCTATTTTGCTCCTCTAGCTAAATTAGCTATTTTTTTAAAAATTTCATTATCTTTATAAAAAGTAGCATAATAAAGAAGTCCTTCAAATTCCTAATTATTTTTATCTATTATAGTTCGAATGACTTCATATATTTCATCTCCTCGTATGCTTTAGTTATAATTATGCTAAATTAATTCCTAATATATTAACTTTAATATAACATAATAATGTATGGCTTTTTTTATTTTCAATTACTTATTTAGAATTTATTCAAATTATTTGATAGATTTTCCTTATAATATTTGATAAATTGTTGTTTGTCAACATTATTCAAATATCACGGAAAAGCTTTTTCTTTTGCTTATAAAAAAAATAGTATAAGCCAATGTAGAACGGCATTTTATATAAATAATTATTTTAAATTGTTTTTTCAGTATATTAAAACAATCGGAGTATAATTTTACATTAAAAAGCTCCTTTTGTATAATGG
>CAZWLD010000013.1:0-53637 GCA_964634685.1 uncultured Anaeroplasmatales bacterium
AGAATAGAAGATAGAAGTTAGAATCTTATGACTTATAGTCATGAGAGGTTCAATACCAACTGATTTGTATAGCTTTCCTGAAAGCATTCGTTCTCTTTCCGTCACTTTATTCACCTCTTATGATGACATTTTTGATATTGGTATATTTTTCGTAGCCTTGATGAGATAATGAAATGTTAAAATCATTATCAAATGATACATCATATAGATTATATACGCCATGTTCATAGCTGAAGTCCACTCCATTGTCTTGATAATGGCTATATGTAGCCCTTTCTCCATAACAAAGGAAAGTAATTTCATCTGGATTATCGATATTAGTTGAAGTATATGTAGGAATAATTGAATTGTATTTAACAAAGATTGGGCAGGTATCTAATGGTGTTTCATAAATATATGATTTTCCACCTTCATAAAGCCTATTGGTATTAAAATCAATCCATTTTCCTTTTGGTAAATAAACAACGCGGTTGAAGGCGCCATTTTTAACCTGAGGAGCGACAAGAATATTTTCACCAACCATAAATTCATCATTGATGCTTTCGCATTTTGAATCATTTTCAAATTCTAAGGCTAATGGTCTTAAAATTGGTAATCCATCCTGTTGATGCTTGTAGAATAAATCATATAAATAAGGGACAAGCTTGTATCTTAAATTGACAAATTTACGATAAATATCAATAGTTTCTTGATCAAATGTCCAAGGCTCTTGACGGCGAGTACCGTAGGCTGAATGATTTCGACATAAAGGTGAGAAGATACCGACCTCAATCCAACGGATTAATAATTCCTTTGTACAGTCACTACCAAAGCCACCAATATCGGTTCCGACAAATGGCATACCACTCATTCCTAAATTACATTGTTGAGGAATAGCCATTTCAAGGTGAGCCCAAATTGAATGGTTATCGCCAGTCCAAGCGGTTGTGTATCTTTGGGAACCGCTATAACAAGCTCTTGTGATAATAAATGGACGTTTGTTTGTATTTTCCTTCATTCCATTATAGGTTGCTTCGGCCATTAGGTGACCATATACATTATGGACCTCCTTGTGAAGCTTTGTGTTATTTCCATCCTTAAATTCTACATCGAGTTCAATTGGTCCATTGAAGCTAGCCGGTTCGTTCATATCATTCCAAATACCTGCTACGCCTAAATCAGTAATTTTTTTCGTTAAGCCACCCCACCATTTTCTGACATCCTTATCGGTGAAGGCTGGGAAAACAGAATCACCTGGCCAAACAGCATTGTGATACACTTTATTGTCTTTTTGGGCGAAATATTCGTTTTTGAGTCCTTCTTCATAAACGAAGTATCCGTCCTGGGCTTTTACTCCTGGGTCGATGATAGTTACTACTTTGATTCCTTGTTGCTTTAGGGTGTCAACCATTTCCTTAAAGCCAGGGAATTTTTCTTCACTTGTTGTGAAAACCTTATATTGATCCATATAATCAATATCGAGATGAACACATTCAAGAGGAATGTCATTTTGTTTGAAGCTTTCAACTAAAGCTAAAACCTCATCCTTCGAGGCATAGCTCCATCTAGATTGTTGGTAGCCTAAAGTCCATCTTTGCGGAAGATTAACGCGACCGGTAAGTCTTGTATAAGAGCTTATGATTTCTTTTAAAGAGCCAAAGAAAAGGTAGTAGTTTAAATAGCCACCGGTTGAGCCGAAGAATAACTCATCATCTTTATATTTTCCAAAGTCAAAAATTGTTTTATAGGTATTATCCACAAAAATACCATAATTTTTTTCTCCTTTAACGATAAAAAATGGAATTGATTTATAAAGAGACTTAAAGCAATCAACCTGCGGATCAGGATTATCGGTATTCCAATTGATATATTCATATCCTCTTTTGTTCATAAATCCGGTTTTATCACCAAGACCATAGATACAGTCATTCGGATTTAGCTTTTTGGTGTTTAGGTAATGGTAAGAATCGTTTTCCATTTCCTTGTGTCCCTCAAGGGCTAAAAGGTCATTTTTAACATAGTTATTGACATAGCGATTATTGACATCCTTTGCGACTAAAACCTCATCCTCATAGATTTCAAGAAGAAGATCATCATTGACAATGATTTTTTTGTTTTGGAAGAAAATAGTATTTCCTTCTATTTTAGCTTCCAATAAATTTGGTTGATTGATGACGGCGTATGAAACATAATCTTGATTTTTTTCATCTAAGACCTGAATGAAGCCATCATAAAGACGAATGATTTGTTTTTTTTCTCCTGCTTGTAAATGAATTTCTTTGTTTTGAATTGTAATTTGCATAATATATGCCTCCTTTAATTCAATTATAGTGATTTTTGAAAGCAAAATATATTTAAATAATGGCTATTTATATTAAAATACTGACATGGTATAATTATAGAGAGGTGATAATAAGTGAGAAAAGAAGAAGTTAAGCATGGTGATGATGGTTTTCCTTTTAAGATTTATCCCAATTCAACAGAAGGTGGATATAATTATTATTCACATTGGCATAACGAATTGGAAATTATTTATGTTTTAGATGGCGAAATCCTTTCGACCTATAATTCAAATCAAAAAATTCTTCATCAAGGCGATGTTTTATTTATAAACAAGGGTGATGTTCATAATTTATATGATTGTAATTGTTTATGTCACTGGTTGGCCTTTGTTTTTGATTATAATTTTTTATCATCATTGATTACGGATCGAGCTTATGAGAAATATATTTTGCCATTAATAGAAGGCCAATGTGTAATTTTTCCATTGGTAAATTCGAAAGAGGTTATTGCGATATTAAATGAAATATTTAACCTTTATAAGGAAAATTCTTTATTTATGGAATTAAAAATAAAAGCTTTATTGTTCGATTTGTTCTTTTTCTTATATAAAAATGATTATATTGAGACTGTAAAAAAAGCACCTGACAGCTTTGATAAAATCAAGCTAGCGATTGATTTTATATCTAATCATTATGCCGAGGATATTCGAGTAGCGGATATTGCGAGGGCTTGTTTTTTGAATGAATTTTATTTTATGCGCGTTTTTAAGAAAAATATGAATATGACTGTTAATGAGTATTTGAATCAATATCGGTTAATCAAGGCCTATAAGTTATTGCGGAAAACAAAATTATCGATAACGGAAATTGCGTATAAGGTTGGCTTTAATAATGTAAGCTATTTTATCGTGAAGCTAAAGCAAATGTATCATAAAACCCCAAAGGAGATTAGAAGCGGTGAATAAATTATTATTTCAAATTGCCATAGATTTGGTTTGTAAGGATAGTATTAATAATGGAATTGGGACGCTAAAGGAGAAATCCCTTCATCGCGTGATTAAGCATTATATTGAAAGCGATGAGAATAATCATGAACAAAGGGTTTTAGGATATGTTGCGGATATATTAATAGATAACCATATTTATGAAATTCAAACAGCTAATTTTAATAAGCTTAGACCAAAGCTAGATTGCTTTTTAGATAAATATGATGTGACGGTTTGTTATCCGATTCCACGAATAAAATATCTATCATGGATAAACATCGAAACAGGTGAAGCATCGGAAAAGCGAAAAAGCCCTAAAAGAGGGACTCCTTATTTAGTATATGATGAACTTTATAAGATAAAAAATTATTTAAAGCATCCACATTTTCATTTAAAAATTTTATTAATTGACCAAATAGAATATCGGTTATTAGATGGGTGGAATGAAACGAAGAAAAAGGGCTCACATCGCGAAAATCGCGTTCCCTTAGAGCTAATTGATGAGATTGATGTTTTATCTGTTTCTGATTATGAAAAGTTAATACCCAAGTTAAATGATAAATTCACCTCAAAGGATTTTGCTTTATCCGCTCACATCAATTTGAAAATGGCACAAGTGGCTTTAAATATTTTGAAATATTTAGGTTTAGTAATTGCGGTTGGTAAAGAAAAAAATAGTATAATCTATGAAAAAAAGCTATGTAGTACTAGATAAAAAAAGGAAAGGTTTTTGAGCCTTTCCTTTAATGTTTTATTTTGTTAGGAAAACCATATAAGCTTTGTATGCCTCGTAAACATCAACCTTTGAAACAACCTCCCAAGGAGCATGCATATTTAAGACCGGAACACCAGCATCGATAACATTCATATTGTAGTTACCAAGGATATAGGCAATTGTTCCACCTCCACCTTGATCAACTTTTCCAAGCTCGGCTGTTTGGAAGTTAATTTCATTAGCATCCATAATGCTTCTTAACCATGCGATATATTCAGGGTTAGCGTCATTACATCCACTCTTTCCGCGAGAACCAGTAAATTTGTTGAAAACAATTCCTTTACCTAGATAAGCGGAGTTTTTAGCTTCATTTACACTTGGAAATAAAGGATCAACGCCAGCACTAACATCGGAAGAAAGCATTTTTGTATTTTGCATTGCATGACGTAAATCAAGAATTGATCCTTGTCCTTGAAGTGTTAATAATTCAAGAACAGTGTTTTCAAAGAATAAGGAGTGAGCTCCGGTTGCGCCAATTGAACCAACCTCTTCCTTATCAACTAAAATACAACAAGAGGTGTATTCAGGGTTTTCAATATCAAGAGTAGCTTTTAAAGAAGTATAAGCGCAAACACGATCGTCATGACCATAACCCATAATCATACTGCGGTCTAAACCATAATCACGAGCTGGACCTGCCGGCACAACCTCTAATTCAGCACTCAAGAAATCCTCTTCCTCGAAGTCATACTTATCCTTGAGGATATTTAGAATGTTAGCTTTTACTGAATAATCATCACCTGTTGGAATACTACCAACCATTAAATCTAAATCTTCACCCTCAATAACCTTGGCTGCGGTTTTTTGCATTTGGTCTTGGGCTAAATGAACTAATAAATCATTAATTCCTAAAACTGGGTCATTTGGATCTTCACCAATAGAAACGTTTATTGAAGTACCATCCTTTTTAACCACTACTCCATGAAGGGCAAGAGGAAGAGTAACCCATTGATATTTTTTAATTCCACCATAATAGTGAGTGTCTAATAAAGCAAAACCATCTTTCTCATATAAAGGATTTTGCTTGATATCTAAGCGTGGTGAATCAATGTGCGCTCCAAGAACACGCATTCCTTCGATGATTGGCTTTTTTCCAATTACAAATAAAGCAATATTTTTGTTTTTATTGACAACATAGAACTTATCATTTGGTTTTAATTCTTTATAAGCCTCAAGGGGTTTAAAACCGTTTTTTTTCGCAAGCTCAACTGATTTAACCACGCAAGCGCGTTCCGTTTTTCCGTAGGAAATATAATCCTTATATTCCTCATTGAACTGCATTAATTGTTCCATTTCTTTTTCTTTATATTTTTCCCATGCATTTTTTGCGTACATATATATTACCTCCTTTTAATAATAGGTTTACGCTTATTTTATTATAATCGAAAATGAATTTTTAATCAATCACTTTACACATATTCCTTTAATTTATCAATATCGATTATTTTGATTGTTTTGGAATAGTAATCTATTATTCCTTCGGTTTTTAACTTTATTAATTCTCGTGAGAGGGAGGGACGTTCGATATTTAGAATATCTGCCCATTGTTCTTTATTATAGTCTAGGGTAAAGGTTAAAGAATTTTTTTCTTTACTGATATTTAAAAGGTAATAACAAATTTTACTACGGATGCTTTTTTTTGATAATAGCTTAACTCGATTATTTAAAGCAAAGGCTTGTGAAGATATTTTGTTTAATAAAAGAAAAGCTATTTCCGAATCATTTTTGATGATTTCTACCAAATCATTCTTTTTAATGAATTCAAGAGTAAGCTTGGTTTTGGCGATGATTGTTGCGGGAAAATGCGCGTGATTGGAGAAGAGAAGAATATCTCCAATAACATCACCAGGATTTATATATCTAATTATCGATTCGTTGCCATCAAAAAAAATGTTTTTGATAATCCCTTGACCTTCTTTTATGTGATATAGGCCTAAGCATTCGTCCCCTTCTTGAAATAGGATGTGATTGGCCTCGTAAGTTTTGATTTCAATTTTCGCTTTTTTTTGATAGAGTGATAAAAATAGGTTCATTTGACATTCTCCTTTTTTAACTTTTCGATGAATTTTTCTTCCTTGAAGACCCATCCTAAATAGCTATTCGTGATTTTGTTATCTTTGATGGTAAAATAGGCTCGAAAGTAATAAAATCCTTTTTTTCGGTATTTTAAATCATAAAGCATAAAGCCATCATCAGTCTTTTGAAAAATATGGGCAATGGATTTTCTGACAAAGGCTTGATAGGTTTTGTTCGTAATTAATGATGAAAAATAAACATCAGGAATCGGTGATTTTTGGATTTTATCAATTTCAATGAGCTTTTTATAATAAATTCCGACAATGTATGAATCATCAAATTCGATAATAATGTGCCATTTTAACGGATCAGCTTTGGATAAGGCAAATATTTTTTTCGATTCCGGATATTGATTTCTTAATGAGTTAATGATTTTATTCTTTTTGACTACTCTTAAAACAAAGTAAAGAATAAAGGCAATTATTTCTAAGATTATAATATAAATATGAAAAAATGATATGATTGTCCCAATGACTAAAATGGAAAAAAAGATGGGGTCAAAGGTATAAATAACATTTAATTGATAATCTCTTTTTTTCGGTATAAGCTTTGTTCCATAGGGGTTTAATACATCTAAAAAAAGATGAATTCCAATTGAAATTAAAGAGATTACAAAAAGTTGGAAAAAGCTATCATTAAAGGGTAAACACAAAAGAGGAGAGATCAAGGCGAGGAGGGGAAGAAGGACAATGGTGTGCGATAATCCACGGTGATTTAGAACATATGAATTGTTCGATTTGATTTTAAATAAAACATCAGCGTCAGGAATTATTGAACTTATGATAGCTGTTAGGTAAATTGTCCATTCATTAGGAATTTTAAGAATGCTCTGTCCAACAACGCCAATGGCGATTCCTGTAATGATGTGGGTTCCGGTATCCATTGCTAATCACCTCAATGTTAGTTTATCACATTGTAATGAAATAATATATATTTTTGTAAAATGGAGTGTTAATTCTTGTTATTCAATTATAGTTGTAATATAATATTATAGAGGTTAAGGAGATGGTTTTGTGCAGATATATAATTCATTAACAAATAAAAAAGAAGAATTTAAAACAATTATGCCTAACGAATTATCGATGTATGTTTGTGGGCCAACGGTTTATAACTATATTCATATTGGAAATTCCCGCCCTGTTATCTTTTTTGATGTCGTTAAAAGATATTTTCAATATAAAGGATATAAGGTAACCTATGCTTCAAATATCACTGATGTTGATGATAAAATTATTCAAAAGGCAATTGAAAATAATTGCACTGAGGCAGAAATTACTAAAAAGTATATCGCTGCCTTTTGGGAGGATGTTAAATCACTTGGCAGTAAGAGACCTGATGTCACACCCTATGCAACCGAGTTTATTCAACCGATGATTAATTTTATTCAAAGCCTAATTGATAAGGGCCATGCTTATGAAAAAGATGGTGATGTCTATTTCCGTGTTTTATCAATTGAAAATTACGGTCAGCTATCTAATCAAAGAACAGAAGCTTTGGAAATGGGAGCTCGAATTAGTATTGAGGATAAAAAGGAAAGTCCATTGGATTTCACATTATGGAAGAAAACAAACGAAGGAATAAAGTGGAATAGTCCTTGGGGAATGGGACGACCTGGATGGCATACAGAATGTGTTGTGATGATTGATTCTGTTTTTGGTCATAAAATTGATATCCATGGTGGGGGAACGGATTTAAAATTCCCACATCATGAAAATGAGATTGCGCAATCTGTTGCCTGCAATAATCATTCACTAGCTAATTTTTGGATGCATGTTGGAAGATTAGATTTTAATAATGAGAAGATGAGTAAATCGTTAGGAAATGTTGTATGGGTTAAGGAGCTTTTAAATGAATATCATCCGAATGCCTTTAGAATGTTAATATTAAATACTAATTATCGTCAGCCAATTAATTATACAGTAGATTTGATGAATCAATTTAAGTCTGAATATGAAAAGCTTGAAAGAAGCTATCGCCAAGCCTTCGTTTACTTGGATATTAATGATTTATTTACTAATGAAGTTGATAACGAAGTAATGAAATTATTTGAGGAATATATGGATGATGATTTCAATACAGCTAATGTCAGCACTATTATTTCTGATTTGCTTAAGAAAATGAATGTGGCTTTACGTAATAAAAATGAAGAATTAAAGGTTCTTTTTAACACTTTAAAAACCATTTTAGATTGTTTAGGTATTGTTATTCCCTTGAATCGTTTTAGCGAAGAGGATAAAGCTGTTTATTTAGAATGGGAAAATGCCCGAAAAAATAAAGATTTTGCCAAGGCTGATGAGCTTCGTGGTATTCTTGTTTCCAAGGGGTTATTATGATAGCCGAGCAATATAATGGCTTAACCTTGGCCTATATTGGTGATGCTTATTATGAACTCTTGGTTCGAAATCTTGTCATTAAATCTGGAAACGGGAAGGTTAATGACTTACATAAGATGGCTGTTAGCTATACCTCGGGTGAGGCGCAGGCTCGTTTTATTACGGCAATGATTGATGATAATTTTTTATCGGAAAAGGAAATTGAATTCTATAAAAAGGGTCGTAATTGCCATACTAATCAAAATCGAAAAAATATTTCGGTTTTGATGCATCAAAAGGCCACAGGCTTTGAATCATTGATTGGATACTTATACTTAGAAGAGCAGTACACAAGAATTAATGAAATTATGGAATATATTGAAAAAATAGTGAAAGCGGTGAAGTATAATGGCTAAAAAGCATGAAGAAATTGAACGCATTGAACCAGATTTAAATGAAGGATTGTCGACAGAATTAGTTCAAAGACGTGTTGAAAACGGCTATGTCAATGTGACGGATAAGGGTAGTACAAAAACAATTTGGCAAATTATTTTTTCCAATGTTGTGACGGTATTTAACGCCTTGAATTTTGCAATTGGTGGTTGGTTGATTTCAATTGGCGAATGGACTCAATGTTTCTTTTTGGTAATCATTACAGCTAACTTATTAATTGGTATTTATCAAGAAATTAAGGCTAAAAAAATGATTGACCAGCTTTCTTTATTATCGGCACCAACTGCCCGTGTGATGAGAAATGGCAAAGAAGTAGAAATTGAGGTAAAGGATATTGTAATTGATGATGTTATGATTCTATCCGGGGGAAAGCAAATTTGCGCTGACTGCGTTGTTAGGGATGGAATGCTTGAGGTTAATGAATCTTTACTAACTGGAGAATCTGATGTTATTATCAAAAACCCAGGCGATCAGCTTTACTCAGGATCCTTTGTTGTTTCAGGAACATGTAAAGCGATTGTTAGTGCTGTTGGTGATGATAATTATATTGAGAAGCTAACAGGCGAAGCCAAAAAATATGTTAAGCCGCGTTCTGATTTATTAAAATCGTTGAAAATAATTATTCGAACAGTAGGTGTCTTAATCTTTATTCTAGGACCAATCTATTTTATTAGAACGTATAAATTTGGTGGTCCTGATGGTGACGGATTACACTATGGAGGACCTGATGGTGCTGTAGCGACAACCGCCGGAGCAATCATTGGAATGATTCCATCGGGATTGTTCCTATTGACTAGTGTTGCTTTATTTATGAGTGTTATTCGTTTGGCTATGAATAAGACCCTAGTTCAGGAATTGTATTGTATTGAGATGCTTGCGCGTGTTGATGTTTTATGCTTGGATAAAACCGGAACGATAACAGATGGTTCTATGACTGTGCAAGGAATAGTGGAATATAAAAATGAATCAGGATTAGCCATTAGGCAAATCGTATCGGCAATGCTTAATGCTTTAAATGATAACAATTTAACTAGTGATGCGCTTGAGGCGAAATTTGGCCGAGAAAAGATTATTAATGCTTCGGTGACTGTTCCCTTCTCAAGTGCTCGAAAATATAGTGCATGTCAATTTGATAAATATGGATCCTATTTCTTAGGGGCTCCTGAATTTATCCTAAAGGATCGTTATGATTCTATTGCCTATGATGTTGAAAGGAATGCTAGCCTTGGCTATCGTGTTTTATTAATTGCCCATACAATGAATCCGATTGTAGATGATTATGCCGAAGGACTTACCCCGGTGGGCTTAATTTTAATTGAGGATACAATAAGGCCAGATGCGATTGAGACAATCAAGTATTTTAAAGAAAATAATGTGTCGGTTCGCGTTATTTCTGGTGATAACCCAATCACTGTATCAAAGGTTTCGGAGCGGGCTGGTATCGAAAATGCTTCAAAATATATTAGTCTTGATGGCTTATCTGATGCAGAGGTAATCAGGGCTGCGAGTGAATATACCGTTTTTGGCCGAGTTAATCCTAATCAAAAGAAGCTATTAATTCAAACGCTCAAAAGTGAAAAGCATACTGTTGCGATGACTGGTGATGGTGTAAATGATATTTTAGCTTTAAAGGAAGCAGATTGTAGTATTGCGATGGCGAGTGGAAGTGAAGCAGCTCGTAATGTTTCCCATCTTGTTTTATTGGATTCAAATTTTGCGTCGATGCCAAAGGTTGTAAATGAGGGACGTCGAGTTATTAATAATGTTCAGCATGTTGCGACGTTATTCTTGACTAAAACATTGTTTTCAACTCTTTTATTAGCCTTAACCTTGATTTTATCAATGTTTATGTCTAATGTTACATATCCAATTGTACCTAAGCAATTGATGATTATCGATTTCCTAGTTATTGCTGTTCCATCCTTTGTTTTAGCTTTAGAGCCGAACAATAATATCGTTACTGGAAACTTTTTAAAGAAGGTCTTTAAAACGGCTCTCCCAGGCGCTTTAACCATCGTTATTAGTGCGTTGATTGTAATTTTATTAAGTGATTCGATGGGCATTGGAATGATTCCTGTGGGTGTCAATGCGCTTGAGGAAAAATTTATTGGACGTGAGCGTTCAACCATTATCGTTATCTCCGCAACATTCACCTGCTTGATGGTTTTATTTAGAGTTTGTAGGCCATTTAATATTTTGCGTGGTGCCTTGTTTGCGCTAATGTTTTCATTATTTGTAATTGCTTATCTAACAATGTATGACATTTTCCAATTAGCGCCAATTGATCATTTCTTCCAACAAGGAAATATTAATAAGCTTTTATTAATGGCATTCCTTATGTCATCATCTTACGCTATGATGATTATCCTTTCGGATGGTGTTGAAATGATTAAGGAAAAAATCAAAGATGTTATTAAATCCTATAAAGAAAAAAATACCCTTTAATTGTTGAAAAATCGCTAGATTTTTTCTAGTGATTTTTTCATTATTTTAAATGGTTTTATTGTATAATAGAAAGGAAGGCTTATATATGGTTACAATTTATGGAAAAAATGTTATCAAGGAAGCACTAATGGCTAATCGAAAAATATATGAGGCATTTATTCTTGATTCCTTATTAACAAAGGAAAAAGGCATTGTTGACCGAATTAAGGAAAAAAATATTAAAATTACAGTTTTAAATAAAATAGCGATGAACAATAAATTCCAAGGGAATCATCAAGGCTTTGCGGCAAATGTTGAGGATTATCAATACAAGGACTTAGCTGATTGCATTGATCAATCAAAAAAGCAATGCTTTATTATTCTTGATGGACTTGAGGATCCACAGAACCTCGGGGCTATTTTGAGAACGGCTGATGCGACACAAATGGATGGAATAATTATTCCTAAAAATCATTCGGTTTCCTTGAATGGAACGGTCGCAAAGGTATCGGTTGGCGCAATTGAGCATGTTAATATGATTCAGGTAAATAATCTTGCGCGCACGATTGATGAATTAAAAGAAAAGGGCTTTTGGATTATTGGTACCGATATGCATGGCGAAAAATCATACATGGATATTGATACGTCGGTTTCCTTAGCTATAATTATTGGTAGTGAGGGCTTTGGAATGTCTCGTTTAGTTCGGGAGAAATGTGATTATTTGGTCAATGTTCCAATGCATGGATATGTTAATTCTTTAAATGCTAGCGTAACCGCTGCTTTGCTTATGTATGAGGTGCTTCGAAAGAAATAGGAGGAAATTTTGAAGTACTATTATAATGATTATGAACTACTATATTTGATTAAAGATAATAATGAGAGAGCTCTCGATATAATGATGGAAAAATATAAGCCTTTGATTTGGCGAGTTATTTTGAATTTGAGAATTGATCCGTTTTTTCATGATGATTATTTTCAAGAGGGATTAATTTGTCTATATCGTTCCATCTATCTATTTAATGATCGATATAATAAAACCTTTACGAGGTTCTTTGAATTGGTTTGGCAAAGAAGGGCTTTTACTTTAAAAAATAGTGATAAGCTAATGTATGAGTATGTGGATAGCTATGATTCTTTTGCCGTTAACTGTTTTGTGTTAGAGGAAATGGTACAGGAATATAAAATCAGTTTAGGATATGACAAATTGAATGATATTGATAAAGAGATATATTCGATGTATTTTGGTGATAATTTTTCAATTGATTATATCGATAAAAAGCTGCATATTGGGAAAAAGAAAATCTATAATTCTATCGAAAAAATCAAAAAGACATTCAAATAGCCTCTTTGATTATAAATTATAGTTGACAAACTTATCTTTTTAATGGTAAAATTTTTTAGTAGCACATATCGATTAGGTGATATTTATGAGAGAAAAAATAATTTTAGTATGCGAGGAATGCTTAAGTAGAAATTATACAACAACAAAAAATAAAAATGTTAAGACTGATCGAATGGTTATTCGAAAGTTTTGTAAAAAATGCAATAAGCATACTGTTCATAAGGAAACAAAATAAGGAGGCATTTTATATGGCTATTAAAGATAAACAAAGAGTAAGTGAAAATAAGCTAGGAAATGTTATTTCTAACGATTATCGTTGGACAAATATTGTTTTAACTGTTATCGCAACTATTTCAGCGGCATTTTCTGTTTTGATTATTGTTGGTGAGCTTACAATTAATGACAATGTTCCAGTTATTGGTCAATTCCCTGTAGCGTTCGGATGGGTGTTATTTGCAATTGCAATTTTTGGACTAGGATTAGTTGTATGGCCATTTGTTAGGTCAGCATTCCCTGAATTCACAAGAATTACATGGGCAGGTAAAAAGGAATATGGTCTTAATTTAGTTCGTGTTTTCTTTTTCATGATTTTAATGGCTTTAGTATTATTATTCTTTGAATACGTAATTATTAAAATCCAACAAGGATTAATGTAGGAGCTTGATTATGGAAAACAATGCACGTAGATGGTATATAATTCAAACCTATTCAGGATTTGAAAATTCAGTTAAAGAGGATTTAGAGCGCCGTATTGATAGTATGGGCATGACTGACTATATTTTCCAGGTTTTAATTCCTGAGGAAACAGTTGTTGAGACGAAGGCTGATGGAAGTAAAAAAGAAAAGATTAAAAAAATGTTCCCTGGATATATCTTTGTTGAGATGATTGTAACTGATGAATCATGGTTTGTTGTTAGAAATACACCAAAGGTTACCGGCTTCCTTGGTTCAAGTGGTGGAGGAACTAAACCTGTACCATTACCTCCAGATGAAATTAATTCGTTGTTATTAAAATTAGGTAAAATTGAGAAGCCTGTTCTTGGCTTTGAGGTTGGCGATAAGGTTTCGATTATCAACGGTCCATTCACTGGTCAGATTTGCGAAGTATTAGCTTTGGATTTTGATAAAGAAGAGGTTACCGTTTCTGTTGAAATGTTCGGAAGAAGTACTTCGATGCCATTAGGCTTTAGAGATGTAAAAAAGCAATAAAAAAATTCGGATTTATTCCGAATTTTATTTTTCTAATACAAATTTTGAAATGGCATAGGCTACACCAGATTCATTATTACTTTTGGTAATAAATTTGGCGGCCTTTTTTACTTCAGGGAAGGCGTTCTCCATTGCTATACCTAAGCCGGCCTTTTCAACCATTCCTAGGTCATTTCCAGCATCACCCATGCAGATGATTTCATCTTGCTTGATATTTAAATATTCACCTAAAGCTAAAACAGCATTACCTTTATCAACCTTTTTGTTTAAAAATTCAAGAAAGAAGGGAGCGCTTTTGACAACGGTATAGCGGTCATATATTTCTTGAGGTAATTTTTTAATAGCTTCATCAAGAATTTCTGGTTCATCGATAAACATTACCTTTATCATCTTTTCAGTAACCTTATTGAAGTCAACGATGTGCGTTTCAATATGGTTTAAGGATGCCTCAACCTCTGTATATTTAGAATTTTTAGGAGTGATTAAATTTTGATTTTGATCAAAGGCATGAATATTGACATTTAGCTGTAATGATAGATTATATAGATATTTGAAGTCTTCATTTTCTAAAAGAGTTTCTGAAATTATTTCATCTGTATCATAATTAATGACTAAAGCTCCATTGAATACAATCAAATATTCATTGATGTTTCCAGTTTTTAGACTTTCATTGTAGGAAATTATTCCCGCTTTTGGTCTTCCTGTTGATAATACGACATAGCAGCCTTGATTTTTAGCTTCCTTAATAGCTTTTTTATTTTCTTCAGATATGTTTTTTTGATCATCTAAAAGAGTTCCATCCATATCTAGTGCGATTAATTTATACATTTTGATTCCTCCAAACCACATTGAATTATACCAATTAAATTTCTTTATTGCCATAGATATATGATGTGTAAAGGTTTAATTATTATGCTTATTTAAAAAAGTGTATGGCAAATGTAGAAATTTCATATTAAATATATATTTTTGAAATAATTTTTTATAACATAGTTTTTAAAGCTACTTTTTTTGAAAAAAGATTAAATAGCCGTTGACAAGCCTTAATATTAATGTTAAAATATTGTAGCGTTCGGAATGCGCATAGAGTGGGAGGATAACATCCAAAGACCACAAATTGAAAAGAAGGAGGATTGTCTCGTGGCTAAAGAAGTAGTAAAAAAGATTAAATTACAAATCAATGCCGGTAAAGCAAACCCAGCTCCACCTATTGGACCAGCTTTAGGTCAAGCTCAAGTTAATATTCCATCTTTCTGTTCTCAATTCAATGAAGCAACAAAAGATAAAATCGGGTATATTTTACCAGTTGTAATTTCAGTTTACGATGACCGTTCATTTACTTTTGTTATTAAGACTCCACCAGCAAGTGACTTATTAAAGAAGGAAGCTGGAATCAAATCAGGGTCTGCTAATAGCAAGAAAAGTAAAGTTGCAACTATTTCTCGCGATCAAGTTCGTAAGATTGCAGAAATCAAGATGCCAGATTTAAACGCAAACGATTTAGAAGCAGCTACTAAGATTATTGAAGGTACTGCAAGAAACATGGGAATTGTTGTTGCTGACTAACACAATTCTTGAGGGTTGTTATATACAACCTAAATTGTGGGAGGATATCCCGCTAGACCACATTTTAGGAGGAAAATTATGAAACGAGGAAAGAAATACGCCGAAGCTGCAAAACTCGTTGATCGCACAAAGAAGTATCCTGTTCTTGAAGCTGTTGACTTAGCTAAAAAGACTTCATACGCTAAATTTGATGCATCAATCGAAGCTGCATTCCGCTTAAATCTTGACCCACGTAAGGCTGAACAAAATTTACGTGGCGCTATCGTATTGCCTCACGGAACAGGTAAAACTTTACGTGTATGTGTTATTGCTAAAGGCGCTAAGGCTCAAGCTGCAGTAGAAGCAGGTGCAGATTATGTTGGAGACAGCGAATTAATTCAAAAAATCCAAAAAGAAAACTGGTTTGATTTTGATGTTATGGTAGCTACTCCAGATATGATGGCTGAATTAGGACGTTTAGGACGTATCTTAGGACCTAAAGGTTTAATGCCAAACCCTAAAACAGGAACAGTAACTATGGATGTTGCTAAGGCTGTTAAGGAAATCAAAAATGGTAAAATCGAATACCGTGTTGACAAATTCGGTAACATTCATTTACCAATTGGTAAAGCATCTTTTGATTCAGTTAAACTTCAAGAAAATTTAAAGACAATTTATGATGTATTAACAAAGGCTAAGCCTACAACTGTAAAGGGTGTTTTTGTTAAGAATATCACAGTTGTTGCCTCAATGGGACCTGGTATCAAGGTTGACGAGACAACATTACAATAATTTAAATATTTGTCCATAGACAGTAGGTGCTTATGCTTAATTTCCTACCGAGGAGAGAAATAAATTACGAACCTCTTTTCGCTTGTTCTATGGAAAAAGAGGTTTTATTTATTTAAAAACATTAGGAGGTGCAAAAATGGAAAAAGCAATTATTTTAAAGAAGCAAGAGGAAGTAAATGCCTTAGCTGAGAAAATCAAAGGCGCAAAGACTGTTGTTGCTTGTGATTATGCAGGATTAACAGTATTTGAATTTACTGAATTAAGACGTGCTTTAAGAGCTGCAGGATGCGATATTAAGGTTTATAAAAACAATATCGCTCGTCGTGCTGCTGAATCAGCTGGATATGTAGAATTTGCTCCTGAAATGAAAGGACCAAAGGCTATCGCAACATCCGCAACTGATGCTGTTGCTCCAGCAAAGATTTTATATCAATTTGCTGAAAAGAATCCAAAGCTTGTTCTTCATGGCGGAATCGTTGAAGGAGAAGTTGTTGGACTTGACAAAATCAATGAATTAGCTACATTACCATCATACGAGACATTATTAACTCAATTAGCTGCTGGTATGTTAGCACCACTTCGCGAATTAGCGATTGGTTTGAACTTAATGGTTGAACCAAAAGAAGAAGCAAATGCTTAAAAAAACAATTAGGAGGAAATAAAAAATGGCTAAATTAACAAAAGAAGCTTTCGTTGAAGCTTTAAAAGAAATGACTATCTTAGAAATTAAAGAATTAGTTGATGGATTAAAAGAAGAATTCGGTATCGATCCATCTGCAGTTGCTGTAGCTGCTGGACCAGCTGCTGCTGCAGTTGATGAAGGACCAAAAGAAGTTACTGTAACATTAGTTAACGCAGGTGGTTCAAAGATCAACGTTATCAAGGTTGTTAAAGAATTAACTGGACTTGGATTAAAGGAAGCTAAGGAATTAGTTGACAAAGCACCAGCTCCAATCAAAGAAAAGATTGCACCAGAGGAAGCAGAAGCTATCAAAGCTAAATTAGAAGAAGCAGGAGCTACTGTTGAAGTTAAATAATTAACTTAAGACATTAAAAAACCTGAGTATTTATGCTCGGGTTTTTGTGCATATAAAGGAGGGCTTTCATGAGCCACTATTATTCAGAAAAAAATGATGATGTGAAAAGTGATATTCAAAAAATTACAATTAGATTCCAAAATTTTGAATTGCCGTTTTATACCGACAATGGGGTTTTTTGCAAGGATTATCTTGATTTTGGAACGAGAGTAATGCTTGAAAATGCCGAAATATATGGTGATAGGGTCTTAGATTTAGGTTGTGGCTATGGCCCTGTTGGCGTTATTTTAGGTAAGTTGAATCCAAGTCTTGATATCACGATGGTTGATATCAATGAGCGAGCTGTGGCGTTAGCTCAACGAAATGTTTTAGCTAATAATGTCAAAGCTACTGTTTTGAAAAGCAATATTTTAGAAGATGTTAGCTCATCATTTTCATGTATCCTAACTAACCCTCCAATTAGAGCGGGAAAGGCCACAGTTTTTGCCTTTTATAATCAAAGCTATGACCATTTGGAGAAAAATGGCGTTATTTATGTTGTTATCCAGAAAAAACAAGGAGCTTTATCGTCTTTTGCCTATTTGGAAAGTAAATTTGGAAATTGCGAGGTCATTTGCAAAGAAAAAGGCTACTTTATTTTGAAAAGTGTCAAATAGCACCTTGACTATCTTGAATATTTATGATAATATAATATAATGCATAATAATGCGAAAGTTATTAATTTAAAATCTCTTATTTTTTAAAAAATTTTTGGCAAGGGGTGGCTTCATGAACTATAAAGAAGTAAAATACGGAAAGAAAGCAGTCCGTAGAAATTATTCAAAAGTTCGAACTGAAATTGAATTACCAGACTTGATTGAGATTCAAACAAAGTCATTTAAAGAATTCGTTGAGACAGGCTTGAAGGATCTTTTTGAAGATATTTCGCCTATTGAAAACCATTCGAAAACACTACGCTTGTTTTTTGGCGATTATAAATTTGAAGAGCCAAAATATAGCATTCATGATTCAAAAATGCGTGACACCAATTTCTCTCGTCCATTGAAGGTTAATGTACGATTAGAAACAATTACGCCTGAGGGTGAAATCAAAGAAAAAACCGAGGAACTCTTTATGGGAGAATTCCCTTTTATGACGCCTGTAGGAACCTTTGTAATTAATGGTGCGGAACGTGTTATTGTTTCCCAAATCGTTCGTTCTGCTGGCGGATATTACAGCAAGGAACTTGACAAAAAAACGCAAACTTCTCATTTTGCAGGTCAAATCATTCCAACTCGTGGAGCATGGATTGAATATGAAGTTGGCGCAAAGGACGTTTTATACGCTAAATTAGACCGTTCAAAGAAAATTCCCCTTACGACCTTTATTCGTATGTTTGGATTATCTGATAATAAGAGCATAACTGATTTATTCGGTTATAAGGACTTATTTGAGGAAACATTCAACAAGGATACTTCACATTCAAGTGAAGAAGCAGTTATTGAAATTTACGCTAAGCTTCGTCAAGGTGAAAAATCTCCTGTTGATGGTGCTCGTGAATTAATTAAAACCCGTTTATTTGATGACAAACGCTATGATTTAGCAGAGGTTGGTCGTTATAAATACAACAAGAAATTTAATGTTCTTGGAAGATTAAAGAATTTATATTGTGCTAAGGATATTGTTGATCCAGAAACAAAGGAAGTTTTAGTTAAAAAAGGTGAGCAATTCGTTGGCGATTATTTTGAACGCTTAAATAATGAAGCCTTCCATCGAGCTGTTCGTAAGAATGTTAAGCTTGATGCTAATTTAGAGGATTCAGAGACAGTTGCCTTAGAAATTGTTGAGGTTACTCAACGTCCTTTAGAAGGAAAGGATAAGGATAATAAGGTTATCCGCATTGTCGGTAACGATCAAAGTGAAGCTAACAACAAGCTTCATATCACCATTTCCGATATTCTTGCTTCTGCTGGATATTTCTTAAATTTATTTGATGGTATCGGTTCTTTAGATGATATCGACCATTTAGGAAATCGTCGTTTAAGATTAATTGGCGAATTATTAAAGAACCAATTCAGAATTGGTTTAACTAAGCTTGAAAAGAATATCAAGGATCGTATGTCTACTGTTCAGGATGCGACTCCACAAAACTTAATTAATATTAAGCCTTTAACATCTTCATTAAAGGAATTCTTTGGAAGCTCACAATTATCTCAATTTATGGATCAAATCAATCCATTAGCTGAGATTACCCAAAAGCGCCGTATTTCTGCTTTAGGTAATGGTGGTATCGCTCGTGACCGTGCTTCCGTTGAGGTTCGTGACGTTCATGCCTCTCACTATGGTCGTATTTGTCCAATCGAAACACCAGAAGGTCCATCAATTGGTTTAATTAGCTCATTATCTACATATGCACGTGTTAACAAATATGGATTTATTCAAACTCCTTATTTAAAGGTTGTTAATCGTGTTGTTACAGATGAAATGGTATATTTTACTGCTGATGAGGAAGCTAATCATGTTATTGCATCTGCATCAAGCAAAGTGGTTCGCGATAATGAAGAATATCGTTTAGCTGACGGTACTTTAGCTGAACCAGGATATTTGATTGATGATCGTGTTATTGCCCGTGTTGAAGGAGAAGCTGAGGAAGTTTCTTCAGATACTGTTGATTATATTGACGTATCACCAAAGCAAGTTGTATCGGTTGCGACATCTTGTATTCCATTCCTCGAGCATGATGATGCCGTTCGTGCCCTAATGGGTGCCAACATGCAACGTCAGGCTGTTCCAGTATTAAGACCTTCATCGCCAATTGTTGGTACTGGTATTGAATATCGTACTGCTAAGGATTCAGGTATTTGCGCTGTTTGTAATAAAGGCGGAGTCGTTGAATATGTTGATTCACGCGTTGTTAAGATTCGTAACAAAGAAGGAGTATTAGATGAATACCCATTGATTCAATATCTTCGTTCAAATCAAGACACATGCTTATTACAACGCCCAATTGTAAGCATTGGTGATGTTGTGGATGATGGTGATGTCATTGCGGATGGTCCTTCAACATCAAACGGAGAATTAGCATTAGGTCAAAATGTTACGATTGCTTTCATGACATGGAACGGATATAATTTTGAGGATGCCGTTATCATGAGTGAAAACTTAGTTAAGAATGATACATATACATCAATTCATATTGATGAATATAATATTGAGGCTCGTGATACAAAGCTTGGAAAGGAAGAGATTACTCGTGAAATTCCAAATGTATCAGGAGATGTCCTTCGTTTCTTAGATGAGCGTGGAATTATTGTTCCAGGAGCTGAGGTTAAGGAAGGAGATATTTTAGTTGGTAAGGTAACACCTAAGGGTGTAACTGATCCAACACCAGAAGAAAAGCTTTTATTAGCTATCTTTGGTGAAAAATCACGCGAAGTAAGAGATACTTCATTACGTGTTCCTCACGGAGGTGGAGGAGTAGTTCAAAGCGTTCAATGCTTCAAAAAATCAAACGGTGATGAGCTTTCTCCAGGTGTTAATGAGGTAATTCGTGTCTATATCGTTAAAAAGCGTAAGATTTCTGAAGGAGATAAAATGGCCGGACGTCATGGTAATAAGGGTGTAATTTCTCGTATTTTACCACAAGAGGATATGCCATTTATGGCTGACGGAACGCCAATTGATATTATGCTTAACCCACAAGGTGTACCTTCTCGTATGAATATCGGTCAGGTATTAGAGGTTCACTTAGGAATGGCTGCGAAAAAGCTTGGCATTAAGGTTGCCACTCCAGTCTTTGATGGTGTTACCCCTGAGGATTTAGCTGAAATCATGGCTGAGGCTGGTATGGATCCAGATGGAAAGACGACATTATACGATGGACGTACTGGTGAACCATTTGAGAATCGTATCAATGTTGGCGTTATGTACATGATTAAATTGTCACACATGGTTGATGATAAATTACATGCTCGTTCGGTTGGACCTTATACACTAGTAACCCAACAACCAATGGGTGGTAAAGCTCAAAATGGTGGACAACGTTTTGGAGAAATGGAAGTTTGGGCTTTGGAGGCCTATGGTGCTGCCCATACATTACAAGAAATGCTTACAGTTAAGTCTGATGATATTGTTGGACGTAATAAAGTATTCCGTGCTATTGTTGATGGAAAACCAATTCCAGAGGCTAGTATTCCAGAATCTTTCCGCGTTATGACAAGAGAATTACAGGCATTATGTCTCCATGTTGAATTAATCAATGAGAATAATGAAAATGAAGTAAATAAGAGTCTTGTTGACCATGAAGAAGATTATAATTCCAAATATGGATATAAAGATTAAGGCGGTGGCAATAGATGGGAAATAATTATCAATATATGAAAATTAGATTAGCTTCACCAGAGGAAATCAAAAGTTGGTCTCATGGTGAGGTTAAAAAGCATGAAACAATTAACTACCGAACTTTAAAACCAGAGGATGATGGATTATTCTGTGAAAAAATCTTCGGACCTACTAAGGATTATCAATGTGCCTGTGGCCGCTCAAAGCGCAATGTTGACAAAGGAAAGGTTTGTGAACGCTGCGGTGTTGAGATTACGGAATCGAAGGTTCGTCGTGAACGTATGGGACATATTCAATTAGCTGCCCCAGTAGTTCATACTTGGTATTTGAAAAATTCACCATCTCGATTAGCTATTTTACTTGATATTAAGGCTAAGGATCTTGAAGAGGTTGTATATTTAGCCTCTTACATTGTAATTAATCCTGGTGATACGCAAAAAACGGGATTAGTTAAAAAACAAATCCTTACTGAACAAGAATATAGTGAATTATATGAGAAATTCGGAAATGCCTTTGAGGCCAAAACCGGAGCTGAAGCTGTCAAGATTCTTTTAAAGGAATTAGATTTAGAGAAAGAGGTTAAGCAATTACGTCGTTCTTTAAAAACTGCTTCTAAGCAAAAACGTGATCGTGTTATTAAACGATTAGAGGTTGTTGAATCATTTGCCAATTCGGATAATAAGCCTGAATGGATGGTTCTAGATGTTATTCCAGTTATTCCACCAGATATTCGTCCGATGGTTCAATTAGACGGTGGTCGTTTTGCGACAACTGACTTAAATGATTTATATCGCCGTATTTTAAATCGTAATAATCGTTTAAAACGTCAATACGAGCAAAATGCTCCTCATTTGATTACTAAAAATGAAAAGCGTATGCTTCAGGAAGCCGTTGATGCTTTAATTGATAATTCCAAGAAGGGTCGAAAGGCTGTTGTTGAGAAGAATCGTCATTTAAAATCATTAAGCGATATGCTTCGCGGTAAGCAAGGACGCTTCCGTCAAAACCTTCTTGGTAAGCGTGTTGACTATTCAGGACGTTCCGTTATCGTTGTCGGACCTAGCCTAAAGATGTATCAATGCGGTATTCCTAAGGAAATGGCTTTGACATTATTTAAACCATTTGTTATTCGTGATTTAATTAAGGCTGAAAAGCTTTCAATTAATGCCGCAAAGCGTGTTATTGAGCGTTGTGAGGATCGTGTTTGGGGATATCTTGAAAATGTCATTTGCGAGCACCCAGTTTTATTAAACCGTGCACCAACATTACATAGATTAGGTATTCAAGCATTTGAGCCTGTTTTAATTGAAGGAAAGGCAATTCGTCTTCATCCATTAGTTACAACGGCCTTCAATGCGGACTTCGATGGTGACCAAATGGCTGTCCATGTACCTCTTAGTCAAGAGGCTCAAGCTGAAGCTCGTTTATTAATGCTTGCGTCAAATAACATTCTTAACCCTAAGGATGGAAAACCAGTTGTTACTCCATCTCAGGATATGGTTTTAGGTAACTATTATCTAACAATGGAAAGATCCTATGCGGTTGATGTTGATAAATATAGTGATGTTTCAAATTATAATGGTAAGGTTTATCCTAATGAGGATGCTTATGAAAAAATGGTTTATGATTTCAAGCATCGTTCATTAAAGGAAAATGAAAATGTATTAATGCCAATTAGTGCTTTAAAATTAGCTGACATTCCTTTTACTGTTTATGAAAATCACGAAAGAATTACTGATTATAATGATTCGGATTTTATTCAAGTGTCATATGGTGAAATTAAAGAAGCTTTATTACAATATAATGAAGGTCATGCCTATATGAGCTTTGATGAAGCTTATATGGCTTATAAGAATAATGAAATTACTCTTCATACTCGTATTGTTATTAAGCCTAGTGAGGTTGATAAGACATTCACCTATAATGGTCGAAATGAAAATACATCCCCTAACCGTGGAACGAAATTTACGGATGAACAAGAGGAAATGTATTTAGTTACAACCTTAGGAAAGATGCTATTCAACAATATTCTTGATAATAAGCCATTAGATGATACTCTTCACAAGGAAAGTAGCGAAAGCCGAATTATCCCTTACTTAAATGTTCCTGATAAATCAAATTTAACGGATAAAACGCCGGATCGCTGTTTCTATCCAAAGGGAACAGATATTAAGGCTGTTCTTCGCAATAAGCCTGTTGAGGCACCATTTACGAAGAAATTCTTAGGATTAATTATTGCCGAAGTATTTAAGAGATTCCAATTCACTGAAACTTCTAGTATGCTTGATAAATTGAAGGATCAAGGATTCTTCTATTCGACAATTTCTGGATTGACAATTGCGGCATCTGACGTAACTGTCTTCTCGAAAAAGGCTGAATATATTAAAAAGGCTGACGAAAAGAAGGACCAAGCTCAAGAAATGTATGAATTAGGTCTTTTAACTGATAAAGAACGTCGTAAGCTTGTTATTGATGCATGGAGTGATGCTCGTAATAAGATTCAGGATGGATTACTTGGACAATTAAAGAAGAATAACCATATCTTTATGATGCAAGATTCAGGAGCCCGTGGTAATGCTTCAAACTTTGCCCAATTAGCTGGTATGCGTGGACTTATGAATAACCCATTAGGAGATGTCATTGAGGTTCCAGTTAAGGCTAACTTCTTCGAAGGATTATCCGTATCTGAATTCTTCATTTCAACTCACGGTGCGCGTAAAGGTTCAACCGATACAGCGTTAAAGACAGCTGAATCAGGATACTTAACTCGTCGTTTAGTTGACGTATCACAAGATGTTATTTGTTCACAAGAGGATTGTGGAACCGATAAGGGTATTTATTATTCAGAAATCGTTGGTGATGATGGAAAGATTGTTGTTGATTTATTTGATCGTATCATTGGTCGTTATCCAAATCTTGATGTTATTCACCCAGAAACGGGAGAAATTATCGCTCCTAAGAATGAATTAATATCTAATGATGTGGCTCGAAAAATTGTTGATGCTGGAATTAAGGCGGTTTCTGTCCGCAGTGATTTAACATGTAATGCTCGTAATGGTGTTTGTAAAATGTGTTATGGTCGTAACCTTGCCACTAATAAGATTGTTGAGGTTGGAGAGGCTGTTGGTACAATTGCTGCTCAATCAATCGGTGAACCAGGTACTCAGTTAACAATGCGTACCTTCCATACAGGTGGAGTTGCTTCAGCTGCCGATATCACTCAAGGTCTTCCACGTATTCAAGAGCTATTCGAAGCGCGTAAGCCAAAAGGAAAAGCAACAATTTCTGAAATCTATGGTAAGATTAAGTCAATTGAACGTGTTAAGAATACTAATAACATTAAGATTGAAATTAAGAATTACAATCCTGTTGACGAGAAGAAGCCAGTTGAGGAATATATCATCGATGCTCACTCGGAATTAATGAAGGATATTGTTAAGGGAGCTGAGGTTAAGCCTGGTCAAAAGCTTAATAAAGGTTCTATTGATCCAAAGGAATTATTACGTTGTGGTACTGCTGAGGATGTTCAAACCTATATTCTTCAAGAGGTTCAAAAGGTTTACCGAGCTCAAGGTGTTGAAATCGGAGATAAGCATGTTGAGATTATCATTCGTCAAATGATGAGAAAGCTTCTCGTATTAACTGAAGGAGATACGGATTTACTTCCAGGCTCTGAGGTTTCAATCTATGAGTTCAAGCAAGCTTGTCGCAAGATGTTTGAGACCGGAGGGAAGCTTCCAGTTGCTAAGCCTATCCTCTTAGGTATTACAAGAGCTTCTCTAAAGAGCGATTCCTTCTTGTCAGCCGCATCATTCCAAGAGACTACTCGTATCTTAACTGATGCTGCTATTAAGGGTAAAGAGGATAAACTTTTAGGATTAAAGGAAAATGTTATCATTGGTGGATTGATTCCAGCTGGTACAGGTATTCTTCAAGAAAAATCATTCGAATATGAAGAACCAGAAATCGAAGAGGAAGATTTATTAGAAGAGGAAAACACTGAACGTGAACCTAGACCATTAGATGAAGAATTAGAAAACATCGATAATCCAGATTATGACGATGAATCAGAAGAAGATGAATCTGATGATGAATTATATGGAGATGGATTTGACGATGACTTTGATGATGATTCATATGATGATAAAGAATAATTAATTATTTGGGACCAATTTTATGGTCCCTTTTTTTTACAAAGTGCATCGATTATTGTGAAATAAAAAAAATCAACCGTTTTCATAAAAGTTTTTGGATATTTTAAAAAAAGTTGTTGACAATAATAGTAAAAACATATATAATAAAAATGCTTGAAAAAATGAAGAATTTTCAATGAAGTTTTGGCCTTAATAAGCCAAAACTTATCTTTGAGAAAGAAAATGAACCACTTGGTAACGTGGTAAGAAAGGAGAAACCTGCAAAATGCCTACAATTAATCAATTAGTACGTAAAGGAAGAACTGATAAAACTGTTAAATCAAAATCACCAGCATTAGGTGTTGGATATAATAGCTTAGAGAAGAAACAAACTTCTATCAATTCACCACAAAAACGTGGAGTTTGTACTCGTGTTACAACAATGACACCAAAGAAACCAAACTCAGCTTTACGTAAGTATGCCCGTGTTCGTTTATCAAACGGAACTGAAGTTACAGCTTATATTCCAGGTATTGGACATGGATTACAAGAGCACAGTGTTGTTCTTATTCGTGGAGGACGTGTTAAGGACCTTCCAGGAGTTAGATATCACATTATTCGTGGTACTTTAGACGCTAACGGTGTTCAAAACCGTAAACAAGGTCGTTCTAAATATGGTGCTAAAAAAGCAAAAGCAAAGAAAAAGTAATTATCGGAAATAAAGAAAGGAGGAACAATTATGCCTCGTAAAGGACATATTGCCAAAAGAGACGTATTACCTGATCCAATTTATAATTCAAAAATGGTTACTAGATTAGTAAACACAATTATGCTTGATGGAAAGAAAGGTATTGCTCAAAGTATTTTATATGGAGCATTTGATCGTATAAAAGAAGCAACTGGTCGTGAGCCAATTGATGTATTCAACGATGCAATGGAAAACATTATGCCAGTTCTTGAAGTTCGCTCTCGTCGTATCGGAGGACAAAACTATCAAGTTCCAGTAGAAGTAAGACCAGAAAGAAAAACCACCCTAGGATTGAGATGGTTAATTAACTATGCTCGTCTTCGTGGTGAAAAAACAATGGAAGAAAAATTAGCAAAAGAAATTATGGATGCTGCTAACGGTGTTGGTGCATCTGTTAAGAAACGTGAAGATACACACAGAATGGCAGAAGCTAATAAAGCATTTGCACATTATCGCTGGTAATAAAGGAGTATTAATATGCCAAGAGAGTTTCCATTAGAAAAAACACGTAACATTGGTATCATGGCTCACATTGATGCTGGTAAGACAACAACGACAGAGCGTGTATTATATCATACAGGAAAAATCCACAAAATTGGAGAAACTCATGATGGAGCTTCTCAAATGGACTGGATGGTTCAAGAGCAAGAACGTGGTATTACAATCACATCTGCCGCTACAACAGCACACTGGAAGGGATACCGTGTTAACATTATCGATACCCCAGGTCACGTAGACTTTACAGTAGAGGTTTCAAGATCTTTACGTGTACTTGATGGTGCCGTAACCGTATTAGATGGTCAAGCAGGTGTTGAGCCTCAAACTGAAACAGTTTGGCGTCAAGCAACTGATTATCTTGTTCCAAGAATCGTATTCGTAAACAAAATGGATAAAACTGGTGCTGATTTTGAGTATTCAGTAAATTCAATTCATGATCGTTTAGGAGCTAATGCTCATGCTATCCAATGGCCAATTGGAGCCGAAGATGATTTCCGTGGAATGGTAGACTTAGTAGAAATGAAAGCATATGTTTTCGATGATACTAAGGATGAAAATATGACAGAAATCGAAATTCCAGCTGATATTAAGGATATTTGCGAATTAAAACGTGAAGAATTAATCAGTAACCTTGGTGAATTCGATGATGATTTAGCTATGATGTATCTTGAAGGAGAAGAAATTTCAGTTGAAGAAATTAAACGTGTTATCCGTAAAGCTACATTAGCTGTTCAATTCTTCCCAGTATTATGTGGTTCTGCATTTAAAAACAAAGGTGTTAAGCTTATGCTTGATGCTGTAATTGATTATTTACCTGCACCTACTGATATCGCTGCTATTAAGGGTCACGATTCAGAAGGTAATGAAGTAGAGCGTCATGCATCTGATTCTGAGCCTTTCTCAGCATTAGCCTTCAAGGTAATGACTGATAAGTTCGTTGGTAAATTAACATTCTTCCGTGTATATTCAGGAACAATGACTGCCGGAAGCTATGTAACTAACTCGACAAAGGGTAAGAAAGAAAGATTAGGACGTATTCTTCAAATGCATGCTAATCACCGTGAAGAAATTAAAGAGGTTTATGCTGGAGATATCGCCGCAGCTGTTGGTTTAACTGATACAACAACTGGAGATACTTTAGTAGCTGAAAAGGATGATATTATCCTTGAAAAGATGGTTTTCCCTGAGCCAGTTATCAATGTTGCTATTGAACCAAAGACTAAGGGTGACCAAGATAAGATGACTACAGCTTTAATTAAATTAGCTGAAGAAGACCCAACATTCCGTACATATACTGATGTTGAAACAGGACAAACAATTATCGCTGGTATGGGTGAGCTTCACCTTGATATCATCGTTGACCGTATGCGCCGTGAATTCAATGTTGAGGCTAATGTTGGTGCTCCACAAGTTTCATATCGTGAAACAATCACTCAAGCTGCTGACTGTGAAGGAAAATTCATTCGTCAATCAGGTGGACGTGGACAATACGGACATGTTTGGATTAAATTTGAACCAAACCCAGAAAAGGGATTTGAATTTGTTGATGCTGTAGTTGGTGGAGTTGTTCCTCGTGAATATATTCCTGTTGTAAACAAAGGTCTTGAAGAGGCTCTTCCAAATGGTATCATTGCTGGTTACCCAGTTATTGATATTAAGGCAACATTATTTGATGGATCATATCATGAGGTAGACTCATCAGAAATGGCATTTAAGGTTGCTGCTTCAATGGCTTTAAAGGCTACAAAGGATAAATGTAAGCCGACATTACTTGAACCTATTATGGAAGTTGAGGTTACAGTACCAGATGAATATCTTGGAAATGTAATCGGCGATTTAACAAGCCGCCGTGGACGTCTTGATTCCCAAGAGAATCGAGGAAAATCAGCAATTGTACGTGCATATGTACCACTAGCTGAAATGTTCGGTTATGCAACTTCATTACGTTCAAATTCTCAAGGACGTGGAAATTTCATAATGCAATTCAATCATTATGAGCAATGTCCTAAATCTATTACTGAAGAAATAATTAAAAAACGTGCTCAATAAGATTATACTTGCATTTTACGAAAGTATAATGTAAAATATTATTGATAAAAAAATTAGGAGGAAAATTTAAAATGGCAAAAGAAAAATTCGTGCGTACTAAACCACATGTTAACATTGGTACAATCGGTCACGTTGACCATGGTAAAACTACTTTAACAGCTGCAATCACTACTATCTTAGCTAAACAAGGTAAAGCTGAGGCTAAGGGTTACGCTGCTATCGACAGTGCACCAGAGGAAAGAGAACGTGGAATCACAATTAACACTGCACACGTAGAATATGAAACTGACAAACGTCACTATGCACACGTAGACTGCCCAGGTCATGCTGACTACGTAAAGAACATGATTACAGGTGCTGCTCAAATGGATGGAGCTATCCTTGTAGTTTCTGCAGTAGACGGACCAATGCCACAAACTCGTGAACACATCTTATTATCACGCCAAGTTGGTGTTCCTAAATTAGTTGTATTCATGAACAAGTGCGATATGGTTGATGATGAAGAATTACTTGAATTAGTTGAAATGGAAATTCGTGACTTATTAAGCGAATACAACTTCCCAGGAGACGAAGTTCCAGTTATTCGTGGATCTGCATTAAAAGCATTAGAAGGAGATGAAGCTTGGGTTGGAAAAATTGATGAATTAATGGCTGCTGTTGATGAATACATCGATGATCCAGTTCGTGAAACTGATAAACCATTCTTAATGCCAGTTGAAGACGTATTTACTATCACAGGACGTGGAACAGTTGCTACTGGACGTGTTGAACGTGGTACTGTAAAGGTTGGAGACGAAGTTGAAATCGTTGGTATCAAGGATACTCAAAAGACAACAGTTACTGGTGTTGAAATGTTCCGTAAATTATTAGACCGTGCTGAAGCTGGTGACAACATTGGTGCATTACTTCGTGGTATTGCTCGTGAAAACATCCAACGTGGTCAAGTTTTAGCTAAACCAGGATCAGTTCATCCTCACTTCAAGTTTACTGCTCAAGTTTATGTATTAACTAAAGAAGAAGGTGGACGTCATACTGCATTCTTCAGTAACTATCGTCCTCAATTCTATTTCCGTACAACAGACGTAACAGGAATCATCACTTTACCTGCTGGAACAGAAATGGTAATGCCTGGAGATAACACTGAAATGACAGTTGAATTAATTCACCCAATTGCAATTGAACAAGGAACTAAGTTCTCTATCCGTGAAGGTGGACGTACTGTAGGTGCTGGTTCAGTTACTTCAATCATTGAGTAATTAAGCATTAAATTTAGAATTAGCTGGTTATCATTAGATAGCCAGTTTTTTTTAGGGAAAATTTTAATGAGATTATAAACAGATAGATTAATTATTCGAGATTTGGAAAGAAAAGATTCTAATCAGCTCTTTAAAATTGTTTGGCAAAAAAATGTTGTTAGCTTTATGAGGGATTGGTCTTTAAATAGTCCAACTCCTGAAGCTTTGATTGGTTTATTTAATTGGTGTATGGGTGTATCAGATTTGAAATATCTAATTCTTACCATTGATTGCGCTAACGAAGCTTCTTGTAAAGTCGTTCAAAGAGCCGGTTTTGAGCTTTTTGAAAAAAGATACCCTCTTAGTCATAAACAAGCAAATATGGAAAGTGATTGCTATTATTACTTTCGTAAATATCGTAATTAGGGGCCAAATTGGCCTCTTTTTTATATTTCGTAGTAATATTGACTTTACCTTTTAATTATGCTATAATTCACGCAAATTGAGTTTTTGTGGGAGTTGATAATTCATGAAACGAATTATTATTAAAATCGGTTCTTCATCAATAATTGATGAAAATAGTGTTTTTAAAACGGAAGCTTTACTTGAATTAACTAAACAAATAAAAGATTTAAAAAATAACGATTACGATGTTATGCTTGTTTCGAGCGGAGCCATTGGAGCGGGAATGAATAAATTAGGATTGAAATCAAGACCGAAAAATATGGCTCTAAAACAAGCGTGTGCAGCTTTAGGGCAAGCTTCATTGATGAAAATATATGAAGATATTTTTTCTTTGTTTCATCTAAAATGTGCCCAAATTCTCGTTGGTCATGATGACTTTGAAAACCGAGGTCGGATGGTTCATTTATCAAATACGTTAGAAGCCTTATTTAATAAAGGTATAATTCCCATTGTTAATGAAAATGATGCCCTTGCCGTTGATGAAATCAAGGTTGGTGATAATGATACCTTAGGAGCCCTTTTAGTGCCAATGATCAATGCTAGTAAGCTTGTTTTAATCACGGATGTAAAAGGCTTATATACCGGGAATCCATCTCTACCTTCAAGCAAATTAATTCCTTTTGTGGATAATATTGATGATTCCATTTGGGATTTAGTGGTTCACACTAATTCACAATTGGGGACCGGAGGAATGGAGACAAAGCTCAAGGCCGGAGTTATCGCTAATGACTTTGGGTCGGATATGATCATAATGGGTAATGAGGATATCGGCTTCCTCAGTAAATCGCTTGATGGGGGAGTAGGAACCATCTTTAAAGGGAATCGATTATTATCCTCCCGGGGTCATTGGCTATTATTCAAAAATAATTCCAAGGGGATAATTAAAATTGACCCAGGAGCAATGAAGGCCTTAAAGGAACGACACAGTCTGTTACCAAAGGGAATAATTGAAGTAATTCAAGATTTTGGGGCCAATGCTTGTGTTGATATAATGTGTAATGAGGAATTTGTTGCTAAGGGAATTGTTAATTATTCGAGCGATTTATTAAATGTTTATTTAAAGGGTAATTATGTGATAAAAAAAGAGGTTATCCATGCTGATAATCTCATATTGATAGGAGGACGCTATGGACGATTTATTAAACCAATTATCCAAAACGAAAGAGGCTAGCTATCTTTTGGCTTCTTTAGATACAAATATAAAAAATAAGGCCTTATTAGCGATAAAGGAAGCTATCCTAAATAATATTGACTTAATATTAAAACAAAACCAAATTGATCTTGATGAGGCTTGTTTACCTCTTCCAATGATTAATCGCTTGACCCTAACGAAAGAAAAGCTTTTGGGGATTGCTAGAAGCATTGAAGAGGTGGTTAAGCTAAAGGATCCTATTGGTGAAGTGATCTCTTCAAATAAAATGCCTAATGGATTATTAATCAATAAGGTTAGAGTTCCTTTTGGCGTCATCTGCTGTATTTTTGAGGCTCGTCCTAATGTCTTAGTTGATATCGCTTGTTTAACGCTTAAAACGGGAAATGCGTGCGTTTTAAAGGGTGGTAAGGAGGCATATCACACCAATTTATGCTTATCAAAAATCATCAAAGAGGCAATTAAATATTATGTACCAATTGATTCTGTTTTGTTTATTGACTCAAATAAAAGAGAGGATACATTATTTTTATTAAAGCAGAAGCAGTTTATTGATTTAGTTGTACCAAGAGGGGGAAAATCCCTAATTAATTTTGTTGTTTCTAATTCAATGGTTCCATATATTGAAACAGGAGCGGGAGTGTGTCATATTTATCTCAATTATGATTATGACTTTGAATTAGCTTTAGATATCATTGATAATGCTAAAAGACAAAATCCGAGTGTATGTAATAGTGTTGAAACCCTGCTTGTTCATCCGAATATTGCGAATGAATTTCTTCCAATGCTTCAAAAAAGACTAAATGATGTCTTAATCATTGGCTGTGAAAAAACATGTCAGATTATAAGTTGCAAAATGGCATCTAGTGATGATTATTATACAGAATATAATGATTTAGTCTTAAATGTTTTAGTTTGTGATTTAGATGAAGCCATAAAGCATATTAGGAAATATTCAACCGGACATTCTGAATCTATTTTATCAAATAAGAAAGTTGATATTATAAGATTTATGAATTCGATTGACAGTGCCTGTGTTTATAATAATGCCTCAACGCGGTTTACTGATGGTGGATGCTTTGGTATGGGCGCCGAGCTCGGAATATCAACCCAAAAGCTACACGCCAGAGGACCAATGGGATTAAATGAGATGACGTCATATAAATATCAAATCTTTGGTCAGGGGCAGATTCGAAAGTAACACTTACAATTGTAGGTGTTTTTTTATGGAAACGTTTTTTTCAAAAATAATACTTTACTTCTTTAGTTTGCTAAAGTATAATACAAGTATAAACACTTTAGTGTGATAAAGAGGAGACGAAAAATTATGAAAAAAATGATATGTTTATTTATACTTAGCTTGATATTTTGTTTAGGAGCTTGTAATAGTGAAAAGCTCAATTTTGGAAAGAAGCTTGTTAAAGCTCAGTCAATGACTGATATATTGACAGAACTAAAAGCCAAAACAAGCGATGTTGGAATTATGGATTCAATTATGGCTGGTTATTATCTAGCAAGCGATAATTCCTTTAAGGATTCCTTGATGGTTATTGATGGACTTACCTTTGAAGAGGAGGAATACGGAATTGCTTGTCGTAAGGAAGGTGCCTATACAGCTGCGGTCATAAGCAATACTATTGTTGATTTAACAAATGAAGGTAAGGTTTTAGAAATTGCGACAAAGTATGGTCTTGAAAAGGAAATTATTACGGATAATCAAAAAATTGATTTGACGAATGTATCAGGCAAGGAGGATTATGATTATATCGTAGGTAAGGGTAAGCTTGTGATTGGTTATACATTGTTCGCCCCAATTGCCTATATGGAGGGTAATGATCTAATTGGATTTGATATCGATTTAGCTAAGGCTGTTGGCGAAAAATTAGGCCTTACCGTTGAATTCCAAAAAATCAATTGGGACAGCAAGGAATTTGAATTAAGTAGTAAAAATATCGATTGTATTTGGAATGGTATGACCATTACTGATGAAAGAAAGGAATCAATGTCAATAACCGTTCCATATATGAAAAATAAACAGGTTGCGGTTATTAGAATTGAAGACAAGGATAAATATAAAACAACAGGTGATATGAAAAATGCCATCATTGTAGTCGAATCAGGTTCGGCTGGACAGGATATTGTTACGAAATGAGTTTTATTGAAGTAACCCAAAGCCTTTTTACAGGCTTTGGGACAACTCTTTTAATTTTTTTTGTATCACTAGTATTGTCGGTTCCTTTAGGAATTCCAATTGCTCTTTGTTCACTATCGAAATATAAGCCGATTAGCTATATTTCGCGTGGTTTTGTGTGGATTATCCGGGGTACGCCACTAATGCTTCAGATCATTGTTGTTTTTTATGGACCAGGATTATGGTTCAATTATCCGATGAAATCGCGTCTTACAGCCGTTATTGTGGCTTTTGTGATTAATTATGCGTGTTATTTTTCCGAAATCTATCGCGGGGGTATTTTATCAATTCCGAAGGGACAATATGAGGCTTGTCAGGTTTTAGGAATAAATAAATATCAGACATTTTTGAAGGTTATATTGCCGCAGGTTATTAAAAAAATAGTTCCGGCGATGGGGAATGAAGTAATAACCCTTGTTAAGGATACAAGCTTAGCTCGGGTTATTGCGGTTACAGATTTGATTATGGCGGCGCAAGAAATTGTGCGAGTTAAGGCTATTTTATGGCCATTGTTTTATACAGGCGCCTTTTATTTATTATTTAGTGCGCTTTTAGTATTTATTTTTGGTAAGCTTGAAAAGAAGCTTGATTATTATAAGGTGTGATTTTTATGAGTTTCCTTGAGGTACGAGGTATAAATAAGACTTTTGATAAAAAAGAAGTATTAAAAAATATTAATTTTGATTTAGAAAAGGGTCAAGTCTTGGTGATTTTAGGCCAATCCGGTTGTGGAAAAACAACTCTTTTAAGATGCCTTAATTTTTTAGAAAAGGCCGAAGAAGGAATAATTAATATTGATGGTGAGCTTTTTTATGATTACAGAAATCCAACAAGCTTTGTCGATAAACAAAATAAATTTGGGTTGGTGTTTCAAAACTTTAATTTATTTCCGCATTATAAGGTAATAAAAAATTTAACGCTAGCGGCTTCACTAAAGGGCTTAGATAAGAAAATGCTTGAGGAAAAGGCAATGAAATTGTTAGCTTCTGTAGGGCTTTTAGACAGTGCCAATCTTTATCCTTATCAATTATCTGGTGGGGGCCAACAAAGAGTCGCGATTACCCGGGCTTTAATGCTAGACCCAGAAATATTATGCTTTGATGAGCCGACGAGCGCTTTAGATCCAGGCTTATCTTATGAGGTTTTAAAGGCAATTAAAGGCTTAAAGGATAATATGCGAACGATGATTATCGTAACACATGAATTAGATTTTGCGAAAGGGATTGCGGATAAAATTATTTTTATGAGTGATGGTGAAATATGTGAGGTAAGCGAGCCAAATTCATTTTTTTCTAATCCCCAAACAGAAAAAGCCCAGGCTTTTCTTAGCCAAGGCTTATGGGGAAAATAATTCGCAAAATATCATAGCCAATAAGAAGAATAGCGAAAATAACCGTTGGATAGACAACATTTATTTTCGTTATTTCTTTTTTTAGGATTTTTTGAATTAAATATCGAAAGTAAATATATGCGATATAAATAAAGAGCATAACGCAGACAAAATTGTATTGAAAGGCTTTGATAAAATCAAGCTGCATAAAACTAATAAAGGCTCTTGTCCCACCACAGGCCGGACAAGGAAGATGAAATATTAGTTTAAAGGCACAAGGAATATTTGGTAAATTTTTTATCGTATAGAAGTGGAAAAAAATTAAACAAAATATTCCTAAGGCTAGTGGTATAAAATCTCTTTTTCTCATTTACATCGAAGTGAAATTTTCAAAATATTTGATAATTTCTGGAGCGATGTTTCTAGTAATGAGTCCGAGGATTTCTAAAATAATTGTTAAAGCTGCTAGAATACCTAAAACTAAACCCGCTACCGCAAGGCCGGTTGGCTTTTTCTTGATTTGGATTGAGCATAAAACAATTGCTGGGAAACCTAAAACACCACCGTAAAAGCAACATGATAAGAAGCCGACGAGACCGAAAACAAAGCCTAAGATACTTAAATTCTTGTTATCTTGGTTTACATTATTATTTTGATAATTATCCATTGTTTTTTCCTCCTTTTACATATATTGGTCGGTAGTAGACATTAAATCCTCAAATTGTTTTATAATTTCATCAGGATTTTTCAACATATTAATCATACCAACAGTTAAAATAGCCAAGCCTATAATAGCTAAGATACCTAAAATTAATCCAGCGATCGCAAAGCTATCTGATTTCTTTTTTAATTGCTTAGCTGAAAAAACAACTCCAACGATACCAAAGATTCCACCATAAAAGCAGCATGTCAAAAAGCCAACAAGACTAAAGATAAATCCTAATAGTCCATAGTTGTTGTTTTCGATTGGCTGACTATTGTAGACAGTTTCTTCATTTTCAAATACATCATAATTATCCATTTTTAATTCCTCCCTTTTAATTTATTAAGACGTCTAATTACTTCATCATAGCCTAAGCATTCGATGATGTCATCAAGGCCAATTCCTTGGGTTTTGTGAGTTAAGGCAATACGAATTAAGTGATAGAATTGGAAAATAACTCCACGATAATTCTCAGGATTTTTCTCGTATTTCTTTTTGTTAGTATAGCCTAAAGCATCACTAACATTTTTCAAGGTCTCCTCGCTACCATTCTTAACATTTGTAAAATGTGTAATCAAGGTATCAATCACAAAATCTAATTCCTCAGGTTTAACATTTTCCAATAAATCCTTTGTATAATCAATACCATCATTATCAAAAATATCATTGTAGAATAATCCAAAGATATCCATAAATTCGCTATAATGACTCATATCCTTGCGGTTTTCTTTAGAATTTGGTCCTTGCGTTTCGAATAGCCTTTGAAGAAGATCTGGATTACCTGCCATTAGATTATATGCGCGATTGTCAAATTCTTTAGCCCACTCTAAGCAATTTTTAGCATTTTCTTCCGGCTTCAATTTATAAATGATTTCGCTACTAATGTTTTTAAGCTTGTCCAAATCATATAAAGCACCTGTTGTGCTCATAGCCTCATAGGTGAAGGTAAAATCATCTAAATCTGCATCTTGATTATTCAAATACCATTCCTCAAAATTAGAATTGATTAGGGTGTATAAGTAAACATATAATGCTCTGATTGGATAACCTTCTTGTAAATAATATTCAGCGCTTGATTCAGGATCCTTACGTTTTGAAAGTTTTCTTCTTGATTCGCCATCAAGCTTCATGATTGGCGCAACATGACCAAATCGAGGAAGCGGATATTCTAAGGCTTCAAATAATTGAAGATGAATAGGTAATGATGAAACCCATTCATCACCGCGGAAGAGGTGAGTCGTGCCCATTAAATGATCATCACAGGCATGGGCAAAATGATAGGTTGGAATGCCATCCTCCTTGAGAAGAACGAAATCATTTTGATTATTGTCCATCTCAATTTCACCTTTGATTAAATCGTTGATTCCAACGCGTTCTTTGCTATTTTCGGGAACTCTAAATCTTAATACATATGGCTTTCCTTCATTAATGAGCTTGGCAACTGTTTCATAGTCACAATCACGATATTTGGCCCATTTTCCATAATAGCCAGGAGAAACCTTTAGAGCCGTTTGTTCTTCCCGGATTTGATTTAGCTCATCTTCGGTGCAGAAGCAAGGATAGGCATATCCTTTTTCAACTAAATATTTGGCTAAAACATGATAGATTTCCACACGCTCTGATTGGATATAGGAGCCATAGCTTCCTTTTTGGGTTTCTTTTCCCGTGACACCCTCATCAATCTTGATTCCTAAACGGTTGAAAATATTGACAATGATTTCCTTTGAATTAGGAACCTCTCTTTTTTTATCAGTATCTTCAATACGTAAAAAGAAGACACCATTATTTTGCGTCGCGATTTTGCGGTCAATTAAGGCTGTATAAACGCCACCAATATGTAGAAATCCGGTCGGACTTGGGGCAAATCTTGTGACTACTAGATCTTTATTTCGCCTTGGAAATTTCTTTTCAAGATCATCCTTTGTTAGCGTCACATCACCAAAGAGAAGATTGGCTAGCTTTTTATTTTGTAAATTATCCATTATATACCTCTTTTATATTCAAATTTCAAGACATATTATACCATTTATTACATAATAAAACTATAATTAATTAATTTTTTGGATGAATTTTCACTATTCTTACACAATTTTATGCTATCATAAGAGATAGGAAGGTGATTTCGATGCTTTTTGATACTCATTGCCATATTTTTGATGAAGCCTTTGATGGTGACCGCGAGTCTGTTATGGAAAGAGCAAAGGACATGCGATTGATGATTGTTGGCTTTAATGAAAAAACCAATCCTTTGGCTAAAAAGTATGCTTATCAATATCATGCCAATTATTCGGTTGGAATTCATCCATCGGATGTTAAGAATACAGATATTTCTTATTTTGATGTCTTAAAGGAGTTAGCCAAGGATCCTCTAGTCAAGGCCATTGGTGAATGTGGCTTGGATTATTATTGGGACAAAGATAATAAAGATGATCAAAGAAAATATTTTGTTAGGCAAATAGAAATGGCTATTGAATTCGATTTACCTTTAATTATTCATGTTAGAGATGCTTTAGCTGATGCTTATGAAATATTATCGCCTTATAAAGGAAAAATTAGAGGAGTAATGCATTGCTTTACGGGAAGCTATGAAATGGCGATGCGATTTATTGATTTGGGCTTAATGATTGGCCTCGATGGACCGATAACCTTTAAAAACGCGGTTAATCCTAAGGATCTGGCAAAAAGAGTGCCTTTGGACAAAATTTTAGTTGAGACTGATTGTCCATATTTAACACCCAATCCTTATCGAGGAAAACGAAATGAGCCTAGCTATGTTAAATATGTGGTTGAAGAAATTGCACGATTAAAGGAAATTGATATATGTGAAGTTGAAAAAGCAACTTATGATAATGGGATAAAATTATTTGGTTTGGAGGAATAAATGTGAAGAAGCTATTATTTATTATTTTATGTTGTTTGACCTTAACAGGCTGTAGTTTTTTTAATGAAACAACGACTAAGCGTGAACCAACAGCCATTGATGAATACAATGTCTATGAGGCTCAAAGTGCTATGATTAAGGTTGCGGAGGAAGCCTCAAAGGCGTGTATTGGGGTTTTAAATGTTACGAATTCAAATGAAAGAGGAACCGGATCAGGGGTTATTTTTCATAGTGCCGAATTACCGAATGGCTATACGAAGTATTTCGCAATAACTAATTATCATGTTATTGAGGATTATAAATATCTCAAGGTCTATCTTGGAAAGAACAATTACGGTGATATTTATGTGGCAGCGGATTATACAAATATTGGCTCAGAGGCCGATGACATTGCCATTATTACCTTCTCCTATAAGAAAGAATTAGGAATTGCCAAGCTTGGTTTAGATGATAATATTGTTAAAGGAGAATTTGTTGTCGCGATTGGATGCCCATTAGGATTGTCATTATTTAACACTGTCACAACGGGAGTTGTTTCCAATATTGATGATGACCAGGTTCAACATGATGCGGCTATCAATCCTGGAAATAGTGGAGGCGGATTGTTTAATCTAAAGGGTGATTTGATTGGAATTAATTCATCAAAATATACATCGACCGGAACCACTTCGGTTGAAGGAATTGGCTTTGCAATAGGCTTATCAGTTGTTAATAAATATGTTCAAAATTGTATAAATAATACACCAATTGAATCAAATGTGAAGCTTGGCGTTTCGGTTATTGAATATAATACCTTTATCAATAATATGTCAGAAGAGGAATCGATGAATGTTCCATCTAATCTCCAAGGCGGATTAGTTGTTTATGAGGTTGTTTCAGGTGGAAATGCTTATGTTGGTGGATTACAAAAATACGATGTTATTGTTAAATACAATGATATTGATATCAATGTTAGAAAGGATATGTCCGGAGCTCTTGCCAATACCGTGATTGGAGATAAAGTAAAAATTACATTTTATCGAAATAATACTTTGATGGAATTGGAGATTGAGATGAAGTAGGGGGGTAGTATTAGTGAAGGCAGTTTTATTATTACATGGATTTTTAACTGATTATCGGGATTTTGATGCCTTGGTTCCATCCTTAAAGAATGTTTACGACCACGTGGAGATGTTTATTTTCCCAGGGCATTTAGCTCCTGGTGAGGAAAAACCAGATTACAAAAAATTTACGGTCGAGGATACCTTTTCTTTGGTTAATAAAACGATGGAGGAATTAATAGAGAATTATGAGATAATTGATGTGATAGGATTTTCAATGGGTGGGGCTATTGCGACCTATATTGCCTCGAAATATGAGTTTCGGAATTTGATTCTTTTATCGCCTGCCAATAAATATTTGAATTTTTCGTTACCGATTAATCGAGTTTCCTATTTCGTAAAAACCGTTATTGAGCGTTTAACAAATAATAAGATTACGAAGGAGGACAAGCATAGAATTGACGAGGAGCTTAGGGCAGTTAGGATTGATGATGTGCGAAGTGTCAATATGGCCTTTAGGCAATTGATTCCTAATTATAATTTTCATACTCTTTCGACTTTTATTCGTGTTATTAATGAGGTTAATAAAAATTTAAAGGAAAAATTGCATAATCCGACCTTGATTATTTGGGGTGAGCTTGATCAATTGGTTCCCAAAAAATCAGTCGAGGAGATTTATAAGCATATTGATAATGAGAAAAAGAAAATCGTTGTTTATAAGGATATAAGCCATTTGATGCTTGGAAGTAAGCATGCGAATAAGATTGTTCGAGAAATCCTAGACTTTGTCAAAGACTAGGATTTTTTTCCGTATTTGAGGAGATAGTCATTCATATAAATATAGCATTTATATTGATTTAGGCCGGTAGGATTAGCGTAGATTTTTTTGATATTATCATCATCATAAAAATCATCATTGGCGTAATTATTAATCAGACTAGCCCATAGCTTTTTGGTTATTCCGCCATCATTGAAAGTTTCTTGGTAGTTTAGACTTCCACGATGAACACCAATCACGATTTTTTTATTAAAGCCAATCATATAGGCATCGTGGAAAGTTGAACCACTTTTTCCCGCAAAAATACCCGCTAAAGAATCGGCTATGGAATTTCCGGTTACCATCATTTTATTATTGAGATTTTTATCAAAGGTCATTTTAAGCATATTATTAATAACGATTGTATTTTCATAGGATAGCTTTTTTTCCTTTTGAACTGAGGCTTGGTATATTGTTTTATTATTTTGAATTATTTTTTCGACGAGATATGGCTTAACAAGATATCCGGTATTTGCCAAGGCGGCATAAGCTAAGGCTAGCTCTAGGAGGGTTGCCTCACAGGTTCCGAGCGCGAGGCTAGGTTGAGGAATAGCACTAATGTTTAATTGATTGAGAATTGATGCGAGCTTATCAGGGCCAATATATTTATGAGTTTTTACCGCATAGATGTTATCGCTTGTAGCTAAGGCATAGCACATTGTGATTTTTTCATTTTCATATTTGTTGTGATAATTTTTGGGTGAATAAACTTCATTATCAAAAATGATGCTTGATTCCTCACTTTTGAATTTAGATAAGGGATTCATACCACAAAGAAGAGCTTGATAATATAAAAAGGGCTTGACTGTCGATCCAATTTGTCTTTTTGAGAAAAGAGCCTTATTGTAGGATGATTGATAGTAATTTCCACTTGTTATGAGTCTAATTTTCCCACTTTCGGGTTCAATTGCCACAATGGAGGCATCTGATGAAGAGGCCATACTGCCAAGGCTTGAATCGTAATTAGTGTATATTCTTCCATACGTATCCTTTTTTAAACTTGATATTACGAGATCCTTATAAAATAAAACGGGAGAATTATATTTTTCTTTTTTGATTCCATAAATGATCGGATTATATGATCCTTCACTTGATTCGAGTTTTTTTAATATGGCATTTTTTCTTTCCATTGAAAGGGTATAGTTGTTAATTGGGGAATAAACACTCGGACCTTTGATGATTCCAACCAATAAAGCTATCTCATTTAAATCAAGACTGTTTGGTGTTTTATTAAAAAAATAAATCGAGGCATCATAAATTCCATACACTCCATGTCCAAAATAGAGGTTGTTTAGGTAACATTCTAAGATTTCATCCTTTGAATAGGCTTTTTCAAGACGAAGGGAAATAACAAGCTCTTGAATCTTTCTTTTGTAGGTTTTTTCGTTATTTAAAAAAAGCATTCGAGCTAGCTGTTGGGTGATAGTGGACGCTCCTTGCTTTTTGGAAAAAAGATTGGTTATTGAAGCTTTAATGATTCTTAGAATGTCAAAACCATGGTGAGAATAAAAATTTTTATCTTCAATTTTGATAAAGCAATCCTTTATTTTTTGAGGAATGTCTTTTATATATGTTCGTTCATGGCCATTTGTTAAGGAATATATTTCGTTTTCGTTGGCATCCAATATTATTTGTGATCTCAGCTCTTTAATATTTTCTGGATAGGAATAATTATTGAAAAGAAGAAAAAGACACAAAATAGATAAGAGAGTAATTAATATTTTTTTGATAGATATCACCAAAGATAGTATGTCCATTTTTCATTTTATCGATAATTTAAAATTTTCACATTTGTTTCATAACTAATGTTAAAAAATGTTATATAATGGAGTTGTAAGAAAGGTCTAGGTGATTATTATGACCAATAAGGATAAATTACTTTGCCTCTTTGAAAGCCAAGGGTTAGACATTTCTACCTATCGAGCTCAAAAGGAGAGTATCGTTTTTAATGAAAAAAGAAATGAATATTTGACAAAGAATGATCCCCATGTGAAGGAATCATTAAAGAAAAAATACAATACATATGCTGATCTTTGTGCTATTGAGGATTCGATAACAACAGCCGAGAAAAAGGTGTATGAAAATTATCCTTCTAATCCTTTCCTTTACAATTATCAAAATAAATTTTTAAATACATTGACGGTATCTGAATGTGTTTTAAAGGTAAATGGTGAAAATGTCGTGTTAGGAGACATTAATGCGAAAAGATACCATAATTGTAATGAAATTTTAGAGGGAATTAAAGAGGATTGGTATCAAGAAAACAAGCAATACATCTCGAAAAGAAAACAATTTGCCTTGGATTATGTCGATAAGGAATATTATCAAAAGCATAATAAGCTTTTTCTTGCTAATTCAAGCATCTTTACAAGAGTTATTAGCATTATTGTTTTAATCGGAATTGCCTTGATGGAAGTTGATCCCTTTAAAAATATTCTTTGGGAAAAAGGAATTAGATTCAGTTTTGGTGATTATATTCTTTTATTGGTGTTTTTTGGTGGATATACTTTATGTGATTTTCTTCTAGCAATGGGCGATCGCGAAAAGGTTCTTGATAAAATATCATTTAAATACAATCGTATTTTTGAGGCTAATGATAATATGCGTAAAAGAATTACTCCGAAAACAATTGCTAGCCGAGCTAAGCTTACGAAGGTGGAAAATTATCGTCAGATGTCTGATACGATTGATAATGAATATTTATCAATTAATCATACAGCTCCATTTGTTCAAAAATATAACATCATTAAGGGTATATATAATTTATTGTTAATTGCGGCTATTATTACATGCTTTGTGGCATTTGGCTTTTTAACAACAATTATTGCGGTTTTATTTATTTGGTTAATTAGAACAATTTCAAAGTAGGTGGAAAATATGGAAGAATCAAAGGTTTGCCAATCGTGTGGTGGCATCAACGATATCAATAATATGAAGTGTAAATATTGTGGTAACTCTTTATTTAAGGTTAAGAAAAGTGCTTTTATTTTAACAAATGATAAATATAAGCTTAGTGTTGTCAGTGATTTATTTATCGAAAGAAAAGATTTCGATCATAAATATGTTAGTAATAAGCATGCGTACCTTTTTGTGGAAAATGGAACCTTAAAGGTTCGTGATTTAAAAAGTACCAATGGGACAATGATCAATGATAAGCCAATTGATCCTTTAATTGATTATGAGCTTCATAATGGCGATAAGGTTACTTTTGCGGATTTGTCCTTTAAGGTTGAGGTGGTTTTATGAAATATCAAGTAAATGCCTATACAACAAAATTTTTTAAAAAGGATTTAAATGAGGATACAATTTTAGTTAATGATTGTGTAATATCTGATGGATATTTCCAAAAAATGTGTGATTTAGATGAGTTTACCTATGCTGTTTGTGATGGTGTAAGTGGCTCTGATAAGGGCTATTATGCTTCAGCCTATGTTTTACAAAGCATTGTCAATAATGATTATTCCTCCAAGGAGGATTTTAAGCATTTGCTTTATGATATCAATCATAATTTTCATGAGGTTGGGCAAAGAATTAATTCACATGATTTGTCGACAACCTTCGCGGGAATTTATTTCAATGAGCAAATGAATTTCTTTGCGGTTGGTGATAGTAGAATTTACAAGGTTAAGGATAACAATGTAACCCAAATCACAAACGATGATACAGTAGCATATCAGTTATTTCGTGATGGTGTAATCAAAGAACATGAAATTGAAAATCATCCAAAGAAAAATGTTTTGACTAATTATTTTGGAAATAATGATGAGCAATTTAAGGTTCAGGTTTATGAGGATAGCGATTTCGCTAATGCGACATATTTTATTATGAGTGATGGAATAAGTGATTATGTTCCTAAGGAACGATTATATGAGCTTATGACAAAAAATGTGGATGGGTTTGACTTGATCCGTTTAATTGTCGGTGAAGCGATGAATCAAGGTTCCTCGGATGATACATCAATAATTATTTTGGAGGTATCGTAATATGGATGATAGAACTGAAATAATGAAAAAAGAAGAACCAAAAAAGGAAGAAAAGGTTAATATTGGGCATACAACGATTATTCGAAATCGAAACGATGATGTTCAAAAAACGAATATTAAAAAAATGTTTAAGCGGGATGAGCTTAGGTCATTTACCGAAAGAGTAAATTACGATGATCTTGAAAAGAAAAAGGTTACGGATGATAAAACCGATATTGAGATTGATATTGAGGATTATTATAAGGATGAGGACGATATTCATGTTGGTTGTATAATTGATGACAAATATGAATTGTTTGAGCTTATCACGAAAAAAAGTGGTGAAGCGGCCATTTATAAATGTCACATCAAGGGGTTTGCGGGCGTCTATGTCGCAAAGGTTTACTATCCTAACATTCAGCCGAAGCAGGATATTATTCAATCATTGATTAATCTAAATAGTGAGAATGTGGTTAAGCTTAATATGGTTGGTAATATTTTATCAAAGAATGGTTTAAGATTCTATGAAATTATGCCATATTATTCAAAGGGTAATTTGGAAATGCGTATGCCTTTGTCGGAAGCTGAGATAAGTGAAAAGATTGTCCCAGCCATCAATGAAGGTTTGCGGGCAATCCATCGTCTAAACATCATTCATCGAGATTTAAAGCCGAATAATTTATTCATTGAAGAAACGGGGCCTTTTTTAGAAAAAAAGCCCGGGTATAAGCTTGCGAATAATGAAAGAATTATTATTGGTGACTTTGGAATCAGCTCCCAAATTAAGGATGGACAAACCCACCGCGTTACGAGTGCGAGCCGAACTCGAGGATACGGGGCTCCGGAGACAATTCGCGATAATGTCACAACAGCAAAAAGTGATTATTTTTCCTTTGGAATAACCTTGTTAACGTTGTTAGTAGGCGAATATCCATATCATGATGAGGTGGAAATGATTTTAAAAATTAAGGATGGAGTTTTTGATTTTCCAGATAATGTGTCACCAAGAATGCGCACCTTAATTATGGGCTTGATGAATTATGATCGTAATGATCGTTATGGCTATGATGAGGTTAATTTATGGCTTGAAAATAAAACAATTGAAAAGCCAAGTGTTAAAACAAGACCTTTTGATAATGTTGAAATATCGACACCGTATGAGTTTAAGTTTAAGAAGTATTATCGTCTTGTTGATTTAGTTGAAGCGATGACACAGGATTGGAAATTTGCGATTCAACATATTGAAAACCGCTTTATTGATAAGTATTTTCGCGGGGTTTCGAAGGAATTTGATGAAATATTAGCGAATATGGATCGCTTAAGACATACAGGTGGCGATTCGGGAAAAATTTTCCTTACCTTGATTTATTCAGTTTTACAATATGATGGTATTGTTTATGAGGATTTGAATTTTTCGAGCATATCAGATATGAGTGATTATATCTTATCTAATAAAGAGGTTGACCGTCGAATCATTCGAATGGTGAAAAATAAATCATTATTTTATATCCTTACCTTAATTAATAAGCATAGTCATCCGGTTGGAGATATGGTTAAGCTTAATGATATTTTAAATCGTGTTCGCACGATGATTGATAAAAATGAAGTCATTGGCTATTATTTATTAGGATTTGTCTTTAACAAGGATAAGCTTAATATGGATATCGTAAAGAAGGGTATTATTAATGGCTATAATCCTGTTTATGATATTAAGACCTTGTATGAGAGCTTCAATATGGCTCCTGACAAGGATAGCTATGCCGATTCCTTGATGAATAATAATAAATTTAAAGCTTGGCTATGCTATAAAAATTACGATAAAAATAAAGATTTTTTAAAATAATTGAAAATAGTTTTCTTTTGGTCTATAATACATTTAAAGAGGTAATATATATGAATACTCAACTTGATGTATTGAATATTTTAATTGACCGAAAGGAAACTATTTCTTTTGCGGAAAGCTGTACAGGAGGCTTATGTGCTAGTACTTTGGTGATGATTCCTAATGCTTCATGGGTGTTAAATGAGTCTTACGTTACGTATGCTGTTTCTTCAAAGATTAGGATTTTAGGTGTTTTAAAAGAAACCGTTGATAGATATACAGTAGTGAGTGAAGAGGTCGCAAGGGAGATGGCTTTAGGTGTCCAAAGATTAGCGAATTCTTCCGTTGGAGTTTCGGTTACTGGCTACGCTGGTCCGCTTGGCGGTGATGAAAAAAATCCTGTTGGGACAGTATGCTTTGGCATTTGTTATCATGATAAATGCTATACCTATCGCGAGGTGTTTTCTAATATGGATCGCGCGAGTGTGATTTCATCGGCAGTTTCATATGTCTATAATAAAATAAAGGAAGTGTTGTTGTATGAGGATTAACAAAGACAAGGAATATTTTAAGGTTTATCTTTCCTGCGTAATTATTGATGCATTATTGACAGTTTGTGCGATTGTATTAATTTCCATCAGCATCTCTTATATGGTAAATATTGAGTTTAATGGTGGGCTTCTTTTTATGATATGCTTGATTGCTTTCTTTATTGGCTTAGCTAATACCTTATCTTGGAGATCATTGCTTGGTTATAGGAAGACACCTGATGTTGTTTTTGAAATTGATGGGGATACGATTGTTTTTACACCAGATAGGACGAACAAAACGATAACATTAAAGGCTAGTGACATTAAGTCTGTTGAGATTAAACGTCCGATTATTTGTCGCAGCGGAAAAAGAATTGTTCTTAATACAGAAGATAAAGCTTATTATTTAGAGGATATTGAGGATATTGATGGATCGTATGCAAAATTAGCTGAGATTTTTAATAAAGCAGAGTAAAAAGGGATTTTTTATCGGGGAATGAAATTAGGTGACAGTTTAATGCTTGGTAAAAAACCAAGCTTTTTTTATAGATTTGGTGGTGGTTGAATGATAAAGATAAAAAATATTAGTAAAAAATTTGATGGTATTGATGTATTAAAGGATATTAGTTTTGAATTTGATTCGGGTATGTATGCCATTGTTGGAAAATCGGGATGCGGCAAATCAACGTTGTTACATATAATTGGGGGATTATTGAAGCCTGATTTTGGTAACGTTTATTGTGATGACATGGATATTACAGCAATAAAAGAGAAAGAGCTTGCTAGCTATCGAAATAAAAAAATAGGCTTTGTTTTTCAATCGTTTTTTTTGGAGGATAATTACAGTGTTTACGAAAATATTGAAATTCCTCTATTAATTGCTAAGGAAAAAAATTATTCTTTGCGAATAAAAGCTTTGTTAAGGGAATTAGATTTAGAAAATGAAAAGGATAAAAAAGTAAAAGACTTATCGGGAGGGCAGAAGCAGAGAGTTGCGATTGCTCGAGCCTTAGTAAATAATCCTTCCATTCTTTTATGTGATGAACCAACAGGAAATCTAGATCGAGTTAATGGAGATAAGGTCTTTTCAATTCTTAAGAGCATTTCAAATAAGGGCGTTTTAATTATTTATGTTACTCACGATATTGAATATGCTAAATTGGCGGATTATTGTATCGAAATAAAGGATGGAGAATTGAATGTCATTTAAGCTATCAAGACTTTTAGCTAAAAGAAGAGCTTTTGAGATGATTATTTATTCTTTGTTTTTAATGCTTTTATCTTCCTTAATTGTCGTTTTTATGTCGATTTCTTTAACCCTACCAAATCATTTTAAAACGATGATAAATGAGAGCTTTCGGTTAGTGTTTTGGACGCAGGAAATTGATTTAGATAAAATAAATTTCGATTTCGATTATTTTGTGTTACCAAATAATTCGAATCAAAATATTTATATTTCAATATCAGTTGATGACGAAATAATCGATAGTCCGCTTTGCTTTAGTTCGCTAAGCGATAAATCACATTGCTATATAAGCAAGGACTATAGCGAAAAAATGGGCCTTATTGAGGGTGAAGTAGTTAATGTTACTATTGGTGAAAAGACATATTGCTTTGATATTTTAATTTCCGATCTTCAATATAATGCTTTATATATCGATTTTCAATATTTCAATTCCAGCATTGTTGGTATGATGGAAGTAGAATTAAGGAATTATGATGAAGTTCATAATTTTTATCAATTTGCTAAAGAAAATATTGATCTTTCAGATTTTAACGATTACGGCCTTTTGGCATTATATAATAATATTAAGTCTATTCAAGTGATTCTAATTTTTCTTTGTATCTTAATTTTTGGCTATCTTGTTTTATCAATTATTAATTTTATTAATCACCATTTTATTAATAATAGTAAGCAATTATCATTAATTAAGATGTTAGGATTATCTAATAATGATTTGTTTATTATGGAAATAGGATATTTTTCAGGATTAGGCTTTATATCGCTCTTTTTAGGTGGTTTTATCGCGAAGCTTATTTTAATATATTTTTCGGATTATTCGATATTAATTTTTGATAAGAGAATCTATTTTCATATGCTTTGGTATTTGCCTTTGTTAATCCTTGTTTTTTATATCATAGCATTTTTTATTATTGGCGGAAGGATTATTAATCATTCCATTAGTAAAGTAAATGTGATTGATTATGTAAAGGAGGGTGAGGTATGATTCTAGCTTATCGATATATGAAAAAGAATTGGACCTTCTTTTGTCGGATTGGTCTAAATATATTTATTATCTCACTGTTCTTTCTTTTATCCTTTGTTTTTATAATTGATAATAAAATTTATGGGGAAAATTTTGTGGAGGATAATCTTTGTTATAATTATTACGAATATGATAGTAGTGTCTATGATTATGAAAATATCCATCAATATGATTATTATTCTTATCATAAGTTAGATAAGAAATTGTATTTAAATTCTCACCTTAGGGTTCAAGATAATGATTATGTTGCGAATATATCTTGTGGCTTTTTATCATTTTATAACAATAAGATACCTTCTTCCTTGAACAATTTTTTGAAAAAAGATTTTATCGGCCAAGAAATAAATAATGACAGTGAAATTTTAATTTCTAAAGAATTTGCACAATATATAGCTTATATTATGGATATACAGTACTATGAGCTATTAGGAAAGAGCATTAGCTTGGAAGTTGATGAAAAAAATCATTTATTGAATAATCAGGTCATAGTTGGAATTTTCTCAAGGAACCTTTTAATTGAGAAGGATGGGTTTCAAGAATTTTCCGATGTTGATGTTGTTGTTAGCGATGATAGCTTTAATTATGAAGATTCCATTAACAGAACAAGGATTCTTTTCGATTCCTTTAACAATCATAATGTGATAGAGGAATTAGATAGTTCTGTTCAAGGAACCTATTATGGTTTAGAATATCAAAAGCAATTATCAACGATTGAAAATCAAAATGCCTTTATGAGCCAAATATTTATGGTTTTCTTATTACTGTTATTTGGGGCAGTTATCATAAATTCCATTATTTTAATTAGATTGCAAATGAAGAAAAGCAGAAGATTTTTTTCATTATTAAATATTTTGGGAGTTACGAAGAAAAGAATCGTTTTTGCTAGTATTTTGATGGCTGTTTTATTTACGTCAATTTTATTGTTTTTATCATTATTAATATCTGTATTGTTGTATCGAATGCTTACACCAATATTATTTGGTCGGGAGCCTTCTCAATTCTTTAGTTTAGATTTGTTGGTCTCTTTTATGTGGATCTATATTTCTGAATTATGTATTTTTGTTGGTGGTATTTTTATTAATATGAAGGTTATGTTAAAAGAAAATTTTTATAAGAGATAAGGAGAATAGTAGATGGAGTTTTTGAAAAAAAGATTAACTTTAGTTAATGTTGTTATTTTAGCGCTTTTGGTAGTGGCGATACTTTATTATTTTTTATTTGATTATTCGGAATTAATTATGGTTCGAGAGCATCTTGGAATAAGTAATCGAAAAATTGGAATTTCGGCATTTGTCATGACCTTTGGTAATAGTGATTGGGATATTGAATATATCAGAAATATTTGGCCGATTTTTTTGTTGGTTATTCCGGTTTTAAGCATAGGGTTTTCGCTTGTGTGTAAAAAATGGGCCAGAATTGTTAATGTTATTTTGGCACTATTAGGAATTGTGTTTATTATTCAAGGATATATGCATTTGGCAAATCTTTATAATGGTACATATGGTCCACTAGGAGAAGAATTTAAATTTGTGATTAATGTAAAAGGCATTTTATATATTATTGTTTATGTTTTACTTGCCATTTGTTCTAGTTTGGAATTGTTTATTCAAAGAAAAAAGATGTAAGAGGAAATATCTTACTCTTTTTTTGTGATTTCATATGATTGAAAATCGTAAAAAAATACTTGCAATTAGATATATTATATGATAAAATAAATTGCTATGCGAAATAGCCCTTGCTCGAAAGAGCCATTAGACCATAAGGAGGTGTCGAGAATGAAAAAATATGAAGTTATGTATATCATTCGTCCAACTGTAGATGCTGAAGGTGTTAAAAAGGTTATTGAAGATATCAAAGGAATCTTCACAAGCCGTGCAAGCCAAGTTTTAGCTCTTAAGGAAATCGGTTTAAAGGATTTAGCCTATGAAATCGATGGTTGCCGTAAAGGTTACTATGTATGGATGGAAGTAGAAGCTAACAATGAGGCAGTTGCTGAATACCGTCGTGTTATCCGTATTACTGAAACTGTAATTCGTGATATCATTGTATCAGAGGAAGAATAAGGAGGTAAAAAGAAATGATTAACAAGGTTATTTTAGTTGGTCGTATTACCAAGGATCCAGAGGTTAAATATACAACCTCAAATAATGCTGTTTCAACTTTCACTCTAGCAGTTCCACGCTTATTTTCTGATACTTCAGGAGAAAAAACTACTGATTTTATTCAATGTGTTGCTTGGCGTAAGCAAGCTGAAAATCTAGGTAAGTATGTAAAAAAAGGTGCTTTACTAGGTGTTGAAGGAAGAATTCAAAATCGTAGCTATGAAACTAGTGGAGATCGCCGTTATATAACTGAGGTTGTATGCGATTCAGTTCAATTTTTAGATACTAGAAGTGAAGGCGATGCCAATAGCTATAATTCACCAGCAGAATCAAGCGTAGAAGATCCATTATTCGAATCTAGCAAGAAACTTAATGTTTCTGAAGATGATCTACCATTTTAAAAGGAGGAATACATAATGCAACAACAACGTAATAAAAAACGTCGTAAGGTTTGTTACTTTACACAAAATAAGATGACTAAAATTGATTTCAAGGATGTTGACTTATTAAAGAAATTCATTACAGACCGCGGTAAAATTTTACCTCGTCGTGTAACTGGAACAAGTGCTAAATATCAAAGAATGTTAGCAGTTGCCATCAAACGTGCTCGTCATATGGCATTATTACCATTCGTTAAAGAGTAATTTATTGTCCTTGTAACAGAAAATCAAATAATAAAAGATAAGATCACATTAATTTGTGGTCTTTTTTTGTATTAGTATATAGTCTTAGTGTAGAACGTCATTTTATATGTAATTCTTTTAAATTAATATATTCAAATTTTTTGATAAAGCTTCCTTAAAATATGTGGTGATTATGTAGTCAAATATCTTGAGAAAGTTTTTTCTTTTAGTTATAATAAAATAAAAACATTATCCTAGATTTAAAAATTTTTACGAGGAAGTGAGAAGATGAAAATCGTTATAAGAAAGAGTGTGTTTGAAACTAATAGTTCTTCAACGCATACTGTAACTATTCTTAATAAAGAAAATGGAAAAAGAAAAATCACTGATGATTTTAAAAAATTAATTATTATCTTAGAACATATATGGAATAAAAAGGTCGGATATAATAGACATCTTAGCTTCTGTTTAGAGAGGCTAAATATAGAAGAGAGAGAAAATGAGGAAAAGGCAAAATTATTTTTTTCTCTTAATGAAGTAACTAAAGAAGATTTACTTAACATATATGGAAATATAGAGGGTAATCTTGATAATGAAATCGATTATCTTAACCATCTTTTACAATCACATAAGGAATTATCATCTTTAAAAGAATTAGCAATTGACACGTATTTAAAGAAAACTAATGATAATAGAGAAAAAGTATTAAAGAGAATAGATGATTATTTTGTCAATAATAAACCATGTCCTTTGTGCAATAAAAGGCATAAAAGAGAGCCATTTGATAGTGAGTATTGTCCTTATTTTGAGGAATATAATACGGAAAAGATTATTAAAGATACATTTAATAATCGAATAGAATATTATTCATCTAGTAAAGGCAATTATTATAAAATACTATATTCTGATGGAAGGAAAATAGAAGTTTGCGACTATGAAAATAAGCTAGAAGTATTAATAGCTTCTTGCCAATTAAATATAAGAGATCGCATTGACCCTTTAATAGATCTATTAAAGGCTTGTGATTTTAGTTTTGATCCTTATTATCTTTCCGATGATTTATTAAAGAAAATAATATTAATGGAAAAAGTAACTCTTTCTGAGCTAGAAGAGGTTCTAGGTGAAAAGGTTGATACTATAAATGGAGAAATATCACTAGAGGAATATGAATATCAAATTATTCCCTATATTAACTGGGAAATTGAAGAAATCAATAAATATCGAAAAAGAATAAATAATTATCTAGAAGCATATTGCCTAGAGTATGCAAAGGGTGATTTAAAGAAAATGCTCGAATATCATCAGGATGATTGGTTTATTAATCGATATGAGAATCCGATGTGTTCTTTATTATTTTGTGAAGGTCCACTTGATGAATATATGTGCGGCGATTGTCCTATCTATGATGAGCTCGATGACCTTAGAAAATCTTATAATAATGATACGGAATTTGCTTTAGCGTTTTTAAAGGGTGAAATAAAGATCTTTATAGGAGAGAGGTAGCAGTCAATAACCCACTATTGAGAAATAGTAGGCTTGTAGCCTAATATTGACTAGCC